>DHIZ01000213.1:18367-36075 GCA_002404055.1 Chloroflexi bacterium UBA4733
GGACTCGTAGCTGGCGAAGATCAGCTCGGTGGCGCGCAGCGCACGCTGCGCTGAAAGTTCCGGCTCGCGGCCTTGCTCCAGCGCTGCAATCAGGTCGATGATGCCGTGGGAGACCGCTTCGTTTGGACCGTCGAGGCGGTCGCCGCTGATGTCTGGGTAGACCCAGCCGGCATCGCCTTTGCCGCGCAGGCGAAGGGGGGCACGCTGCCCTTCCGGCATGCGCGGTTGCACCTCGATGCTGCCTTCGGAACCAAGAAGACGGTTGGCGCAGCCGATCGACGAATCAGGTCCGGTCAGCAACTGGCCCAACACGCCGTCCTGGTACTGGAACAGACTGACCGCCTGCGTCTCCAGGGGCACGCCGAAGGCTTTGCGTTCGACGCGGTTGTCGATCTGCGCCAGGACCCAGCGCACGGGCGTCTCGTCGTGATAGAACTCGAACATGTCGAACCAGTGCGTGCCCCAATCAAACAGGTTGGGACAGTTCCCTTCCAGGCGTTGGAGGTCACCGATCACGCCCTCGTGGAGGAGGCGTTTGGCAGCACGGAAGGGCGCTTCGAAGCGGCGCTGATGGTTGAAGGTGAGTTGCGTCCCATGCCGCGCACAGGCTGCAGCCATGCGGCGCGCCTCGCCCCAGGTGGGCGCCATCGGCTTCTCGCAATGCACGGCGCGCACGCCGGCCTCGGCGCCGGCGATCGTCATCGGGGCGTGCAGGTGCGGCCAGGTGCAGATGGACACGATGTCCGGCTTGATCTCCGCCAGCATCTGCTGATAGTCAACATAAATTGCTGGTAGATGCGCCGGATCACCGTGCTCGGCAGCGAAGGCCTCGGCATTCTCCCGCGAAATGTCGGCCAGCGCGACGAGTTCGCACTTGCCGCTGGCAGCGTAGCCGCGAGCATGCAGGTGCGACTGGCCAAAGCCGGTGGAACCCTCCGTGCGTAAGGGGCGACCACAGCCGATGATGGCAACGCGATAGGGCATGAGCACTTTCCTTTCAAGCGTGGGGGGTGGAAGATGGCCAGGGCCAGACGCCTTCCATCTCCATAGTGGCGCGGGCTCCGGCCGCTTCCAACTCCTGGCGGGTCTGCTCATCCGTCCAGCGCTGGGCCGGCCAGGTTGACGCGTTGGCGACGTACAGGGCCAGCCGGGCGCTGAAGAGCGCCGACAGTTTGAGCGAGAGGCGATGGACTTTGTCCAGGGTATCGGCGGTGGTGTGACCGACGCCGCGGCCGCCCGTGCGCGGCACGTCGGGACTGGTCAGCAGCGCGGCCGGCGCGCCTTTGAGCACGAAGGGAAACTGGTCGGAGTACATGGAAAGCTGGTCGTCCACCGGGAATGGCTCCCCCATCGCCCGGCCAATCTCTTCCAGCGCGGCGCGCAACTCGGGGCGTCGTTGCGTGGACACGCCTTTGGTCGCCCCCGGCTCCGCGATGGTGTCGAGGTTAAACAGCAGGCGTACCCGGTCAAACTCCGCCTGGTGGGCGGCAGCGTAGGCGTAGGCGCCGTAGAGACCCAGTTCCTCGACGCCGAAGGCGATAAAGCGCACGGTGCGGCGGAGGGCGCCACGCTGTTGCGCCAGTCCGCGGGCCACCTCGGCCATGGCGGCAACGCCACTGCCGTTGTCCAACGCGGCCTCGGCAATATCGTGGCCGTCGTAATGCGCGCCGATCAGCACCACCTCGTCCGGCGCCTCGCTGCCCGGCAGGTCGCCCACCAGGTTCCAGCTCGTCATCTCTTGCGGCGTGTCGTGCGTCGCCGCCGCCAGGCGAATGGCCTCGCCCTGCTGCAACAGGCGGGCCAGGCGCAGGCCATCCTCGCGGGTGACGGCCAGACCAGGCACTGGCGGCGCATCATGGAAGAACAGACCGCCCGTCTCGCTCAGTTGACCGGGAGCGTCGCGCATCCAGAGCACCCCGATGGCGCCGCGCCGGGCGGCGCGGGCCACCTTCTCATCGCGGTGCATCGCCTTGGCGCGCGGCGGTGTGGCGGCGCTGATGAGGGCAATCTTGCCGTTCAGGTCCTGGCCGGCGCGGCTCAGGTCGTCGTCGGTGGCGCACCCCAGGTCCACGAGGTCGCCCTCAATCGTTGCGGAAGGGGAGCCGGGCAGACTGAAGGTGGCAATCTCCGCTCCGCCGATCACACGCAACTGCGGGGACGCGCCGCGCTGCCAGCCTGGGTAGGTAAACGGCTCCTCGTGGACGTTCTGCAAGCCGTAGCGGCGGAAGGCAGCAAGCAGGATGTCGGCGGCCCGGCGTTCGTCGGCGGTGCCGGCGAAGCGGCCGTGGCAGCGATCACAGAGTTCTGTCAGTAGGGCCCAACCGCCGTCGCCGCGCCAGAGATCGCCACAAAGCCGGGCGTCCGCTGTAGAGGTACCAGAATCAAAGTCCATTGCTCATTCGCTCCTTATTTCGTGGCCGGCAGCACAGAAACCCGCCCCTGCTCTGTCGGGCATTTCGTGTCTGCCGGGCCCAGGCATCAACGTTCCGGCTCCTCAATCTGCAACCGCCGGAAGGCACGATCCCAATGGAGCAAGGGTCGCCGGGCCTCGCCGGTGGCCTCCTCCACATGGCCGATATACAGGGTATGGTCGCGCGTCTCGAAGGCGTCGATGACGCGACAGTCCAGGTAACCGAGGCAATCATCCAGTAACGGCGCTCCCGTGCTGCCGGAGTGGTAGGGGATGGTGCGCAGGGCGCGGGCTTCGGGGTCGTTGGCGTAGCCCAGGCTGTACGCCAGTTCCGCCTGCCCCTGATGCAGAAAGTTCACAGCGAAGACCCGCGCCGCCTCCAACAGGCGATGCGTCTCGCCGTCCCGCTTGATACTGACCAGCACGGTTGGCGGATCAATACCCACGGACAAGAAAGATGTAACGAGGATGGCCCGCACCGTCGCTTCGTGGCACACCGTCACCACGGTGACACCAGATGCCCAGTGCCGCATCACCTGGCGGAACCCGTCGCTGCTCACCGGCATGTGCTCTATCCTCGTCGGCAAGCGTGCCGTCCTGCATCCGAGCGGCGTCGCCGCCACTACCCTCCCCCAGCCTCACGCCGCCAGGGCAACCAGGAGCAACGGTAGCGGGCAGAGGGAGGGGTTGTCAACCGGTGTGGGCCGGGCTACACCCTGACGCCCACCACCAATGTTTCACGCTCGCTTGCGCTGAGGCAGGACAGGCGCTGCAGGCATTGCCGCGCTGTCGGCCATCGAGGCGTAGAGCGGCTTCAGGCGTTCCAAGATCCACATTCGGGAGAGTGTCGCTGGTCCGACGCCCAGATCCTTGCTGCTCCCTTGTCAGTGTGGTCATCGACTTGCTCATCCTTTCTGTTCCTGGTAGGCGCGCCGCTCCTGGTGTGTCAGGTCGCGCTCCATTCCCGGCAGTTGGTCAAAGCGCGCACCCCATCCTGCTAGCGGTCACACTCCCCATGGGACCGCCGGGATGGGTCCGATCGGCCACGGGCGCTCCGCATCCGGCTATCCGTCATGGTAGACGGTGAGGCGAGGTCTGTCACCCGCGCTGTGGCAGCACCGGCTTGTCGTCCTGGCTAGCAGACGGCTTATTTCCCGTGCTGGCCACACCTGTCTTCGGCCAGGGCTACTGCTCGATCTTGCACGGTTGGTGATCTGGGCCTCACGAGTGCACCCGGATGGAATGGGTTGGCTCTGGCGTCGAGCTAAAGGACGCCGGGATGCAACTCCGCGAAGAGTTGCCGGGTCTCTCTCAGTTGGCGATCCCAATCCGCTTGCCGGGGGACGACGCCAAACCAGCGAATGATCAGGTCCAGCACATCCTGCAGCGCGACCGGGCCCGTCGGGAAATGCGCCGCCCTAGCCATAGCGGGAAGTTGGCCGAGCGCTGGTCCCAGGTGCATGTGGGGCCAGGTAATCCAACTCCGTGCGTGCGGGTGCCAATGGTAGGCGAAGAGCTCGGCCTCCTCGGCATCGCGGAGCGCATAGGCATAGTGCTCCAGGCGTACTACCCAGGAGCCTCTGGTGTCGGGCTCTTCGACGATGCGGTATTGCACATCCACCAGTAGACGCACATGTGGATCCGCGTGGAGCGGGACCGACCGCACGCCGATCCGGGCGCTGTGGAGCGCCTCCGGGTCGCGGTGCCCATCGGTACCAAAGCGCGCCGGAGTGACACAGAGCAGCGCCCGCTGATAGGCGTGGGTAAAAGCGTCGTGGGCGGCGCGCGGCGTCTTACCGGCCAAGTGGACGGAGCAGGAGCACATGCGTGACATTGGCATGATCGTGCTCCCCATCAAACTGCCCGGCATCCCAGGCGCGGATGAAGTCTGCGCCACTCATCTTGAGATAGTACCGTGCGGCTTCGTCAAAACCTTGCCACGATTCGGCTGCAGTCAATATCTTAGGCGAGCACGGCTCCGGCTCCTCGAGCGCGTCTTCAACGATCACATGCTTCGTCATCTCTATCATTTCAGGACCTCTCCTTTGTTGCATTGTAACCGCCGTCCGCCAGCAGTAGGAACAGGCCAGCTGACGCGCCGAGGGGGCAGTTGCCATCACCGGTTGCGAAGCCCTTGCCAGCGGTGGCATGTCCCGTCTGCAACAAACGCGTCGTCCCCGCCCTCGGCGTGAGCGGTGCGCTGACGTATTTCGCGCCGCTCCAACCACTGATCGGTCTGGCCTCGGTTGCTCTCCTGATCTACACCCTTCGGCTGCGTTTCCAACAGCGGGATGGCGCTTGTCCGGTACGTGGATAGTCAGAGACGCCGCGACGCGCTCCAGGTCCACCCGGCGACTGAAGTCGCTGGCCCACATTCACGCTGCTCGCGCGTGCCCGGCAAAGTGGGCGCCCTCGGGGTGCTTCGCCGGCAATCCTAGTCCGCGCAGGCGGACTTTGCGGTCAATAGCCCGCGACTTCAGTCGCCGGGCGGGGGGGACGGCGAAGCACATCGGACGTATCGTACACGCCTCCTAGCGTGCCGTTGCTTCGCGAATGCGTTCGGCTTCCGCGTCAAGCGCCTCCCTCAGCCCCCGCGCCGCCTCCCGCGGTTCATCGGCGTCGATGATCGCCGAAATCACCGCTACGTCTGCTGCTCCTACTGCCAACACCTCGGCTACCCGCCGAACGTCGATGCCGCCGATGGCAACGATGGGGATGCGCACCGCCGCGACGACTTCCCGCAGCGCGTCCAGTCCTCGCGGCGGCTCACCAGGATGACTTACCGTCGTGTAGACGTGACCGAAGGTGACCCTCGACACGCCGGCTTGCTCCGCGCGCCGCGCCGCTGCCACGCCATGCACCGACACGCCGATGTATGCCGCCGCGCCGAGCGTCCGCCGAGCACGCGCCAGGTCTGGGTGGCCCTCCGGTAGGTGAACGCCGTCCGCGCAGGCAGCGAGTGCAATCTCCACCGCGCCGTTGACGATGACGAGCGCACGTCCAGCAACGGCCGCGTGTACCTGTCGGGTAAGCGCCACCAGCGCCTCCGGCGATGCCATCTTGTCGCGCACCTGCACGAGATCAACTCCGCCATCGACCGCCGCCATGATAGCTGCCAGGAACTGCTTTGCCGGCAACCGGCGATCAGTGATCAGGTGCAATAGTGGTCGGCCCACAGGGTTCTCCGACCGCTCAGGCGGCAGCGCGGCGCAGTCCCAACAGGCGGGGCACGAACTGGCGGAACTCGCGGTTCTGCCAGACCACCAGCAGACAACTGGCGTTGAAGATGGAGGAATAGGTGCCGCTGAAGATGCCGACCAGCAGCGCCAGCACGAACAGCCGGATGCTGACGCCGCCGAACAGGTACAGCGCCAGCAGGGTCAACAGCACGGTGATCGAGGTGTTCAAGGAGCGAGCCAGCGTCTGGACGATGCTGGCGTTCACCACCGTCTCGAACGGCTCGCCGGTGCGCCGGCTGAGGTTTTCCCGGATGCGGTCGAAGACGACGATGGTGTCGTGGACCGAAAAGCCGATCACCGTCAGCATGGCCGTCACAAAGAGGGCGTCAATCTCGATCTTGAAGAGCTTGCCAAGGATGGCGAAGACGCCCATCACCACCAGCACGTCGTGCAGTAGCGCCGCCAGCGCGCAGATGCCGAAGCGTAAAGGCGTGGCGACGTTGCGGAAGGCGTACCAGATGTAGAGCAGGATCAGCGCGCTGGCGCCAAGCACTGCGTAAATGGCTTTGCGCGTCAACTCCGCGCCGATGATCGGGCCGATGCTCTGGAACTGCAGTTGTGTGACCTTGCCGAACTGCGCCTGAATATCCGCCTCCACTTTCGCCACCTGGTTGTTTTGCGGCGTGTTCGACATGGGCTTGGTGCGCAGGTTGATCGCGTTCGGCGTGCCGGGATCGTTGACCGTCTGCACCACCGAGTCTGGGAAGCCGTCTGAGGTCAGGATCTGCTCAAGCGTCGGAATATCCGGCGGCTTCTGCAACTGCAACTCCAGGTTGGAGCCGCCGCTAAAGTCGATACCGGGTCGCAAGCCGAAAAAGATCAGGAAGATGGCGCCGGGGATGATGATGAGCAAGGACAGGCGGAAGTACAGATACCGCCGACCAATAATGTTAAGCATGGGCAGGAGCGCTTTCTACGCCGAACAGCCGCGGCCGCCGCACCGCGGGGAAGGCGGCCGCCACGCGCAAGAACGTTCTGGTGACGAAGATGGCAGAGAAGAGGCTGGTAATCACGCCGATGAAGAGCGTCAGGGCGAAGCCACGAATGGGACCGGTGCCGAAGGCATAGAGCACGCCACAGGTCAGCATGGTGGAGACGTTGGAGTCTCGAATGGACGGCCAGGCCCGGTCGAAGGCCGCTTCCATGGCGGCGCGCAGCGACTTGCCGCTGCGCAGTTCCTCTTTCAGGCGCTCGAAGGTCAGCACGTTGGCGTCCACCGCCATACCGATGCTGAGGATGAAGCCGGCGGTACCGGCCAGCGTCAGCGTCACGGGGATCCACTTGAAGATGGCGAATACCACCAGCGCATAGATGATCAGGGCCACGTCGGCCAGGATGCCGGGCAGCTTGTAGTACAGCAGCATGAAGGCCATGACGATCGCCAAGCCGATAATGCCGGCGACGATGCTGCGGTTGATGGAGTCCTGGCCCAGCGTCGGCCCGACCTCTTGCTGCTGGGCTATCACCATCGGCACCGGCAGAGCGCCGTACTTGATCTGCAACACGATGCGCTGCGCGTCCGCCAGCGCCATGCTGCCGCCGCTGATCTGGAAGTTGGCGCCGAACTGCTGCTGGATGACGGCGCTTTCCACCACGATGCGGTCCATCGTGATGGTCAGGTACTTCTGGACATTCTGCGACGTGTAGGCGCCCATCTTGTCGCCACCAGCCGACTTGAGGGTGACATCGACTATCGGCTGATTCAGATTGTCATAACCGACAGAGGCCGTCTGCACGTCCGAGCCGCCGACGACCACCTGTGGAATGCCCAGTTGCTGGGGCGTCGGACAGCCCTGGGACGAGTTGGCAACGGATGGCAAGTGTCCGTCAGGAAATGGAATGGGGCAGCCGACCGGCACCGCCGTGGCGTTCGTCGCCAGGAACTCCAGTTGCCCGGTCGAGCCGAAGAGTTTGATGGCCTCATCCGGGTTCTTCAAGCCCGGCAATTCCACGATGATGCGATTGCTCCCGGCAAGTTGGATCACCGGTTCCGCGACACCCAGGCCGTTAATGCGATTCTCGATGACTCCCATCGCCGCTTGCATGGTGTCCGACGTCACCTTCTGCCCGGCGGCAGGTTGCGCTTGCAGGAGCACGGAGAGGCCCCCCTGCAGGTCCAGCCCCTCCTTAACAGCGATAGGCTTGTCGATAGTGATTCCGGCCCCCTCGAAATGAAAGCCAGGGTTGCCCGGCCAATCAATCCAGATAGCGGCAAGCGCCAGCAGCGCGATAAAAAAGAGCCGGATGCCGGTGGAACGCGTCATCTTCTCAGCTTTCCCGCGTCAGGCGTTACAATACTCATCATAGTAGCACCACACCCGCAGCAGAGAGGACTCCCCACATGGCCGTTGCAACCGCACCAACCTACCGCATGTTGATTGATGGCGCCTGGCGGGCAGGCTCGACCGGTCGGACCTTCACCGTTCGCAACCCGGCGACGGGGCAGCCGATCGCCGAGGCGCCGGACGGCGGCCTCGACGACGTGCGTACCGCTGTCGAAGCTGCCCACCGCGCCTTCCCCGCCTGGGCGCACCTACCGGCCGATGGTCGCGCTGCCATCTTACACAAGGCCGCCACGCTCATGCGGGAACGGCAGGAGGAACTGGCCCGCCTGCTGACGATGGAGAACGGCAAGCCTATCGCCGAGTCGCGCGGCGAAGTCGCCACGTCTGCCTCCTTCCTGGACTGGAACGCCGAGGAGGCACGTCGGGCCTACGGTCAGGTAGTGCCCGCCGCGGCGCCGGACCGGCGCGTGCTTGTGCTGCGCCAGCCGGTGGGCGTCGTGGCCGCCATCACGCCCTGGAACTTCCCGCTCAGCATGCCCGCCCGCAAGGTGGCGCCGGCGCTGGCCGCCGGCTGTACAGTGGTGCTGCGTCCCTCGCGCGCCACGCCGCTGGTCGCTATCGAGACGTTCCGTATCCTGCAGGAGGCCGGCATCCCGGCCGGTGTCGCCAATATCGTCACCGGCACCAACTCGGCCGAAGCAGGACGGGAACTGGCCGAGCACCCGCTGGTCCGCAAGCTGACCTTCACCGGCTCGACCGAGGTTGGCAAGCAACTCATGCGCTATGCCGCCGGCACGATGAAGCGCGTCTCCTTCGAGCTGGGTGGCCACGCGCCGTTCATCGTCTTCGACGACGCCGATCTGGAGAAGGCCGCCCAGGCGGTGATTCTCTCCCGCTTCCGCAACGCCGGCCAGACCTGCATCTGCACCAACCGCCTCTTCGTGCAGCAAGGCATCGCCGAGCAGTTCTCCGCGCGCGTGGCCGAGCTGGCCCGCAACCTCAAGGTGGGGAACGGCCTGGAGTCCAACGTCCAGGTCGGCCCGCTGATCGACGAACGCGGCTACCAGAAAGTGGAGGAGCACGTCCAGGACGCTGTCGGTCACGGCGCCACGCTGCTGGCGGGCGGCCACCGCCTCTCCCCGGACGGGCTGCAGGGCTACTTTTACGAGCCCACGGTACTCGGTAAGGTCACACCCGACATGCTGGTAATGCACGACGAGACCTTTGGCCCAGTGCTGCCGGTGATGCCGTTTGCCACTGAAGACGATGCAATCCGCCTGGCCAACGATACGCCCTTCGGCCTGGCCGCTTACTTCTTCACGCGCGACATCGGTCGCGGCTTCCGCGTGGCGGAGGGGTTGGAGTACGGCATTGTGGGCCTCAACGACCCGCTGCCGGTCGGACCGCACATACCGTTCGGCGGCTTCAAAGAGAGCGGCCTTGGCCGCGAGAACGGCGCCGAAGGTATCCAACACTTCATGGAAGTGAAGGCACTGTCGATCGGGCTCTGAGGAGGCCGTTCTGCGCGCCATGAGGACGGTGTGCCACGCCCCCGCTCGCCTTAGGACTGGTCCTGACAGCCGCCCTCTTTCACGCCGCCTGGAACCGTATCCTGCACGACACGGAGGACCGGATCGCCACGATGGCGGTGGCCGGCCTGGTGGCGGGCGTCGGGCTGATCCCGGCGATCGTCCTGGCGCCGCCGGTGGCGGTCTGGCCCTACGTCGTGCCATCGGCACTGGCGGAGACCGCCTACGCCGTCTGCCTGGCGGCTGCCTATCGCCGCGGCGCGCTGTCGCTGGCCTACCCGATTGGACGCGGCACGGCGCCCCTACTCGTCACGCTCGGCGGCTGGTTAGGACCCGCGCAAGAATAACTCTTGCAGTTTTTCCCGCCATCCCTCCTGGTAGCGGCGCTGACAGTGACAGGGTTATTGCTGCGCGGCTCCTTAGTGCTGACACAGCGGCCCACGCCCCAGACCGTCGCGGCCGCGCTCGCTCTGGTCACCGGCCTCGTCCTCGTCGCAACAGCCGGCCAGCATAAAACGCAGCGCGCCGCCATCGGTTTTGCCCTGCTCACCGGCGTCTGCATTGCCGGCTACTCGCTCATTGATGCCCGCGCCGTGCGCCAGGCCTCGCCGGCTGCCTATCTCGGCGTGGTGATGGCGCTGCAGGGGGTATTCCTCCTGTTCCTCATGCGAGGCGACCGTCGGCGTCTGCATCGCGCGCTCCGTCCCGGCCTTCTCGTTGCTGTCGGCTCTACCGCAGCCTACCTGCTCGTCCTCTTTGCCTTTCAGCGCGCCCCCGCCGGCCGCGTCTCCACCCTGCGCGAGATCTCCGTCCTCATCGGCCTGCTGATCGCCCGAGAGCGGTCGGGACCGAGCGTGTGGCTTGGCGCCGCGTTGGTCGTGACGGGCGCGGTGCTGGCAGCCGTGTAGGTACGTGCCCTGGATGGACGCCGCGCCCGTCCCCGGCGACTGAAGTCGCGGGCTAGAACGAGCGAAGCCCGCCTTCGCGGGCTGGGAACGAGTCCGCGAAGGCGGACTTGGCCCGAAGGTAGCCGCGACTTCAGTCGCCAGGCGCGCCCCACCACCCGCGTCGGGAATCCACTCGAACTTGCTGGATGCACCACTAAAGCAGGCTAAGGGAAGTCGGATGCGCGGTCTAGCCTGCTGATGGAAGTTGTCAATTTGCTCCAGGGTTTCGCCGGTTCGGCGGCCCCGCCACCGCCGCTAGCCCGCTTCAGCGGGCTTCGCTTGCTTAAGCCGTGCGGTTTACCGCTCGGCCACACCCCAAACCCGGAAATACCAAGACAACTTCCATCAGCAGGCTTGGTATTCGTGGCCCGCCCGTTCAGGTAGCTGTTGGCGAAATGGTCATAGGGGTGTTGGTGCTGCGGAGGCCATGAGGGCGGCGAAGGGCGAGGGTGGGCGCGGGGTGGGATTGGGATGGCTGGTGCGTTCCCAGAGGCGGCAGACGTTGATGGCAGCGGCCGTGACAACGCCCTGGAGATGAGCTTTGGCTTGGCCGCGATAGCGCAAGTGGCGCAGGTCATAGGTGTGGGTCGCGTGGGCGATGGTCCCTTCCACGCCAGCGCGTGCGGCATAGGTCTGCTGAAAAGCTGGGGTCTGTTCACGCTGGCGGGCGGCTTGGAGGGCGACGTGTTGTGCCTGGGGACGGATGGTCAGGGTGCGCGGGTTGGCAGCGGCGCCCGTGCAGCGGGCGCGATCGGCGCAGTCCAGGCAGTCGTGCTTGGCGAAGGCCACTTTGATCACGGCGTCGCCGTAGTCGTTGTGGGTGGGACACCAGGTGGTGCTCGTGCGGCCGTTGGGGCAGGTGACCGTCTGCTCGTCCCAGGCGATGGCAAAGTGCGGCAGGTCAAAGCCGTCGGCGCGGCGCGCCTGCCAACTGCTGTCCTGGGGCACTGGTCCCACGAGCGTGATGCCGTGCTGCTGACTGGTCACCAGATGGGCGGCATCGGTATACCCCCCATCGACGATGTGCTCCTTGGGCGCCAGCCCTTTGTGCACCAGGGCGGTTTGGACGGAGATTGTGACGGCACTGTCGGCGGTGGTGCTCGGTGTCGTCACCACATGGGTGATCAGGCGCGGGCGGTCGGGGTCGCAGGTTTCCGTCAGGTGTGTCTTGTAGCCCACCCAACTGGTGGTGCGCTTGGTGCTGAAACGCGCCTCCAGATCATACGGGGAGCGGATCAACTGGGCGGCGGGCGGCAGGTCCGTAGGCGTTCGCCAGGAGACTCGGCCTGTCTCATCTGGGGCGTAGTATTGCTGCAACCAGACGAGCCGCAGCGTCTCCACCGTCGCCAGCGTCGCCAGCCAGGGCGGCGCCTCTGGCCCCGTGACCAACCCATAGAACACGATCCCATCAGCGCCCACTTGCTCGGCCAACTGCTCCCGTTCGCCCGCTTTGCGGGACAGCCGCCAGGTGGTGAGTGGTCGCTCGTAGCGCTCGCGCCAGGCCGCTGGCACGTGCGCCAGCAGCCATGTCGGCGTCGCTTCCGCCACATGGTCCAGTGCCTGACGCAGGGTCTCGCCCACCAGATGCAACCGATTGAGTCCCTGGATGCTCGCCCGCCGACGCCCGCAGGGCGGCCGCTGGGTCGCATCGGTGCGTTGCCGCCCGCTGGCCCCCAGCCAATCCCGCTCGGCACAGTGGCTCAACAGCCGGTCCAGCAGCCGCTCCTCCACTCCTCCTGCCAGCAGCCGCTCCCGAAACTCGCAGAGCACCGAGAAATCGAAACCAGGATCACCGAGCGGCAGCCCCAAGGCATACTTCCAATCAATCCGTCCGCACACCTGCTCCGCCGCCTGCCGATCCGTCAGCCCTTCCGCAAACTGCAGGACCGTCACCAGCGCCAGACGCCAGGGCGCCACCGCCGGCTGGCCGCGCTGTGGGTACAACGCCGCAAAGTCCGTGTCGGTGTAGAGCGCCGCCAGTTCGTCCCGCAGCCACATCGCCAGACTGCCTTTGCGGAACGCCCGTCGCGCCACCCGCACCGTCTCCTCGGGAATCACGCCCAACGGTGCTGCTCGCAGCGACATGGTTGCCTCCCGTCTCTCTCCTGTGCCGTCCCGGCACACCTTCGGATGGTACCCCAGTCGCCACTCCGCCTAGCCCCTGCTACGACCGACCGCCCACAAATTGCGTCCCCCGCCGCGAAACCATCCATCCTCCGCTCACTTCGCCCACCGGGTAACTCCGATTTCGCCAACAGCTACGTAAACGGGCGGGCTACGAATACNNGCAAAACTTTGCGGCGCACTCGGAGTACCGCGGCACTAATTACGTCTGACAAAATATGCTACACTGTGGCTATGCGGATTGAGTGGACCACAGCGGCCGCCAAGCATGGAATCAGTAAAGCGCGCGCCCGCCATGTGATCGCGCACTGCGGACTCTACTACATGCAGCCAGCGCCACCGTACTCTGCAGCGGGCCTGAGCGCATAAGGAAGGGGGATTCTATCACTCCTGAGATGATCGAGGCCCTGGCCGCCGAGGCGGAGGAAGGATACGATCTCATGCGGGCCACGCCTGTCCGCGTGGGGCGGCCGGCGCTGGGGCGTGATGTCGCCCCGTCGCCCCGTGTCAGCTTCCGCGCGCCGACCGACCTGTATCACGCCTTGCAGATGCGTGCCGCGACCGAGGGACGCAGCGTGAGCGAACTCGCGCGTGAGGCGATCGAGCGCTACGTCAACAGTTGATACTTCCACTGCTGAGAGGCGCCCCGAAACGGCCTTATCCATGCAGCGTCAGGCGGCCATAGCGGATCAGCGGCCGATGGTGCTCCGCACTGTCCGAGCTATCCCAGACTGCGTGGAAGCGTCCCGGCGTAGACTCGAGCAGCGTAGGGTACGAGTTGCGCACCCCCGTGTCGAAAAAGACACCGCCGGAGCACGACGATGTTCTGTCGCGCGAGAATGCGCGGATCGAGGAGCTACGACGGATGCCCTACATTACGAGCGCGGAACGGATCGGGCTGCGGGAAGGCGAGTTGCTGTGGCTGCAATATGGGCGGTTGGAGGGGCAGCGCGCCATGCTGCTACGGTTGGTCCAGGCGCGCTTCGGAACGGCGCCGGAGGCGCTCGGGCGGGATATTGACGCCGCCGACCAGGTTCGATTGGACCAGTCGGCCGACCAGATCGGCGCCGCTGCATCGCTCAATGAACTGGACGCCGGGATTTGGTGAGGGCACAGGGACTCGAACCCTGGACACGCTGACTAAAAGGTAGCCCGCTCTAAACGCTGTGGCCTCCCCCTGGAGCGAGCGTCCATCTCTTATCTAGTTAGCGTGTCTATCTTCACACTCTGATGGTAGTTCATTCGGTGATGGCAAACAATAGGAGTTCGTCTTGACCTGCCCTTCCCAATCGCCAACAAAGCCCATATGCAGAGTACCTGGCGCGCGATGATCCTGCTGATTTAGAGTCCGAAGGATGAGCATCCAGGCTCACGTGGTTGGCCTAGCGCTGTGCTGCCTCACGCTTCCCTTGCACGTCGGCGCTTTACATTTCCTTGTCCATCTTGACCTCGATGGCCTAAAGTGAAGCCACGATGGGATCTACTTGGTGCGTGCTCGGGGCCAGCGGGTTTCATCGTGCCTTGAGTTTAGCATCTTGAGATGCGCCCAGTCAGGACTCCTCTACAGCACACGACTCGGATAGCTCTTTAAGGAACTCCGGTCGCAGGTACCGCACATACGCAGAAACCTCTTGGAGTTTTTTTCTAAGTGCAGTAAAAGATATGTACCGGCAGACTTTGGACATTGCCGGCTCTAATAGGCTAAAGGTAGGGCGATTTACTTCCACGCGTACTTTATTACGCCGGTCGTCCGGAGCAACAATATACAGTGGTATTTTTAGATTTGGCTGCATAGTGATAAGATCAGCCATTCTCAACAAACCAGAGTAAATGGAAGTTGTACTTTCGATTTCAAACGCCGCTTCTATCGCGTTTCCACGTAGCCATAAAACGTCGATGAGTTCGATCGTTTTGAGGGTGACTTCATCAAACTGTAGCGGTAGGGACGACTTCATTTGTTGCAGTGCCGAAAACCGCTGTCCTTTATACTCTCGTCCTCTGTCGTTACGAGCTACCCAAAGATTGAATCCCATATCCGCACCAAGTCTGAGCAATAGCCACTGAACTTCAGTATGCTCTGATGCTTCTTTCGGAGTCTCGAAAACCGAATCCTTAGATTCGTCACCGGTCGGTATGGTAAATAGGCCGATTTTCGTTTCGACAGTCGGCATCTTCTCGCTAAAATCTTCCACCTTGGAACTGCTTAGCGCCCCAAGTGGAAGTGCGCTTGTCCGCGACGCGGAATCATCGGGGATTGTGTTAGCCTGCTGGTCGTCGCTCGCATCCTGCGAGTGCGAACGGAGAACCTGATTTGCCTTCGCCAGAACTTCGGGCATATCAGTCTCTTGAAGCGTCCTGCCCCATTCGGTGACTGACCACACTCCACGACCCAGGCCGTTGTCAAGTGCTCCGGCGGCCTTCAATTGGGTGCGTGCCCAAGCCTGTCGATACGATAGTTCTGATCCAGGTCCCTGCTTGTGAAGCACGCACTGTTGGCTGCTCGTGAACGCACCCAGTTCAACAACCTTCATCTCGATCTCCCGTATTGATGCGGACCCTCCAACGCCGATGATGGCTTGCAGGACTAGCCACATCAACTCTCGAGATTGCGGGACCGCCTCACGCGAGACCACCGACGCACCTTCCAAGCTTTAGTGCCGTAGGAGTACCAACCCACCATATCGGTCATTGTCGTCAGCCATCAAGGGCCTGTCAAGCCGCCACCGCTTAGGCCATTCATAACTGAACCTGTGCGAATCCTGCACTTGATTTGAACGCAGAAAACGGCCAACGCCGCCCGTCTGCACACCAAGTTCGCCGTCCGCACCCTCTACCTCAACCGCTTGCTCGGCGAAGACAATATTCTCCAGATCAAGACCCTCGCCATCCCAAACTAGCATAAGGCCAAAATACACTGGACATGTCTTCGACCCTTCCATCTCTACTAATCTCGTAACTTCCCAGAACCTCTCGGCATGGCGGTAGCCGGAACAGGTGGGTGGTCGGCGAAAGCCTGACCGAGCGCGGCCTGAACCGCGCCTTATGTCCAGCCAACCGTGAAAGTCTAACACCAGTACACGCCTTCCAAGCCGATAGACGGCATCGTTCTGGTGTGAGGATAGCAATTTCGCAGTGCCCTGTCAACAACATTTGGGACTGGTGGAAGAACCGCCCATACGAGCGAACTCTTCCGCAGCCACTCACGCCGCGATCTGAACCTCTCTTCCGGCCTACCATGTCAGCCCAATAACGTCGGGATCGCGCTTGAAAGAGATCGCCATCTCCACAAAGGCGTCGAACCCGACCACCTCCTCCGTGATGATCATGCCGTCGATCATCTCGGCCGTCAGGACGATGACCTCCTCTGTGGCCATGGATACCAGAATAACCATTGGCTCCCCAGGAACCTCGTCTGCAATCTGTTCGATAACCGTAACCTCCGAACTCTCGACAGCACCGATGATCTGGAACGCTGCCTTCATCGCCGCAGCTAACTGAGCTTCCAGTTCCTACGGTGTGGCGTTTCAAAATTGCAAATAGTCAAAGGCAAACGGGTGCTCCACCTCGTAGTCCTGGGCCACGACGTAGCCCGTCGCTTCTGCTTGCCACTCCCGCTTCGCTCTATTCTCCTCAGTGCCGGTGGGATGGAACAGTCGGTGTGCCCACTCGTGAAACAGGACAAGCAGTTTGCTATGGCTGTCCAGTCCAGGACGAAGGGCGATGATCCCGGTATTCGGCTCGTGATAGCCCTGGGCTGTCCCAGCCATGCGCCGGGTCAGCACCTGCACTCCCTCTTCGGCCAAGGCCATCTCCACCAGGGCACAGCGTTCCCGTTCGTCATCGGGCAGTTGTGTGAAGACCCCCCGGCGGGGCTTGTCGCCGTTTCCGGCGAGCTGTCTGCGCCATTCCCAGCAGCTCATTCAACACGACCTTGGCGACGCTGCGCCGGGACCTCGACAGGAGTCGATACCGCAAAGGCGTCCAGGCGGCGTTCATGCGGAAGGATAGCTACCGGGGCTTGTCCAACGACGTGGAGGTCGCCCGCGCCTGGTCAGGCGGGCCATACCCGGTGGCTTGCGAGACAGCCCTATCCGTCTGACTATGATCTGGCAGCGTTCTCGAGCCGCAGCGGCAAGCGAGCCAGGCATGCATGGTCCCCCTCCCTGCAAAAGTGTAGCAGGCCGGAGTGTGGGCACGTATACGAGTGGTATACTGCCATCCGAAGGAGCGACCGACGCCTATGCGAGTCGGGGATCTGGTGATCTCCGACGCCGTGCGGGAGAAGTTGACCGTCAAGCACGCCCTTTCCTTCGAGGAGGTGGAGGAAGTCTGCCTGTACGCACCAGCGGCATCGCACCTCTGGCGGGAAGGGCGGGAGGGCACGGCGTTGCTCTATGGGCGCACGTTTGCCGGCCGGTACCTGGTGGTGGTGGTGCTGTCGCCCAAGGGCGACGGCGTCTGGCGGGTCGTGACCGCTCGCGACATGACGGGGCACGAGCGACGTGGCTATCATGCGCAGAAGGGAAGGTAGACGATGGGTATCCGCATCGTTGCCGATGATCAGGCCGAGTGGAGCGCCGAGCTTCGGGCGGAAGTGGAGCGGATCGACGCCGGCGGCGACACGTGGGACAACAGCCGACCACTTTCGGAGACCGAACGGCCGCATTTTAAACGTCCCATGGAGAAGGTGATCCCGATCCGGGTGAGCGCCGAGCAATGGCAGGCGCTGCGTGAGGAGGCCGAACGCCTCGGGATTGGGCCGACCACCCTCGTGCGCATGTGGGCGCTGGAGCAACTCCGGGCCGTGCGCACTGCCCGGCAACCCACCTGACGGCCGGCGCAAGCGGATCGGCGACCGAACGAGAACCCCGTCCATGGCAGTGGAATCGCGCGGGCGGGCCAAACTCGGGCTGATCCGCGGGCTGTTTGAACGCGGGTACGAGCGCGCGCAGATCCTGGAACTGTTCCGGCTGATCGACTGGATGCTGGCATTGCCACGGGGGCAAGACGATGTTCTGTGGCGCGAGATTACGCGGATCGAGGAGGAACGACGGATGCCGTACATTACGAGCGTGGAACGGATCGGACGGCGGGAAGGGAGGTTGGAGGGGCAGCGGGCCATGCTCCGCCGCCTAACTCTGGCGCGGTTTGGGACGGTGCCGGAGGCGCTCGGG
>DHIZ01000213.1:36172-61324 GCA_002404055.1 Chloroflexi bacterium UBA4733
GGACGGTGCCGGAGGCGCTCGGGCGGGATATCGACGCCGCCGACCAGATTCGGCTGGACCAGTTGGCCGACCAGATTGGGTCTGCTTCATCGCTCATCGAGCTTGACGCCACGTCGGAGGACGCAGAGTAGATAGCGCAGCGGAGCAAGCAGCGCCGCTCACTCGCCTGATGCGAAACGTCCAACCGCCGGCTGTTCCACTCGAACGTAGTCGGCGGTGGCAAGCAGAACGGAGACACTCCGGTTGCCGGCGTTGAAGACGAGGCGGGGCATGCGCAGTAGACCTTCATCGGCGTAGGTCGAAAAGCCCAGAAGGCTCCCAAATGGGGGCACCGCGCCGGGTTCCAGACCCGTCATGGTCAGCAGGTCGTCGGCAGGGAGCATGCGGAGGTTCTTGATGCCGTAGGCCCGCTTGAAGGCTCGCGTATCTAACCGGCGATGGGCCTGGACGACGAGCAATACTGTACGTTCGTCGGCCTGGAACACGAGCGCCTTGGCGCCTTGCTCCAGCGGCGTGCCACGAATGGCGGCTGCTTCCTCACTGGTACGGACGGGCGCGTGTTGCAGTACCACATGGTCCGCGCCTTCTGCCGCAAGGAGGGCCAGGAGGCGTTGGGTCACGCTGCCCACGTCGGAAGATGCCACCCCTCAGCTTCTTCCCAGGAAGCGGTCGCGGCCTTGCACCAGCGCTGCCATCTTGCGGTCGGCCACGCTGCGCGGCAGCATCCAGAAGCCGCAGTCTGGGTGGACCCAGCGCACGCGCTCGGCGCCCAACGTCTGCACCGCCTGCTCGATCCGCCGTGCCACCTCGGTCACCGCCTCCACTGCGTTGTCTTTGACATCAATCACGCCAACGCCGATGGCGATCTCCGGCCGCAGATCGTTCAAACGCTCCAGATCCCGAAAGCCGAAGCGGGCGAACTCCAGCACCAGATGATCGGCATTAAGGCGGTTGAAAAAGGGGATCAGGTCCCGCCAGAGACCCCGCTGGATGGTCTGGCCGCCGTAGTTGCCGAAGCAGAGGTGAACTGCACGCTCACCCCGCACCGCGCCCAGCACATGGTTGATCGGCTCATGGGCCCAGGCGGCATCCTCCGGGTGGCCGGTCAGGTTGGCTTCGTCCAGTTGCACCACGGCGGCGTCGATCTCCGCCACCTGCGCCCGGAGAACCTCCGCCAGCGCCATCGTCAGCGCCGGCAGGTCGCGGTAGTGTTCGTCCAGCAGCGTCTTCGCCAGCATATAGGGCGACGTGACGGTGAACTTGAGCGGCCTCGTCGTGAGCGGCTTGACAAATTGCCACGCGGCCGGCAGGTTGAGCACTCCTTCGCCGATCGCTCCGCGCACGGCGCCGGCCGGCCTTGTGCGAAAACCCATGCCCGCCTGCGCTTGAAATGCCGCGAGTTCTGCCCGGCTGAGTGTCGCCACAATGCCGGCCATTGGCCGGACGAAGTACTCGATCATGCCGTTGGTCTCTGGATGGTTCACGTCGAAGCGCGACAGTTCGCCGTCAGAGATCACGTCTATCCCGGCCAACTCTTGCGTCTTCAGCACCGTCAGGACGGCATCGCGCAAGGTCGGCGTCGTCGGTAGCATCGGCAGCCAGGCCGGTACCGGGTAGCTTCCAACCACAGTCGTCCGAATGCTCGGCTCACTCATCCGCTTCGTGCTCCTCCGCTGCTTTTCGCCACGCTGACACCGGTGTATAACGGGCAACATCAAAGGCAAAGCCAACACCAAAGGGCGCTGCGTTCACGCTCGCCAGGGGCAGTTGCCCTGCCGCTATCGCCAGGGTCGCAAACTGCTGGCTGCTGAGCCGGTAGAGGTCGGCATGCGCAGCGAGCGCCTGTTGCTGCAGCGCTGTTGGATACATGCTCAAGCCCCGGAAATAGTGGTGGCCGTTGCGTTCGACGTGGCCAATGCCCAGCGTCGCCATGACAGCGAGATCCTGCTGCAAGGCGATTGGACCGACGTTGGCCAGATCCTCGCCGCTGAGCACATGGGCATTCGATCCGTGCTGTCGCCGCAGCGATTCCAGGAGACAGGCGTTGGCGATACCCTTGATGACCCCCTTGCAATTCTTGTGACTGGTACCGGCATAGCCAAGGGCAAGGGCCTGCGGCAGGCTGCCGGTCTCGGCGTCGGATTCGTCGATGATCAAAATTGGGCGGTCGGTCCAGGCGTGCAATTCGGCGCCAAAAGCAGCCTCCAGCGCCAGGTGGCGCGGCCAGGGCTGCTCGACAAACAGCACCCGTTGGACGAGAGGGGCAAGCGTGCGATCGGCCCGCATTCGTTGCCAGAATTCCGCGAAGCTGCCGACACTGCCAAACTGCTCGTTGCCATCGAGCGTGAGCCGGAAGTCCACCTGGCAGGCGACCAGCACGCGCAGGATCGCTCGCAGGCGGGCGAGGTCGTGTTCGGGCTGCGCCAGCACCTTCACCTTAAAATACGTCAGGCCGTAGAAGCGAATGGACTCCTCCAGGGATTGCGGTAAGCCGTCGTCCAGGCGCTCATCCGGCGGAATCTCGGCGGTCGTCAATGGGTCGCTGAGGCCGATCGTGTGCCGAACGGCAATGGTCGATAAAGGCTGCGCCGGTAAGAACTCGTCGGGCACACCACTGCCAAGCACTGGATGCAGCTCGCCTAATCGCACGCCGAGCATGTTAGCGCGAACGGCGGCGCCAAAGGGGGTGCGTGTTGCCCGACAGAAGGCATCAATGATCGCTCGTTCAATAAGGCTGACCCCCAGACTCGCCAGTAAGGGTGGAAAGCCCTGCTCGGCTGCCCATTGGCGTTGGGCCGCATCAATTTGCTGCCAGAGCGCAAAGACGGTTGCTGCCGAGCGTTGCGCCTGCGCCAGCGCGGCGGCATGCTCAATAACCGTCAGCATATCGGCCACGTCGGCAGCGAAGCTGGTCGTCGGGTCCTTCGTGAACCACTTGGGCGCCAGGCCGTCGCTCGCCACGCCGGTCTGGCGAGCGCCATTCACCTCCAGTTCGACGCGAACGAAGAGATGCGGTAGGGCGGTCAGCGTGGCGATGCCGTAGCGGAAGGGCAGGCGCGCCCGCATATCCAGGACGTGGAGTGACGTTTCCAGCACACGCAAGAGCATCATAATATATCAGGTAGCCGACGTGCCAGTTCCAACGACCGGAATATGGAGTATCTGCCCGATCTTGAGCGCGCTGGGATTCTTCAGGGCGTTGGCGCTGATGATGGCGGCGGGCGTCACGCTGAAGCGGCGAGCAAGTGCGTAGACATCATCGCCCTTCTGCACGACATAGGTGACCATGTGCGGTGTTGCCGACGGGGTTACTATATGCGCCGCGGTCGCGGACGGCGACGCAGATGCCGCTGGCCGAACGGTAGCAGTCGAGCGGGCGGTCGCTGACGCCGTTGGCGTCGGGTGCGGCGGTGGCACGGTCGCCGTCGGGGCCGCCACCGTCGGTAACGGGGTGGGCGTCGGCGCTACAGGCGTAGCCGGCGCCTGGACAATCGTCGCCACCGGCACGATCGGCGCGCTCGTTGCACTGGCGGCAACACTCGGCGTCACTGCGAGCGGGCCTACCGCTCCTGGCTGCATGCCACCGGGCGGTTGTGTGCTCAGGCTGCTCGATACCGCGAGAGCGCTGCCAGGAGTCCCCTGCAATGCGCAACCGGAGAGCACACTCCCCGTGAGCAGTAAGCCCAACAGGCAAGGCGTCCAGGAAGGTTGGTGTCGTCGACGTTTGTCCATCATCCCGCCCAGCATGCCACTACCGGCATAGCGGTGTAAAGGGGGCCACGCTGGGGTATAGGTAGATGGCGTCAGTCGGGTTGACCGAATGGCCCGGCACGTCGCTCGCCAACCTGCATCACAGGCGGCAATCTATGACGTACTATTCCGTCAGGGATTTGCAGGAACAAGGGAGCAGACATGGAATACCGTCTCTTTGGTCGCACCGGCGTCAAAGTCAGCCCGCTGACTTTGGGCTGCATGATGTTCGGCGGCAAGACCAATGCGGAAGACTCCGCCGCCATCATTGACCGGGCCATCGACGCCGGCATCAACAGCCTGGATACGGCCAACGTCTACAGTCGCGGCCGCAGCGAAGAGGTCACCGGCGCCGCGTTGCAGCGCAATGGCAAGCGGGCGCAAATCTTCCTCGCCACCAAAGTCCACGGCAACATGTCCGACAGTGACCCGAACATGCAGGGCACCAGCCGCCGCCACATCATCCAGCAGTGCGAGGCCAGCTTGCGCCGGCTGCAGACCGACTATATCGACCTCTACCAGTTGCACCGCCCCCGCCCGGAGATCGCCATCGACGAGACACTTCGTGCCCTGGACGACCTGGTACGTTCCGGCAAGGTGCGCTACATCGGCACCAGCACTTTCGCCGCCTGGCAGGTAGTGGAAGCGCTCTGGGCCTCGAAGGAGTACGGCCTCAACCGCTTCGTCAGCGAGCAACCGCCCTACAACCTGCTCGACCGGCGCGTGGAGCGCGAACTGTTGCCGATGGCTCGAACCTACGGCATCGCTGTCATCCCCTGGAGCCCGCTCGGCGGTGGCTTGCTGACGGGCAAGTATCATCGCGGCGAGACTCCACCGGAAGACAGCCGCTTCGGTGGCGCGGGCGGCAACGCTCCCCAACGCCGCCGCATGCGCGACCAGGTATTCGACGTGACCGAGGGCCTGGAGCCGCTGGCGGCTGCCAAAGGCTGCAGCATGTCACAGTTCGCCCTGGCCTGGGTGATGCAGCAGCCGGGCGTCACCAGCCCGATCATCGGCCCCCGCACGATGGAACAACTGGAGGACAACCTCAAGGCGCTCGACGTGCAGATTACAGCAGAGGACCGCCAGAAGATCGACGAAATCGTGGCGCCGGGCACGTCGGTCTCGCCCTTCTACGAAGCGAACTTCGGGCCCAGCCTGCATCGGTAGGGAACCCCTCTCTCTGCCTCTCTCCCCCTCACGGGAGAGAGAGAACGCACCTTACTTGATGTTGGCCCACGGCGAGCCTCACAGCCAGAGAGGCGTCCTGATGGCCACCCATCGTCCGAATGGCGTTCCCCCTCTCCCGCAAGGGGGAGGGGGACAGGAGGAGGGGTCTCCTCTCGAAAGCCGCCACCATCCCAACCGCGTTCTCTCTCCCCGCGCCCGGAGGAGAGTCAGAGAGAGGTTTCCTACACCGCGTGGACCTCTGGCCACGCCAGCTCGAAGCCCTGGGCCACGCAGCGGGCCTGGAACTCCTGCAGCGTGCGCTCGTCGGCTCGCACCTGCTGCGGCTCAAGGCCCCTGTCCAGGCAGTGCGCCGCCAGCAGTCCCGCCGCCTCGCCGATGTTCCATTCCACAGGGTGCAACCGGTAACAGCCGTTGGTGATGTGGGTGACGCCGAGGTTCTTGCACGCCGGTAGGAGGTTGCGCACGCGCACCGGCAACAGCGCCCCCAGCGGGATGCGGAAGGGCAGCGAGTCTATGTCGATGTAGTTATCGTGCGCCGTCGAGGGATGCAGGTCGATGCGGTAGCACCCGACGCCCACGCTGTCGAAGAACGGCTCGCCTTCCCCCGGCGCGCCACGCGCAACGCCGCGCGCCGTGGCGCCGACGTGCTGCTCGGTGACGGTGAAGACTGCCTTGATGCGCCGGCTTTCCCGAATGTAGGGATACTTCGCCAGGCCATCAGCGGTGCCGACCAGGTCGGGACGAAGATACAAGCCGGGATACCCCGTGCCACCGTCGGGGCGTGGCGCAGCAGTCTGTAGCCAGTAGCAGAGGCTCAGGGCGAGCTGGCGTGCTTCCTCTAAATAGCGGGCAACCTCCGCCGCCGGCTTGTCGATCAGATTGCCTTCGACGTAGTCGTTCTGCGGCCAGTTGATCAGCGTCGCCTCCTGCGGCATCGCTCCGGCGGCGTACTGGTCGCGGGCGATCAGGCGGCGGTAGAGCCAGAGCGCCTGCCCGCGCGTCTCTTCCTCTTCTGGAAAGAGGACACGACGGCGTGGCTCCAGCGTGATCGGGTTGGGGTGCGTCCAGTCGAGCAGCCGGCCCGGCCAGGCCGGCGTCAGCGCCGGCACATAGTCGCGCCAGTGGGCGTATTGTGCCGGCCGCTCGATGACATGATCGGCGCCGGGTGTGGGGTCGTAGCCGAGCGGGAAGCACCAGGTAATGCTCTGCACGTTCTCCGGCTGCGCCGGACCAGCTACGGCGTGCGGCTCGCCCGTCTCTGCCTGGCTCTCCGCGCCGCTGACATACTCGACGCCGGCCAGGGGCAGGAGATCGCCCAACTCTGTGGCATCAAGGATGTAGCGCGCCTGGACCAGCAACTCCTCGCCGGTCTCCTGGTTGAGCAGGCGAATCGCCCGCACACGATCGCCGTCGACTTCCGCCCCAGTTGGCACCGTGCGCAGCAGCACTTGCAGCAGTCCACGGGAGCGCGGGTAGGCCAGTTGCGCCTCCAGCACCGCCAGACCGACACGGAACTCGTGGCAAAGCCGGGACACGCCGCCCAGGCCGGGGTTGAGCGCCGGCTGGCGCATGGCGTCGGCGGTCAAGGGATAGTGCCGCCGGTAATAAGCGCGCACGTCGTCGCGATACTGGCGGTAGCGGCGCGTGCAGCCAAACTGCTCAATCCAGCGGTGCTCGTCCGGCGGCACTGCCTGTGCCGTCAACTGGCCGCCAATCCAGTCCGTTTCCTCCGTCAAGATGACGCGGTGGCCCAGGCTGGTCGCCGCCATCGCCGCCGCCACGCCACCGGTGCCGCCGCCGACGATCAGGATATCGGTTGAGAGTTCACGCATGGGCTGCTCCTTCCGACGGGCCGCGCCGATTAGCTAGCGAGATCCTGCATGCCCAGCGGGTGGCTCCATCGAACATGTGTATACTCCTCAAGAACCAATCAGCGCAGCGAATGGTAGCGGGAGCATAGCAGCATGAGTAGTAACGGACAGCGAGTACGCCTGGGCATTGTGGGCGCCGGCAATATGGCGAACAACCACCTCAAAGGCTGGGCCACGATGGATGACGTCCAGGTTATTGCCGTCTGTGATGTGGTGGAGGACCGCGCCCGATCGCGCGCGGAACCGTTGGGGGCGAGCGCTTACACCGATCCGGACCGGATGCTCGGTGAGTCGGCACTCGATGCCGTCTATATCCTGCTGCCGCCCTTCGATCACGGCGCCGCCGAACGGGCGGCGCTCAAGTATCGCGTGCCTTTCTTCGTGGAAAAGCCGGTCGGTGTGGACATCCAATTCTGCAAGGAAATCGCCGCTGGTGTTCGGGAACAGGGCCTGCTGACGGGTGTCGGCTACATGAACCGCTACCGCCAGGGCGTGCAGCGGGCGAAGGCCGTTTTCCAGCAAGACCCCCCGGTGATTGCCCACGGCGGCTGGATCAACGGCGCGCCGCAAACACGCGAGGAGTACGGCGCCTGGACCTGGTGGTCGGATAAGAGCAAAAGCGGCGGTCAGTTGGTGGAGCAGACGACGCACACCGTTGACCTGGTTCGCTACCTCATGGGCGATGTCGTGGAAGTGTTCGCCCACGGCGTGACACCCAGAACGTTTAACAAGCAGGTGCCGCCAGCCTACAGCATTGAGGACGCGATGGTGGTGTCGTTGCGCTTTGCCGGCGGCGCTGTCGCCACGCTCTACAACACCTGCGCCTCCAACGCCGGCGGCGGCGTCAGCCTGACCGTCTTCGCCCCCCAGCACGCCGCCTACTTCACCGGCTGGGACCACGCGCTGCGCCTGGTGACGCAAGCGCCGGACAGCGGCCGCGCGGGACGTTCGGAGGAATCGATCGCCGGCGAACCCGATATCTTTGCCGTCGAGGATCGCCAGTTCATCAATGCACTGAAGACGGGCGACCAGAGCCTTGTGCTTGCCGACTACCCGGACGGCGTGAAAACGGCTGAGGTCACCATCGCGGCAAACCAGACACTTGCAACGGGTCGTCCGATGTACCTCGCTTGACCCGGGGGTAGCCAAACCCATCCTTGGCGGTGGGGCCGGGGAGAGACCCCGGCCCCACCGCCAAGTGACACAACCTTTAGATGGCGCGGCGACGGCTGGCGCCACCGGAGACGGCGCGCACGACCAGCAGCAACAGCACGGCGCCGAGGAACGACACGACCAGGCTCCACAGGAAGCCGCCGCTAGCCCCATTCGCGTTCCCCAACACGGTTCGCACGATGAAGCCGCCGATGAGGGCGCCGACCAGGCCGATGACCATGTCCCCAAGGACACCATAGCCCGAACCGCCGACAACCAGCCCCGCCAGCCAGCCGGCAATGATACCGATGATGATCCAACCAATGAGCGCTGTGAGCATGTCTATCCCAACCCTTTCTGTAATGCCGGACGTACAACATCCGTTCGGTGCTGGTGAATAAACGCACAACCCGTGCCAGGCAGCGAGCAACGAAGGTCCGGGGCGATTAGCCGCGAGCGAAGGCGAAGGTCAGGTCGCTCGCCGGCATTTGCTCCGGCCGCGCCAGATAGCTGTTGCTGTCCGGGTCATACTGGCGATACAGTGGGCTGGCCTGCGCCTCGCTCGCCAGGTCGGACGGCAGATTCTGCCCGCTGATGACCTCCTTGAGGTAATCGCCGAAGAGGATGCCCTGGGTACAGTTGCAGCCGGCGTCGTAGTGCATGACGCCGCGCTGGAAACGCTGGTAGACGAAGTTGTGGTTGTTCGGGTCGACCACCGGCGACGATGTCGGCAAGCCCCAGACCTCCAGGTTAAGTAACGGCAACAGGGCAGCATTGCCGCCGCCGTTGGGGAACGCCTGGCTCAGCGTCACCGTGCTCTGGAAGGTCTGGAAGTAACGGGTTGCCTGTCCTTGCCAGAGGTCCGGCGCCATAGCCTGCACAAACTGCACGACGGCAGTGGCATAACCGGCGCTGCCTGGGGCCGGCGCCTGCGCCGTCAGCCCCGGATCAGCCGCAGGGAACTGACTGCCGTTGAACCGGTTGTACGGTAACAGTCCGACATCCAGCAGGTTGAGCAACCGAACGCTCCCGTCGGGCGCTACCTGCATCGCCTGGCGCTGAAACAGTTGCGTCGTGAATCCCAGGAGTTGGAACGAGCGTGACACGGGAGAGCCAAACGTGGCGATGCCACCCCGCGCCTGAAAATAGCTCCAGAAGGCGTCACTGTCGATGCGATAGCCGGTGGCCGCGAAGTAGCGGCCATCGTGGAGCGGCGCCGGCGCACAGGAAGCGCCGGCAGTGACACCATCCTCCTGCACGATGACCGGCGAACCGCCGATGTAGTAGAAGTCGTGCCCATTGAAGATGCCGTGCGCCGTGGCCGGCGCCAGAGGAATCTGGTAGACGCCGGAGCCGGGGCCGCTCGGGCTGACGATATGGCTGTTGCCCAGCGTGTCAATCACCTGCGCACTGCTGCCCTGCGCGCAGAGGTACAGGGTATACGCGCTGGGACCCGTATTCCAGACGACGGTGGTGAGGCGCGTTCCATTGGGGAAGGCGATGGCGATATGGTGCTGGCCGGTGCGCAGTTGGGCCGTCGTCAGCCCACCCAGGGTAGCAACCGCCGTCTGCAGCGCTGTATAGGCAGGCCGCAGGCTGCCGTCGTTGCGCATCAGGCCATACGGGGCGCCGTCCTGCGGTACCACATCGACCATTTTGTAGACGCCGATGCGCTGCACGCCAGCGGCGATGGCCTCGGCGTAGGCTTCCAGCATGAAGTCGGCCTGCTGCGCCAGCGTGGCGTTGGGCGCCGCCGCCGGCAGGCTGGAGGCCGGATCGTCGTAGGGCGCCACGTTCATTTCATCGATCCAGATCGGCTTCGCCATGCCGTGTTTGGTCAGCAAATCGCTGAAGGTCTTCGGTACCCAGTAGGCATTAGTGGCTGTGGTGTAGACGTGCGCCGCCACCGCGTCGAAGAAATTGCCGTTGGCCGGCCCGGCTGGATCGGCAGTGGCGGCATCCAACACCTGCGCCAGGAACTGGGGCTTGCTGGCGTTGGCATCCCAGTAGAAGGTAGTGCCGGCGATGACCACCCTCGCGCTCGGCTGCACGGACTTGATCGCTTGATCGGCCACTTTAAGCAACTGATAGTAGGTCGCCGCATCGCCTGCCCAGGTGTAGAACGGGCTGGTCGGGTCCCAGACATCCGGCTCGTTCCAGACGATCCAACTGGAAACGACGCTACCATATTGTTGCGCCATCTTCCGGCAGAACTGCGCCCAGGCGTTGGCGGGATCATCAGGCGGCAAATTCAATCCGACCGGCGGGGAATGGACCCCAGCCGCCGGCTGCGCCTGGGCCCAGGGGGGCGTGTTGATCAGCAGGCCGACGATGTCCACACCGCGCGCATGGTCAGCCTGCATTTGCGCCATAGTAGGCGTCGAGGGCGCCACCCAGTCGCCGGGACCACCCGGTTGGATCTGTGACCATTGGAAGGTGACGCGCTCCCAACGTGCGCCCAGCGTCCAGGCGGCCTCCGAGTTGACATATGACTCAGCCACTCCCAGCCGAGGATCGCCCGGCGCCGTCCGCGCCACGACCGACACCGGATCGGCGCTGCTGTGCTGCGGCGTGAGCAGGCCCCCAACCAGAAGCGTTGCAGCGCAGAGGGCAAACAGGCGACGAAACATGAGTGGTCCACTCTAGCCGTTGGCGACTGGACACAACTCTACCGAGCGGTCCCCATCTACCACGAGCGGCAGAGGACTTTGGTGACGGCCTACTCACGCACGCCTGGCGACTGAAGTCGCGGCTACACCAGGCGAAGTCCGCCTGCGCGGACTAGGTCAGCCCGCGAAGGCGGGCTTCGCTCCCAGTAGGCGCGACTTCAGTCGCCAGCCCATCTCTTCACGAACTGGGCGAGACATGGCAGACGCATCATTCAGACGAACTGCAGCTCTTGCCAGCGGCGCGACGCCTGCAGGCGGCCGGCGGCCTGCAACGCATCATCTAGCTCTCGGCCCGTCAGCCTGGGCAGGGCCGGCGCCGACTCCGACAGGCGCACCAGGATCCTGCCGGCCGTGGCGGTGGCGAAGGCCAGAGCCGTCGGGTCCACTTTGTCCACGGTGTCGGCCACCGTGTGCCCCCAGCCTCGCCCCACCAGCCCGTTGCGCGGTCCACCAGCGCCGGCGGCGATGACCGGGATGCCGGCGGCCGCGAAGGGGAAATGGTCGGAGTCGGAGGTCAGGCCCCCTTCCACTGTGACGGCCAGGGAACGTCCGTGCAAGACCGCCGTGGCCGCCTCTTGCGCCAAGGGCGGCCAGGCGCGCAGGCGCAGGCGGCCGGGCGGACCGTTGACCACGGAATCAAGGTTGAGCACCCAGATCACCGGGTCCAGCGCGGCTCCTGCGGTCCGGGCATAGTGCCAGGACCCCAGGAGTCCGACCTCTTCGCTCCCCCAGAAACAGCAACGCACGCTGTGCTGCAACCGCCCGCGCCAGGGGGCAAGTACACGCACCAACTCCAGCAGAACGGCGACGCCACTGCCGTTATCGGTGGCGGCCTGGGCGATATCGTGCCCATCGTAATGGGCGCCGACCAGAATGACCTCCGCGCTGTGGCCCGGCAGATCAACCATGATGTTGGAACTGGTGACCACGTCGTGCCCGTGCTGGGCGTGGAGACGGAGCGTCACCGGCCCCCGCGCCAGCAGGCGTTCCAGCAGCGCGCCGACCTCCAGGGCGACGCCAAACCCCGGAATCGGCGCCTGCTCCGTACCGGCCAGGCCGCCGGTGACAGCCAGCATGCCGGGATTTTGGCCGACATAGAGGAAGCCCACCGCGCCAAGGTGGGCCGCCCGCAGGTACTTGACGCGACGGTGCGATGGCGGTTGCCCGTTCGGCCGCGTGGCTTCCGCTCCACAGAGGACGATCTTGCCGCGAATGTCGGCGGCAACGGCCTCCACTTCCTCCTGTTCGCCACTGCCGATGGCGATCAGTTCTGCTTCGAGGTCGGCACTGGGACTCCCCGGCAGGGAGACCGCCGGAAAGCGTCGCTCGACAGGGGCGATCACTGCCAGTTGCTCCTCACCCCGCTGCCAGCCGGCGTAGCGGAACTGGCGCACCAGTGGCGCTCCCGCCAGGTTGAGCAGGGTATCGGCCAGGTATGCGCCGGCGGCCGCTTCGTCCGAGGAGCCGGCCGCCCGGCCGCCAAACTGGTCCGCCAGGGTGGTCAGTTGCGCCATACCGGCGTCCGACGTCAGCAGGTCCCCGGCGAGCGCTGCCTCCAATACGTGCGCGTTCTCCATCGCTGCTCACCCTCCGTCTCGGCATCCGGGAGAAAGCATACTACAGGCTGTGCCGCTCCGTCAGGAGATGGCGAACGCTGCGCTCCCCGTAGCACCCGGCGTGAAGACGCGCACCTGGGCCAGACCAGAGCCAGCCTTGAGCGGAACGGTAAACGTCAGCCGGTACACGCCGTTGAGTCCGGTGGCGCCTCGGGAAATGACCAGATCATTGTTCGGGTAGGTCACAGAAACCGTCAGTTCCGTTCCAGAAGGCGCGACGACCACCACGACCTGACTGTCGCCGGGAGCCAGGCTGGACTTGCCGACTTGCACAGCGTCTATCCTGCCCGGGGTGCTGCTGATGCTCGGCGTGGCGACGACCCCGGGGGTTGGCGTGACGTGCGGCGGCGTGGCAGTTGGATGAGGGACTTCCGTGGGCAGCGCCGATGGGACGGGACGGGGCGTGAACCTGGACGGTGGCGGCGCACTCGCGGTGGGAGGCGCTGCGGTCGGCGCACTTTCCTGCACGAAGGGTGTAGCGCTCGCTGCCGGAGGTGGCGCGGGCGTATCGGTAGGCGCCGCCGTGGGCGAGGGGGGCGCCAAGGTTGGCGTCGGGCCTGCTTCCGTTGCCGTTGGCGAGGCGGTGACGGTCGCCGTGGGAGGCAGCGTCGCCTGCGCCGTCGGCGTGGCGATTACTACCGGAAGAGCGGTCGGCGACGGTGCTGCCGTTGGTGTCGGGAGTACCGGCGTTGCCTTAGACGGCGGCAGGGCGGCAGCCGGCGAAAAGGTGGGAACGGCGGCGACGGACGCGTCGGCCTGGGTGAGGGTCCGCGTACTGCCTTGCTGGCGCACGACCAGTAGCAAAAAGGCAACGAGCAAGAGCAGCAGCACGACGGTGAGCAGATCGCGCCGATCTGCCCGGCGAATCAACGGCTCCATCGGCCGCCCTCAGGTTCCGATTGCCCGTACGGTGTTGTCGCCAAGTCCGTGCCTGACCTCCTCGCGCCGCACCCGCACCCGTCCAGCACATGCCTGGGGACCGACAGGCGACAGCAACCCTGCGTAAACGGCTCCGCTAATCTAGCACCTGCGCGACATCGGCACGATTCGCGCGCCACGGTAGGCCAGCGAGTACTAGCCGCGTTGCCCGCCTTGAGCGCCGTTACGGCGTCCGATCGCTTCATCCCCGGCGCCCCCAAAGGGATTATCCTCATAACAGCGGCAGAGCCGACGACCTTCACCGCCATGCTACCCTATCCTGGTGAAGCAAAGTGACCGGAAGGTGGGTGTTGCATGGCTGTGACGCGCGAACGCCTCGAACAAGGCATGACCTACGAGCAATTCGTCGCCGCGATGACGAAGAACCAGGACCGCCTGCACCAGAGCGAGCAGACGACCACTATTGATCCAGCAGACGTGGAATTCTTTCGCAACATACCGGAGACGCTGGACGTGCTGGTGCTGGCCGAGGACTGGTGTGGCGACGTGATCTCCAACCTCCCGGTCCTGGCGAAACTGGCGCAGGAAAGCGGGAAGCTCCAGCCGCGCATCTTCCTGCGCGACCAGAACGATGACTTGATGCAGCAGTTCCTGAAGGACGGCCAGTTCAAGTCCATCCCCGTCATGGTGCCCTTCGACGCCCAACTGCGCGAACTCGGCCGCTTCATCGAGCGGCCGCCAGCCTTCAATGCCCTCCGTACACGGCGGCGCGAGGAACTCTATGCGACGCACCCGGAAATGGGCGACCCGGCGACGCCGGTGGACAGCCTGACGGACGAGCAGCGGCAGACGCGGCAGCGGCTCCTGGCCCAATTGGAAGCGGAACTCGTACCCGAACGCGTGCGGATGGTGGTGACCGACCTGCGGGCGATGGTCGAGAGCGCCTGATGACGCCGGCCCGCCGGGCTAGTCGAGCAGAGTACCGTTCAGCATCGGGTCGCCAGTTCCAGCGGTCGCACCGTTGCGCTGGTTGACCCCGTGAAGCGATAGAGACGGGGCGGGCGGTGCCGGTTACCGCTGAGCAACTGGTCGGTGGGCTCGACGACACCGGAGGCGAGCGCCTTGTGAATAAAGTTGCCGGGATCAAGCTTGCGCTGCAAGATCACCTCATGCACATGCCGGAGTTGTGCCATGGTGAAAATCGGGGAGAGCAACTGGAAGGCCAGTGGCGCGTATTCGACCTTGTTCCGCAGCCGCGCCAGCGCGGTCTCCAGGATCTTGCAATGATCGAAGGCCACGTGCTCCGGTAGCCGCGCCACCGGAAACCAGCAGACGCCCGACGTGTCGCTGCCGGCCGCCAGCGTCAGATTCTGGCTGGGTACCAGCGCATAGTAGGCGATCGTGATGACCCGATCGCGCGGATCGCGCCCCGGATCGCCGAAGGTATAGAGCTGCTCTAGAAAAACGTCCCGAACGCCCGTCTCCTCGAACAGCTCGCGCGCTGCTGCGTGATCGAGCGTCTCGTTGTGGCGCACAAAGCCACCGGGAATCGCCCAATGGCCGGCAAATGGCGGCAACTTCCGCTGCACGAGCAACACTTGCAGGCACTGCTCGCCCTGCTTGTCCGGTCGAATTGTCAAGATCACCACGTCAACCGTGACGAACGGCTGCTCACGCGTGTCCGACAGTTCTTCTTGTATCATCCACAACAAAATAGCGGGTAGGCGCTGGCGCTGTCAATTTGGGGATGCCCCGCCATTACGTCGTTTCCACGCCGGGCTTGCCATGGCATAGTGTGAGCGCGGTGAGCAAGTCCGACAGCTGTTCGCCGGAACTGAGCAATGAGGAGAACCATGACGGAACGTTTGCGCTTCGGTGTGCTGAGTACTGCACGGATTGGCCTGGGTCAGTTTATACCGGCGGCGAAGGTCTGCGCCAAGGGCGAGGTGGTGGCACTGGCCAGCCGCGACGAGACGAAGGCGGCGGACGCCGCGCGAAGCCTCGGCATCGCGCGCTCCTATGGCAGCTACGAGGCGCTGCTGGCCGACCCGGATGTGGACGCCGTCTACATCAGCCTGCCAAACTTGCTGCACCGTGAATGGACCCTCCGCTGCGCTGACGCCGGTAAGCATGTGCTGTGCGAGAAGCCGGTGGCCCAGCGCACCGCTGTTGCCCAGGAGATGGTCGACGCCTGCCGCCGGGCCGGCGTCGTGCTGATGGAAGCCTTTATGTACCGCCATCACCCGCAACAGCAGCGCGTGCAGGCCCTGCTGGCGGAGGGGGTCATCGGTGAACCGAAGCTGATTCGCGCCTCCTTCTGCTTCTATATGCGGAACCCCCAGGGCAACATCCGCGTCAATCAGCGACTGGAAGGCGGCGCATTGATGGACGTCGGCTGCTATACGGTCAACGTTAGCCGCTTGCTGTTTCATGCCGAGCCGGTCGAGGTGACAGCGTTCCAGCAAGTGCCGGCGCAGTTCGGTGTCGATACGACCTTCGCCGCCTTGTTGCGCTTCCCCGGCGAGCGGCTTGCCGTCCTCGACTGTAGCTTCGAGATCGGTAGTGGCGGCAAGTACGAAATCTCCGGGCCCGAGGGCTCGATCCGTATCGACCGAGCCTTCACCCCCGGCGATGCCGACGTGACGGTCCACATCGCCGCCCGAGACCATCCGGACGAGACGATCGCCGGCATCAACCAGTATGCGCTGGAAATAGACCACTTTGTGGACTCGGTTCGCGCGGGACGCCTCCTGGCGCCGGCGGAAGACGGCGTGGCGAACACCCGTGTTATCGAGGCGCTCTACCGCTCTGCCGCCACGGGCCGGGCTGTCGCTGTGGAGTAGGCAGGCGCCCGCGGCTGACTAGCCCCCAGGTGCTATACTGAAGCACAGGGCACCAGCGGCGGGCGACCTTCGCCCCGCCCGACAGGCAGTGCTCCCACGCTTCGCTGCGCTACGGGCGGAGACCTTGCAGAGATGAGCACGACCTCCCCGGTAGCACGCCGGGCTTCCCTTTCGTCAACGCCTGACCAACCTTCGCCCCTGCTGGAAGTCCTGCTCCGGCCCGGCACGACCTACGGCTGGCTCGTGTTGCTGCTGACGTTTGCCATCGCCCTGTACCTACCGCTGGCCATCGCCGATATCAACTGGATCGACAACGTCGATATCCTCTGGCCGGTGGCGCTGCTCGCCGTTGTGGTGGGCATCCTGATCGCCCTTGGGCGGCCGCACGCCGTGCGCGGCTTCGTCGTCGGGTTGGCTGGCGGGCTCCTTGGCATCTTCACCGCCAGCGGTGAGGTCATCCCGTCACCGTCACGTCTGGCAGCCGATGCCCAGGAAACACTGCGTTGGGCAGTCAGCAGGGGGGCCTCCGTGCCTACTGGCGATAACCCACCGCTGCGCATGTGGAGCGCCGGCAGCCTGGCCGCCAGGACATTTGCCGGGCATCTGCTGGACTGGTGGAAACTGGGCGGCATCGGCGTTGCCGCGATCGACAACCGAATCTTTCTCTTCCTGCTTGCCGTGATCTCCTGGACGGTGCTCCTCTACTTTGCCTGGGCCTTGTACTCCCACATCGCCCCACTCGTCGCCCTGTTGCCGCCCGGAGTGGTGCTGATTACCTTCGTTGTGCTCGGTGGCCAGGGCGGCAAGTACGTCTATCTCTTCCTGTTCTCCGCCCTGCTGCTCATCTTGCGCATCCATGTGCTCTCGCTGGTGCAAGCCTGGAATGCCCGCGATCTGGACTATCCAACGACCGTGGTCCCTGAGGTGCTGGTTACCGGTCTGCTCTTCACCGTCCTCGTCGGCGGGCTGGCGCTGGTGCTGCCGACTGTACCGCAAAATCCGCTGGCCGTGCGCTTCTGGGGGGTCTTCAACGCCCCCTGGAGCAAGCTGGAAACGAACTTCGGCGAGGCCTTCACCGGCGTCCGGCACCATGTTGGGGGGAACGGCAGCAACGACCTCTTCCTGGGCGGGCCGCTTTCCTCCGGTCAGAACCAGGTGATCATGTATCTCACCACCGATGAGCCGCCGCCACCCGATCTGTCGGAACACAATTTGGAAGCCGAGGGCTATGTCGAGCCTCCGCACTATCTGGCGGGCGCCACCTATGCCGACTACAACGGCAAGAGTTGGACCTTGGGCAAGACCGCTGGCGTCTCCCGTACCGGCGTGCCCATCGCCCCCAACGGTGCTCCTCAGTACCTCGGCGCCGGGGGTCCACAGGGCAGCACGGTGCAGACACGGGCAGCCAACCAGCCGATAGTCGCCGCCATCCCCCAGGGAGATAAGGTGGTGCAGCAGATCGAGCGTGTCGCCACGTTCGGTGATACCCTGCTCTATGCTTACAATCAGGTGGTGACGGTCAACCAGCCGACCACGGTACACGCCTCGGGCGGCCTGCCGGATACGATCGATCTAAATACCGGTAGCAAGAAGTACACAGTGGTCAGTATTGTGCCGGGTCCATCCGCGCAACAACTGCAGACGGATAGCACCGCCTACCCGGCCTGGTTGGCGCCCTACCTGGCCAAGCCGAACGTCCCTTCGCGCGTCACACAGTTGGCGCAACAATGGGCAGGAACGGCCGGCAACCCCTACGACAAGGCGATGAACATCGAAGGGGAACTGCGCAAGATCCCCTACACCACCGATATCACGCCCCCACCGAGCGGCCAGGACGCCGTCGATTACTTCCTCTTCAACCTCAAGCGCGGCTATTGCGAATACTACGCCTCGGCGATGGTCGTCATGTTGCGCGATGTCGGCGTGCCGGCTCGCGTCGTCACCGGCTACGCCACCACGAACTATGACCGGGCCAAGGCGTCCTATGTGGTCGACGACAGCGACGCCCATGCCTGGGTGCAAGTCTACTTTCCCAACGTCGGCTGGTTGGACTTTGAACCGACGCCGCTGAACCCTGAGCTGGTACGACCGGACACGACGGCGCCGGACGTCTCGATCAGCGCGGTGGCGGCCCAACGAGCGTCGGCGGCGCAGGGTACCCGCCTTCCCGTCGATCCGAAGGCCATCGCCCTCGTTATCGTCGCCCTGCTGGCTACCCTGATCAGCGTCACTATCCGCCGCCAATGGGAGGCGGAATTATCGCCGCGCGACTATGTGCGGGTGGTCTACGGTCGCATGGTGCGGCGGAGCGGACGTTTCGGCCTGCGCAAAACGGCCGATGAAACGGCGCTGGAGTTCGGGTACCGCCTCGCCTCTCGTTTTGAGTTGACGGCCGAGCCGCTGGCAGTTGCTGCTCGCCAGATTGCCACACTGTACGTGCTCGCCCAATACGCCGGCGTCGGCGCCATGCTTGGACCCACCGAACGCACGCGCGCTGGCGAGGCCTGGAAATCGTTGCGCTTTCAACTCTGGCGCCTGCGTCGGCGCTCATTCCCGCCGCGCGCGCCTGGCGACTAAAGTCGCGGCTAACGGGAGCGAAGCCCGCCTGCGCGGGCTGAAGTAGTCCGCGAAGGCGGACTTCGCCTCTGGTAGCCGCGACTTCAGTCGCCGGGCCGTCGCCCAACGGCCGGATCATCTAGTTCACCAACTCCTCCACCTGTCGAGCCAGACTCTCCCAGCGTTCGGTCAGGCTGCTCAGTTCCGATGTGACCTCCTCGTGTTCTTGCAACACAAGTTGATAGTCGTCGGAACGGCGATAGAGGTCGGGGTCGGCCAGCTTCTGCGCCAGTTCGTCGCTGCGCTGCTCCAGAGCCTCAATCTGCTGCTCCGTCGTCCGTAGTTCACTGCGGGTCCGGGAAGGGATGGGGGGCCGTGGGGATGAGGGGATAAGCGGTGACGGGGTACGAGGCTGCTTCTGTCCCGTTTTCGTCATCCCCTCATCCCCATCACCCCTCATCCCGACGTCCCGCCGCCCCTTCGCGCGCTGCTCGACAAACTCGCGGTAGCCAACCGTGTGAACCGTCATTTTGCCACCAGTCACTTCGATGACTTTATTGGTTACCTGGTCGAGCAGGTAGCGATCGTGGGTGGCAATGACGAACGCGCCGTCGTAGCCGGCCAGCGCGTCCTCCAGGACCTCGCGGGCCGGAATGTCCAGATGGTTCGTCGGCTCATCCAGCAGCAAGACATTGGTTGGGCGCAGCAGCAGCTTTGCCAGCGCCACCCGGCTGCGCTCGCCGCCGGAGAGTACGCTGATCGTCTTGAACACGTCCTCGCCGCGGAAGAGGAAACGGCCCAGCAGTCCACGCACATCCGTTTGCGTCCAACCGGGCGGCGCGACCTCGTAGACTTCCTCGAACACGGTATGGGTCGGGTCCAGCGACTCTGCCTGATGCTGGGTGAAATAGGCGGGTCGGACGTTATGGCCCCAGGTGACGCTGCCGCGGTCGGCCTGCTCTTCCTGGGCCAGGAGGCGCAGCAGCGTCGTTTTGCCGGCGCCGTTAGGACCAATCAGGGCGATGCGGTCGCCGCGCTCAATCGTGAAGGTGACGCCGTCGAAGACCGTGTGGTCGCCATAGCCCTTGCGCACCCGGCGCAACAGCATGGTTTCCCGACCACTCGGCGTGGTGGCGGGGAAACGGAAGGCAAGCCGGCGGGCCGGCGGGGGTGGCGCCTCCACCCGCTCAATCTTTTCCAGCAGCTTTTCCCGGCTCTGCGTGGCCCGCGTCTTCGTCGGCTTGCCGCGAAAGCGGGCGATGAAGGCTTCCTGCTTGCCCAGATACTCCTGCTGGCGCTCGTAGGCCGCCGCCTGCGCCTCCAGGCGCTCCGCCTTCTGCTTGAGGTAGGCGGAGTAGTTGCCGGACCAGGGCACGACGGCGCCGTTCTCCAATTCGAGGATGCGCGTGCAGACACGATCCAGCAGCCAACGGTCGTGGGAGACGATGAAGATGCTGCCCTTGTAGTTGCGCAGATACTCGGCCAGCCACTCGACAGCGAACAGGTCCAGATGATTCGTCGGCTCGTCCAGCAAGAGCACATCCGGCGCGCGCAGCAGCAGCCTGGCCAGCCCGACGCGCATTTGCCAGCCGCCACTGAACTGGTTGACGTGTTTGCTGCGATCCGCCGGCGTGAAGCCGAGGCCGTCCATGACCTTGCCCACTTCGGCCTCGATGGTATAGCCGCCCAGGCGTTCAAACTCTGTCTGGAGGGCGTCGTGGCGCTCCACCAGCGTCAGCAAGTGGGCGTCATCAGTAGTCGAGGACAGATCGGCCTCCAACTGCCGCTGTTCCCGTTCCAGCTCAAGGATACGGGCAAACACGGAGAGCAATTCGTCGTGCAGCGTGCGCTCCGAATCGAACTGGATATCCTGCGCGAGGTAGCCGAGCGTCTCTCCCGGCGTCAGCGTGATACTGCCGGCATCCGGCTCGTCCTCGCCCAGAATGAGGCGCAGCAAGGTAGTCTTACCGGCGCCGTTGCGGCCGACCAGGCCGGCTCGTTCGCCGGGGTTGAGCTGAAAAGACAGCCCAGCGAGCACACTCTGCCCGCCGAACGCCTTCTTGACGTCGGTGACTCGTAACATTTTGGGGTTCAGAGATCCTTACAAGCGGCCCAGGAGGGAGCCAAGCACCGCTTCGCGCACCCAGAGGCCGTTGCGGGCCTGGCGAAAATAGGCGGAACGCACGTGCTGGTCGAGGTCGGCCGGCAACTCAGCGCCACGGGGCAGGGGGTGCAACAACACCAGTTGGCCGTTCTGCTGCACAGCGGCGCGCAGGGCTGCGGCGACGGATTGCGACCAGCGCACGCTGCGCCGGGTCGACGGTGTGACGTACACGGCGGAGAGTCCAGATGCGTCGTCAGCGAGTGCGGCAATCGGGCGGCGTGCCGATGACCCTTCCGACGCCTCATCGTCGGGGCCGTACCAGATGGCGGAAATCTCAGGGAAATGCACAATGGCCCGTCGCAGCGACGTCACCTCACGCCCCTGCGCATCCTCGGCCACCAGGCCGAGGCGCAGACCCTGGAAGGAGCCGAAAGCCTGCCGCAAGGTGTACAGATCCGCTAGCGCTTGCGTCGGGTGCTCACCGCACATCAAGCCGGCGTTGACTAGCGGCACCCGGCTAAGCGAGGCCAGCGCCGCCGCGTCCGGCGACCAGGAATGGCGCACGACGAGCAGATTGCAGAGCAGGTCGATCGACTGCAAGACATCCGCCAGGGCTTCCGCCGCGTAGGGCAGGCCCTGGGGACCGGAGATATCCAGCACCTGTCCGCCCAGCCGCAACGCCGCCGCCTGGAAGGAACTGCGGGTACGCACGGACGGCGCGGCAAAGACCAGCGCAACGATGGCGCCGGTGAGCACCGGCGGCGCGTTCTCCACGCCGCGCGACTCCAACGTACCCGCCAGATCAAGCAGCCGCTCAATGCCGGCGCGGCCCAGATCATCAACGCCAACGAGATGTTGCACCGCGTCCTCCTAAAGGACATGGTAGCCGCATCAGGCGCCGCTTGTCATGTGTGCTGTGTCTGGCCGAGTGAAAACGGGAGCCGGGACGCACGTTTGCGCGCCGCGACCGTCACACCGCGTTTCCTTGTGCCGAGACGACAGAAGTGTTCTGGCTCTCCGGTGTGAGTCGATAGACGAAAAGCGACACGCCGGTGTCGTTCTCCGACAGGTAGGGAGCGTACGGCGTATAGCTGGAGAACCGCACCGAGGTGCTGAAGTTATTGCGGGTAGCGTTTGGCGCAAGCGCCTGGCGCAAGCGCCGGACGACCGAGTCCTGCTCCCCCACAGCGAATATGTCACTGAGCGGAAGCTGCCGGCCGGGTAAGCGACTGAGGACGGCCTGCAAGCGCTGGTAGACCGGTAAGGGTCCTAGTTCGTCGACGAGCGGCGTAGCGATGACCATGCCCCCGTCACTCTCCGCTGTCGGGTAGCGCCAGAAGGCGGCGGCGATCGGCATCCCCTCGCGATCCAATTCGGCGAGCAGATCCTCGCCATCCGAGAGGTCCCGTCCTACCAGTATTGACGAATCCATTGCAGCACTCCATGTGTGGGATCAGCGACCGCTGCATAGCCGACGAGATAGTATACCCCTTCGTACTGTCCGGCTGCGAGCAGGGTCGATGCTTCCCTGAGCCGAATCTCGCTCAGACGTTGGAAGTCGGGTCCATTGATCGGGTCGAGAGCCTGCATCGTTAGGAGTCGTCTAACAATAAAGCAGTCGATTTCGTAGTGTTCCGCCTCTGGTGGGACACGCAGAAACCGGAGAGGTTATTCATAGACGGGCCCATAGCTCTGGACAGCTTGCCGGCAAAGTTGCCATCGTGACCGGAGGCGGACGTGGCATCGGGCGGGCCACGGCACTCCTTTTCGCTGCCGAAGGCGCCCGCGTCGCCATCTGCGCCCGAACCGCCGGCGAGCTGGAAGGGGTGGCGCGCGACGCGCCGGCGATCCTCGCCTTGGCGGGCGATGCTTCCGACGCAGCTTTCGTTGACGACCTCTTTGCCCACACGCTCGCCGCTTTTGGCCGAGTCGACATCCTGGTCAATAATGCGGCGATCCTCCTGCGGCGCCCGTTTCTCGATCTCGACCCTGCGGAGTGGGATGCGGTCATGGGCGTGAATCTACGCGGCCCGTACCTCTGCTGCCGTGCCGCCTTCCGTGCCATGACCGGCGCTGCCCCCCGCGGCGGGAGCATCGTGAATGTCGCCTCACTGAGCGGGGTACACGGCCCGGAGAAGTTTGCCGGCCTGAGTGCCTACAACGCCTCCAAAGCCGGCCTGATCGCCCTCGGCGACAGTTTGGCCGTGGAGGGACGGGCGAGCGGCATCCGCGTCAACACGGTGAGCCCTGGCGCCGTCGACACGGCAATGCTGCGCCAGGCGGGCCACGGTCTGCGGGCCCTGGCCACGCCCGAGGATGTGGCGCGCACCATCCTCTTCCTGGCCAGCGAGGCTTCGCGCCCCCTGACCGGAGCGAACGTAGAACTCTTCTCAAACGCCTGATCCCACGAATAGTGGTGCGCGTGCGCATGGTTCCTCCCGCTCCGACTCGAGTACACCGCCGTTCATGGACGGCGCTCCATCAAGCCGACAGCGCCGCAGGCCCCCGTTGGTACTTTCCTCTTAGGACGCCCTGTCGCTCCTAGAGGACGGCGTATACTGCATGCGTCGAGTGCCACAGTTGCTCCCCACCGCGGCAGCACACCAGTCGCATTCCCGCCGCACGACGATCCACCCGGAAAGGACATGACCATGTTCGGTAGGCGTTCCGCCGCTCGGAGACTGCTCGCAGCAGCCTTGTTGCTGGGTCTGCTGCTGCCGCTGCAGCTAGCGCAGGCGGTGGCCGCTCCCGCCAGTCAGACGCCGACCGGGGGGCCGGCGCGGCTCGTGGCGCCCGACCAGCCGCCGACCGGACCGGCGGATTCGCCTTCCGGCGCGCGCAACGGCCATCCGGGGCACGTCGTCTTCCACCGCACCAGGAACCAGCCCCACGCCGCCTCGTCCAGTTCGGGCACGAACAACTTGACCTACCACAGCGGGCCGACGGAGCAGACGCACAGTACCAGCTACGCGATCTTCTGGCAGCCGAGCGGCAGCTACATGGCGCCGGGCTACCAGACGCTGCTGCCGCGCTACTTCGGTGATGTGGGCGGCAGCCCGCTCTACAATGTCAACACGCAGTACTACGACACCGGCGGCGCCATCGTCAATACCTCCGCCTACGCCGCCTCCTGGGTCGATACGTCGCCCTACCCGTCCAGCACCCTCACGGACGCCGACCTGCAAAACGAGGTCCTCAACGCCGTGAATACCAACAACTGGCCCTGGTCCAGTGCGGACGTCGAGTTCTTCGTCTTCACCGCGAAGGGCGAGAATAGCTGCTACGGCGCCTCCTGTTCCTTCACCCAGTTCTGCGCGTATCACTCCAACTTCGCCGCCACCAACGGCGTCACGACCGCCAGCGTGCTCTACGCCAACATGCCCTACGCCGGTACCAGCCCCGCCGCCTGCGGCGCCCCGTCGTCGCCCAACAATAACCCCGATGCCGATAGCGAGATCAACCTGCTGTCGCACGAACACATGGAGACGGTGACGGATCCGCTGGGCACCGCCTGGTACGACAGCGCCGGTTCGGAGATCGGCGACAAGTGCGCCTGGACCTTTGGCGCCACCGGCAGCAACGGCGCCGACGTGGTCTGGAACGGCGACCCCTATATCGTGCAGCAGGAGTGGAGCAACGCCACCTCCTCTTGCGTCGTCGCCTACGGCGCGCAGCCAGTCGTCAGTGGTCTCAGCCCGACGTCGGGCACCACAGCCGGCGGGACCTCGGTAACGATCAGCGGCTCCGGCTTGAGCGGCGCCACCGCCGTCCACTTCGGCAGCGCGGCCGCCAGCTTTACGATCAACTCCGCGACGCAGGTGACGGCAATTGTCCCGGCGGCGGCCGCAGGCACCGTCGACGTCACGGTCACCGGGTCCACCGGCACGTCGGCGACCTCGACCGCCGACCAGTACACCTACGTCAGTCCGCTGCAACCAACCGTCACGGGCGTCAGTCCCGCTGCCGGTCCCGCCGCCGGTGGCACGACCGTGACGATCACGGGCACGAACTTCGCCAGCGGCGCGGCGGTTGCCTTCGGCAGCGTCGCCGCCACGGCCGTGACGCTGCAGTCCACGAGCCAGCTCACCGCGACCGCACCCGCCGGGAGCGGCACGGTGGACGTCACCGTCACCACCAGCAACGGCGCCTCCGCTCCCTCCAGCGCCGATCAATTCACCTACGATCCCGTGCCGGTGGTCAGCGCGGTGGGCCCCGCTAGCGGGCCGCTGTCCGGCGGGACGGCGGTGACCGTCACGGGGAGTGGCTTTGTCGCTGGCGCAACGGTGCAGTTCGGCGCTGGCGCGGCGACCAACGTGACGCTCGTCTCCGCTACCCAGCTCACGGCCACCGCGCCGGCGGGCAACGCCGGCAGCGTGGATGTCACGGTGACGACGCCTGGCGGTACCTCCGCCAGCTCGGCGGCCGATCAGTTCACCTACCTGGCCGCGCCCACGGTCAGCGCCATCAGTCCGGCATCCGGCGGCAGCGGCACGGTCGTGACGATCACGGGCACGAACTTCG
>DHIZ01000213.1:61411-61874 GCA_002404055.1 Chloroflexi bacterium UBA4733
TGACGATCACGGGCACGAACTTCGTCAGCGGAGCGACGGTGACGTTCGGCTCGGCGGCGGCCACAGGCGTCACCGTGACCTCGGCCAGCCAACTCACGGCCACGGCTCCGTCTGGCAGCGGTACGGTGAGCGTGCTGGTCACGACGCCAGGCGGCAGTTCCACCAGCTCGACGACCAGTCAGTTCACCTATACCGTGCCAACGTTCACGCTGACAGCAACACCGAGCACGCAGACCGTCAGTGCCGGCGCGCGCACGAGCTACACGCTGACGCTCACCGCCGTCAATGGCTACACTGCGGCGGTCCGGCTGACCGTGAGCGGCCTGCCGAGTCGCACCAGCGCCAGCTTCTCGGCCAACCCCGTGACGCCGACCGCCAGTGGCGCCACATCCACGCTCACCCTGTCCACCGCCCGCAAGACGTCCAGGGGGACCTTCACCCTCACCGTCACCGGCACGGGCAC
>DHIZ01000213.1:62022-62578 GCA_002404055.1 Chloroflexi bacterium UBA4733
TCACCGTCACCGGCACGGGCACGGATGGCCAAAGCGAAAGCGTCTATGTGCAACTGACCGTCCAGTAAAGCGGGGGTCGCGAGGGGTGGATGACGACCATACCGGGGTGGTGCCGGACGGGTATCCTGCGGCAGCGCGCGTCGTGGTGACCCTCCTGGGGCGGTCTCGTCTGCTCGGTTTCCTGACGCTGCTCATCGTGGCGCTGGGGCTGCCCGACCAGGCGGCCGCCAACATGGCGAACCCCGTCCAACCAGGTGACCTGGTCGGCGAACCGTCTGCAGCGCTCCAGTCGATCGCCATTGTCCAGGAGCGCCTGAACCTCGATCTGCGTCCCCTGCTGACCGACCAGCCGGTCCACATTGCCGCCACCTATCAGGTCCAGAATGGCGGAACGGCGACGACCTTGCCCCTGGAGTTCGTGGCAACTGGATTGACCACCGGTGCGACGACCGTGCAGTTGGATGGCCAGCCGATCACGGCGCTGGCGCTGGCGGCGCCTCCTCTCCCGGCGTCGTGGCAAGCCCCCGCCACGACGCCTGCCATCGGCGCCGGGCCG
>DHIZ01000213.1:62676-63088 GCA_002404055.1 Chloroflexi bacterium UBA4733
CTGCCATCGGCGCCGGGCCGCCGCTGCACTACCAGGCCCGGCGCGATGGTGTCTTGACGTTCCAACTCCGGTTGCTGCCCGGACCGCACACGATCACCGTCGGCTATCCGGCCCGAGCGTCCGCCTACTCCGACGACCGGCCGACGCGCTACTGGCAGCTCGGGTATGTGCTGGCGCCCGCGCGACAATGGGCCAGCTTCGGGCAACTCGACGTCACCGTGGAACTCCCGTCGGGCTGGTCATCCGCCAGCCAGCCGCCGCTTAGGGCCTGCCACGGAATAACTGTCTCAAGATTGGGCGGCACTACCAGGGGCGACGCACGCTGCAACTGCGATGGTTATTCCGTGACGGGCCCATTAGTTCCTCTGCCGCAACTTCGCTAGCCGCTCCGCCTGCTCGCCTTCCCAGCCGA
>DHIZ01000213.1:63262-63443 GCA_002404055.1 Chloroflexi bacterium UBA4733
CCGCCTGCTCGCCTTCCCAGCCGAGTACACCGGACTGGTAGTAGCGATGGCCGACGAGCGCGGCCGGCAGGTGCTGCTGTGCAGCATAGTGATCCGGGTGATCGTGGGCGTAGCGGTAGTCGCGGCCATTGCCCATCGCCCGGTCCAAGGCGGTGACGGCATTGCGCAGGTGGAGCGGCAC
>DHIZ01000213.1:63614-67133 GCA_002404055.1 Chloroflexi bacterium UBA4733
TTGCGCAGGTGGAGCGGCACCGGCTGATTGAGGGTCGCCCGCACGTCTTCCAGCGCTGCGGCATAGGCAGTCAAAGCGGAGTTGCTCTTGGGCGCCAGAGCCAGATAGAGCGTTACTTCCGTCAACGGCAAGTAGCTCTCGGGCATGCCGATCGATTGGACTGCCTGGTGCGCCGCCATCGCCAGCGGCAACGCCTGTGGGTCAGCCAGGCCGATATCCTCGCTGGCCAGCAGTACCAGGCGGCGGGACACGAAGAGGGGGTCTTCTCCGGCTTCCAGCATGCGCGCCAGCCAGTACACCGCGGCATCGGGATCGGAGCCGCGCACACTCTTGATAAAGGCGGAGATGACCTGATAGTGCTGATCGCCGGCCCGGTCGTACAGCAAGGCCCGTTGCTGCAGCGCCTCTTCGATCGCCGCCTTATCGACGTGCCGGACGCCCTCGGCATCGGCTGGGGCGGCTGCCGCCGCCAACTCCAGGGCGTTCAGCGCCACGCGGGCATCGCCGTTGGCCATGGCGACGAGGTATTCCACTGCGTCCGCCGCCGGCGCGACGTGCTGGGCGCCCAGTCCCCGCTCCGGGTCGGCCAGGGCTCGGCGCACCAACCGTTCTACCGCCGCATCGTCCAGCGCTTCCAGCCGGAAGACCCGACAGCGCGACAGCAAAGCGGCGTTGACGGAGAAGCTCGGATTCTCGGTGGTCGCGCCGATGAGCGTGAGGAGGCCGCTTTCCACGACGGGCAGCACGGCATCCTGCTGCGCCTTATTGAAGCGGTGAATCTCGTCCACGAACAGGATCGTGCGCCGGTTGCTGGTGGCGCGAGCCGTGCGCGCAGCATCAGCCGCCCGCCGCAACTCGGCCACGCCGGCGGAGACGGCGCTGACCCGGATGAACTGCGCCTGCGTCATCCTGGCGATCACTGCGGCCAGGGTCGTCTTACCGCTCCCCGGCGGCCCCCACAGAATGATTGAGCCGAGCTTATCCTGCTCAATTGCCCGCCGCAATAACCGGCCAGGACCGATCAGATGCCCCTGCCCGCCAAACTCCGCAAAGTTGCGCGGGCGCATGCGCGCAGCCAGCGGCGCATCGGCAGCGTCCTCTGCGCTCACCTCTGTGACCGGCCCCATGTCCAACAGCGCCGGTTGCTCGGCAATCACGCGCTGCGCTCGAGTCGTGGCCATGACGTCGCTCCCGCCGATCTTGCCTGGTTGGTACCTGGCTGAGGCTCCCATGCTACCGCCCCGGAACCCGGACTACGTGTCCCTATGACATACGCTGCGATCGAACGACAGGGTGGCGCCTGCGGCACAATCCAGTCCTTCATTCCTTGCCTAATCGTCCAAAAACAGGCATGATACAGTTGTTGACTGGTTGATCCCGGTTTGGCTGCATCCCAGGCTAGCTCGGCGCGAGGCAGCTCAAACCTATAGAAGCAAGGAGCAGTGTCATGAAGTTCGGTCGCGCCCTCGCATGCGGACTCCCCTGGGGCCTCACGACGGTGGAGGGCGGGGTGATCTACCTACTGGTCCGCCAGCACGGGCGCCTGTTGCTGGCACAGGACGAGCTGCGTGAGCGGTTGGACAAGACCGAGCAGACGCTGCTGAGCTTGCCCGCGCAGTTCGCGGAGGTGCGCCAGGCGATGCAGGCGGTCCAGGCGCCGGCGGCTCCGCCAATGCCCGCCGGCTTGCCCATCGGCAGCCCTGCGCCGGAATTTGCCCTGCCCGATCTCGATGGCAAAGAGCGGAAGCTCCAGGAGTTCCTGGGGGAGCCCCTGCTGACGGTGTTCTTCAACCCGCAGTGTGGCTTTTGTCAGCAGATGGCTCCCCAGCTCGGCCAGTTGCCGCAGGAAGGTCCGCGCGTGCTACTCATCAGTCGGGGAGACGCTGCGGAGCACCGGCGGCTGGCGGCCGAGCACCACTGGCACTGCGATGTGGTGCTCGAGCCGGCGTGGGCGGTGGCCGGGGCCTACCAAGCCAATGGGACGCCGATGGGCTACTTGCTTGACGCCGAGGGACGCATCGCCAGCCCGCTTGCCGCAGGCGCCGACGCCGTGCTCGGCCTGCTTCCGGCCGCGCCCGCCGCCGGGCCCGCATCAAACGGCCACGGTAACGGATTGACCGCGCAGTCGCTGCGGGAGAAGGAGCACACGGCAGCAGAGCAGGCACGGGCAGCCGGGCTGGCGGTGCGGGAGAGCACCCTTAACCGCCAGGGATTGGCCGCCGGCACGAAGGCGCCTAACTTCACCTTGCCCGATCTAAAGGGCAAGTTACACTCCCTGGACCAGTTCCGCGGCAGGCAGGTGCTCCTGGTCTTTTCCGACCCCGACTGCGGCCCCTGCCAGGCGCTGGCGCCGGACCTGATCAAGCTGCACGAACAGCACAAGGCCAACAATCTCGAGGTCGTGATGGTCAGCCGGGGCGACCTGACGGCCAATGTGGTCAAGACGCAGCAGCACGGCTTGCCCTTCCTGGTCCTGCGTCAGAGGCACTGGGAGGTCTCCAAGGACTACGGTATGTTTGCCACTCCGGTCGCCTACTTGATCGACGAGCATGGGGCCATCCTCAAGGACGTGGCTGTCGGCGGCGATGCTATCGTGCAACTGGTGCAGACCGCGGTCGCTTGATTGCTCAGTGACACGTCGACCCGAGGGACGAGGCAGCGGCATCTTGCCTACGCGGTCGGGCGGGTAGGGCCGGTGTCGTGCTGATGCGGTGATGGGGCAACAGGCTCCGTCAGCGGCCGGCATCTGGGGAACCGGCTCGCCTAGCGGGCAGCAAGGAGGGGGCTCCCGAACTACTCGGGAGCCCCCTCCTGCATTCGCCGTTGTTCTTAGCCGGCGTTGGTGCCTTGTGGTGTCCCGCTGGGCGTGGTGCCAAGGGGGGTTGCGAAGGGGGTTGCGAAGAATCCTGTTGTACCACACGCTGGGACGCAGACCCCGGCACCGCAGCAGCCGGTCCCTGAAGCCTGGCAGAAGGATCCCAGACCCAAACTTGCTACGCACTGCGCGCTGGTCGTACAAGTTATTGTGCTTCCGCAGGAGAAGTTCTCGCCGCAGGCGGTGAAGCCTTCCACGGACTGGAGGCACACGCAGCTACCACCTGACGCTGGCGTTCCGCATGTCGTTAAGCTGCTACCGCAGGTAAACGACGTGCCGCAGGAGGTGCAGACCCCGTTCGAGCCGACGGCCTGACCGGGAGGACATTCGCAAGCGCATGTCGTCGCATTATACGTCTCTCCACTGCCCGCGGGGCAGGTAGTGGAAACGCAGGTGCTGGTGCTAGCGCAGAGCGCCGTGCCAGAAGGACATTCGCACGTGCAGGTCGTGGGGTTCAGGACCCGCCCCCCCACACAGGTGATGGTGGGTAGGCAGCCGCAGATCCCGCCTGAAAGGCAAATCTGTGCGCCCGGACAGACGACGCCGCAGGCGCCGCAGTTCGTGGGTGACTGGGGGGTGCAGACGCCGTTGCAGCAGAGTTGCCCTGCCGTACAGGCGTTGCCGCAGGCGCCGCAGTTCGCGGT
>DHIZ01000213.1:67402-68215 GCA_002404055.1 Chloroflexi bacterium UBA4733
GGTGCAGACGCCGTTGCAGCAGAGCTGCCCTGCCGCACAGGCGTTGCCGCAAGTGCCGCAGTTCTGCACTGTTGTCAGGCTGACGCAGACGCCGCCGCAGCAGGTCGGTGTGGCGGTTGGGCAACAAATTGGATTGACGCCGACCCCGCAGACGTCCGGATGGCCCGCAGGCGCGGACGGCCCGCACCCGAAGCAGAGCCCCATATCATGCGCCGCATCGCTAATGCACATACCACGACCGGGCCCGGGCGGGGCCACAGAAACGCAGAACTCGGCACATTGGGCGTTGGCATTCGGGTTACTCGTCTCGTCCGCCAGAACCCCTTCTGGCACGGCGGCAACAAGGGTCGCCCCCACGACGACACCGACCCGTTTCAGCATCTCGCGTCGGGATTGCCCGCCAGCGACGGCTCTGGCCAGGGTGTCAAACCAATGGTCCATCAAACCCTCCTCTTCGCTCGGGCGGACGGGACAGGGCACTTCCAGCTTGACGCCGGCATGAGCGCACTATCCTGCCTCAACCGCGCGGCGCGCACATGGCGCCAGAAAAGACGCGGCTTTGCCCCTATGGATTGGGTACCCGTTTGTCATCTCGCCAGGCCATCACCCCCTCACTCACATATTCTGCGTCGCGTCGGAAGGAACGACACACCGACCGCCGCGCAACAACGCCACCCGGAGCCAGGTACTCCACCGGAAGCACCGCACCAGGATACCGTTGGCCGCCGCGACAGCAGGGGCTACCCGTAGCATAAGCTACTAAAGACCGCTTGTCAAGGGCAACGTAGCAATTAAGTGAGGCCTGGTCATAAA
>DHIZ01000272.1 GCA_002404055.1 Chloroflexi bacterium UBA4733
GACATTTGGGGCGACGGCCTTTGCGGCGGCGGTAGCTGGCGTGGCCACGGCCAACGCCATCAGTTCCGATACCAGCGCGAACGCGACGGGAACGGCTGCGTGGTTCCGGTGCGTCGAGAGCAACGGCACAACCGTCGTGTTCGACGGGTCGGTAGCTACTACCGGAGACAACCTGAACCTGAACAGTGTGGCCATCTCATTGGGTGCCCAGATCGACGTCACCAGCCTGACCTTTTCCATCCTGGAGGCTGTTAGCGGCCAGTGAGATTCTCTAGAGAGGCGCGGCTTGGCTCGGGCTAAGGCTTGGGCCGAGACTCGGCAGCGAACCGTCTCCGGCCAGTAGTCGATGGCTGCTCTAACCGTCTATACAACGGGTACTGCCGCTACCACCGTCACAACGGCAGATACTCTTGTATCGACTGCGCCAGCAGCTTCTACTTCACACACTACTAAGACCGCCAAGCTCACAGGTTGGGGCGTCCTTGCATCCCAAGGCGCTACCGGCGCTTGGCCTGCTGGCGCTTCGGAGCCAGCGTTCGGCTCTACTGCTGGCTATATCCTCGACGACACCTCCCTGGAAGGCCAGACCGTCGCTTCCGGCTCATGGTCCGCCTCGACCCATATCTCCACTTCCTCCGGTACGGTCACCGGCGTGGTCCACATCCGTGTAGGTAAGCGCTCATCGGCGGGCGTCTTTACTCAGCTTGTCGATATGGCTACGGCCAGCACAGGCTTCACCTCCACAGCGGCAACGGTTACCGCGTCCGCGACCGGCGTAGCGTCAATGGACTTCGCCACCGGCGACAAGCTGTACATCGAGATCGACCTCGACATCACCGCCAACACGTCGTCCAGCAATACCGCTACGACTTCACTGTTCGCAAATGCAGGCGCCATTGAGGAAGTCGTAACGCCCGGCTTTGCAGCCACGCCAGTTACGGTCACTGGAACCGGCAGTGCGGCTGTAGGCCCGACGACCACTGCAGCCGCTGGCGAGACATTCACGGCTAGCGGTTCGGAAGCGATAGCGGCAACCACTGACGGTACGGGCTCCCTGGTAACTGCCGGAAATTCAGGTACCGGATCGTCGGCCGTTAGCCTCACGACCGGGGCGACCGCCGTACAGCGGTTTACGTCTACGGACTCGTCAGCCCTGGCCGCTACTGTTGGGGGCACCGGCAAGCAGACATTCACGGGCAGCGGCAGTGCTGCCACTGGCGAAACCTCCACGAGCACCGGCAAGGAGGTGTTCAAGGCGAGCGGGTCCGACGCTGCTGGCTCGACCTCGGGGTCTACAGGCCAGCAGAAGTTCCAGGCGAGCGGAGCCGCAGCCCTGGGCTCAACGACCAGCAGCGCCGGCAAGGAGCGCTTTACTGCCAGTGGGTCGGACGCTACGAGCTCGATGGCCGACAGCACGGGCAAGGAAGTCTTCACGGCCAGCGGGTCGGACGCCATGGCAGGCACTGTTTCCGGGTCGACTGGTAACCTCGTGTCGGGTCCCGGCTCGGCGGGGATAGCCGGCACATCGGCAGCCGCGGGCACTCTGCGATTCGCAGCAAGCGGTGCTGCGGGTACTGGTGCGAGTGGAGCTGGGACAGGCAAACTGCTCTTTGTCGTCTCGACCGCCGCTGGCGCCCTGGGGGCGACAAGCGATGGATCGGGCTCGACCAGTGGCGCCCCGGCGTTTACCGGTCAGTTGGCACTCGCAGCCACCGTAGCGATCAGCGGGTTGGTCAGGTTTAAGGGGTTGGCTGTCCTCGCTCTCCCCGTTACAAGCGATGGCAGCAACGTCGTGCCGGAGCTAGGCGCCCGTGGCCCGACGAGCGCCAACCCCGAGCATTCGAGCTCAGCAAATGATTGGCGCAACTCGAGTCTAGAAACCGGACGAAATACTGTCGTAGTGGGGACTCATGGCTAACTTCTATATCAAGCAATCCGATACGCTGCCATCCATTGACGGGACCCTGAAAGATGCAGCGGGTGCTGCAGTTAATCTGACAGGGTGCACGGTCGCATTCCACATGGCTCCCACGAACACCCCCAGCATTGTCACGGTGGCCAACGGAACCGGCGTCATCGTAGGCGCTACGCTGGGCACGGTGCGATACGACTGGCAAGCTGGGGACACCGCCAGTCCCGGGATCTACGCCGCCGAGTGGCAGGTAACCTTTCCCGGCGGCGGCATTGAGCGGTTCCCTAACGGGAATATCCTTACCGTACAAATCCTCGCAAAAGTGGCCTAGCGCCAAAACCCCATCTTGCCCAATAGTCGGGCCTTGGCCCGATTCCGGGCGTAGCGGCCGATCCGTTGCGGGTTCCCGCTGGCCAGCGCCGAGAACAGCCGGTACAGGCTCAGCAAGCGATAGACGGTCCTCATGCCGTCCGCTCCTGTTCCGAGTCTCGCCGCGCGTGGATCTCGCGGAATCGCCAGCGGACCTGCTCGCCAACGGCCGTAAGCCGGTAGGCGGGACTGGCGCCCACTTCGGCCAGAAACTCAGCGTAGCGGGCCTGCAACCAAGCCGCATACTCCGGGTCCGCATCGAGTTGGGCGCGCTGCTGCTGGGCGTTCATGGCTAGTTCTCCTCCTCGTTGAATCGCTGGCAGTGCTCGCACGGTTCCTGGCTAGCGGCGCGGCGGCAGAAGGCGCACACGACCAGTCCGCGGCGCTCCAGCTCCGCGTGAATGACAGCGATGATCTCGCGGTTGCCGTCGATGCGGTCCCGGAAGCGGGCTGGCCCTAGGCGCTCGCACATGATGGCGTCCATCTTGGAGGCGGCGAGGTCGTCCAGGAGTTCGGAAACCGGAATGGTGGTAATGTCGGCCATCAGGCAACCTCCTCTCGAATAGCGCGCACTTGGGGATGGCCGTGCTTTCCGGACGGCTCCATGTCCACCGGCCCTTTCGGCCGTAGTTTGAAGATGGTTGGAAAAAAGCCTTTGCGCCAGTAAATCCGGTCGCCAACCTCGAACGGCTGGCCGCACCCACAGCTGCATACGCCAGGGTGGCGGGCGATGATGACGAGCGGCTCTCTCACGTCAAAGCTCCCTCACGTCGAAGTCGGTATCTTCCAGTCGCACATCGGCAGCATCGTCAGGCAAATCCGCGTAGCCATCTGTCATGGACAGCGGTCGGTCATGCCTCGTTGCCAGGTCGATAGCCACGCTCTCGGCGGTCCCGCGCGACTGCCGCGTGCCGTCGTTGGCCTCGTAGGTCAGGTTGAAAGAATCCTCCAGCGTCACGATGTAGCGCTCGGTCACTTCGACCACAAACCGGCGGCTCATCGGCTGCTCACCACGTAGCAGTGGGTGGCAGCCGCTTGGTGGACATTGGCGTGCTGCCATGCGTCGGCCTCAGCCAGCCGGCGGAGCGGCTCGCGCAAGCCGCCGCGGCCGCAAGAGCACTTCCACATGTAGGCGCGCTTGGAGAGGTACGGGTAGCGCACGATGCGGATCGACTCGCTGCTCATCGGCCCATCCTTGTGAAGTGCATGTCCTCGTCTATTCCCCGGCACTGGCCACAGCATGACCGGCCGAGTTCCTGATCGTGCTCGCTCAGCGAGGCGCCACAGTCCTGGCATTCGGTCAGGGCTTCCGGCTCCGGTTCGTCGCCCAGGGCAGTGATGGCCGTCGTCCACGCTTGTACGCGCGCACGGCAGGC
>DHIZ01000382.1:0-357 GCA_002404055.1 Chloroflexi bacterium UBA4733
GACAACCCAGGCCAAGAAGAAGATTCTCGGCGAGAATCTGCTCCGCCTCCACGGAATGACGGCTCCCGCCACTACCGCCGCTGGAGTCAAGTAATGCGTATTCCAAGACGGCAGACCGGTCTGGTCATTCCTCAGTACCCGCGCGCTACCTCTAGGCATGCGATATCGAGTTGTGATCGCAACCTGGTTTCCCGCGAAGAGGAGGATCTGCTGTGAGTGACCCAAGTGTTGTGACAGAAGCAAGCGCTTTCCCGCTGTCGCGGCCAAGCTGAGCGCCGCGGAGGCCGATGTGCTCGCCTACCTCGACTTCCCTGTTGATCACTGGCGATCGCTCTCCTCGACGAATGCCATCGAGCG
>DHIZ01000382.1:578-4295 GCA_002404055.1 Chloroflexi bacterium UBA4733
AGCAGTCCATGGCACGGTTGTTGCACCCGGATGGTCCACCGTTGCTCACCAACCCGTTGACGGAGGGCCTCGCCGCCTAACTCACCGACGTTGTGACAACTCCACCGAATTCACACCACTCCGGGGGACTTGACCGCGACGACGATATGGTCAATCAACAGTGCGATGGCACTGCGCCGCTCGTCGGTTGTCAGGTCCGGCCAGTGCTCACGTAGACGCCGGCTTTGCGCGGTCACGGCCGCTTGCTCGACTAGGCCGTCGTCCCCCCGGCCACCTCGCCGAGGTAGCCTTCGGAGACGGTCTGCCGCTTGCGCGGGATCTTGGTGATCAGAGGCAAGACGGTGGCCACCAGGGCGATCACGGCGATGGTGAGGTAGGCGGTGCCGTAGTTCTTATGACTGCCGATCAACGTGGCCACGATCTGCGGTCCGATGATGCCGCCCAGACTCCAGCCAACAATCATCAGGCCGTAGACCGCGCCGGCGTTGCGCACCCCGAAGAAGTCACCGGCGGTTGCCGGCATGGTGCCGAAGCCGCCGCCGTAGCACAGATAGATCAGTGCGCCGAGCGCGAAGAACGCGACGGGGTTGTGGGCGAGCGGCAGCAGCAGAAAGCACACCCCCTGCAGCCCGAGCATGGCGACGAAGGCGGGCATCCGACCGATCAGGTCCGATGCCGCCGCCCAGATGATGCGGCCGCCACCGTTGAAGAGCGCCCAGACACCGACCACGCTGGCCGCCGCCGTCGTGCTGTAGCCGGCGATGTCGGTCGCGCTCCCGGCGGCCTGTGAGATCAGCGAGATCCCCGCGGTGACGTTGAGGGTGAGGATCGCAGTCAGCAGGTACCACTGCGGGGTGCGCAACGACTCGGTCTGGGTGTAGTCCTTGCCGCTGTCGACGACACGTCCGGCCATCGCCGGGGTGTAGCCGGGGACGCGATAGCCCTGCGGAGGGTTGCGGAAGAAGGACGCCCCGATCAGCGACAGCACCAGGTAGCCGACGCCCAGCGGCAGGAATGCCTTGGTGGGTACGTCCTTGTTGCTGTTGATGAATGCCTGCGCGATTGGAGAGGTGAGCACGGCGCCGAAGCCGAAACCCCCGACCGCGAGCCCGGTGATCAGGCCCCGTCTGTCTGGGAACCACTTCTGGAGCATGGCGATAGGAACGATATAGGCCAGACCAAGCCCAAAGCCGCTGATGACGCCGTAGGTCGCCACGAGCAACGGGAGTTGGTCATGCGACTGCGCGAAGGAGGCCAGGATGACGCCGATCCCGTAGATGACACCGCCGGTGAGCGCCACGGTCCGGGGTCCGCGCTTGTCCTGGATACGGCCGCCAATGAAGGTGCCGATGAAGATCATCCCGATGGTGACCTCGAAGGGCAGGGCGGCCTCGACCTTGGTGAGATGGAAGACAGCCGACTTCTGGAGTGCCGTGGCGAACACACTCCACGCATAGACGGCGCCGATGGAGAACTGGAGGAGGAGCGCGGCCGCGACCAACCCCCATCGTGCATTGCTCATGCCCTGGGATGTCTTGGCTGGCTGCGATGCGCTCACTGGGGTGCTCCTTTCTGCCGTGCTGGTCTAGTCAGATGAAGGGTCTTCATGCGCTGACACGTGAGCGGCGCGCGAGCCGCTCGCGCTGCGGGACCACCGTATACCTGGGATCGCGGGCCGACTCCTGGCCCGCTTCGAAGATCGCGAAGCGGGTGCAGACCGACCCGGCCAGCAGGGCGGCGCCCGACAGCCGGGCCAGCGCCCGACTGCGCCCGGCGAGCACAACGGCGCCCAAGGTTCCGCCGACGCTGAGGGCACGACTGGCGCGCATCAGAGCTCCCGCTCGTCCGCTGGACAACGGTTCTGCGGTGATGCCCATGCTGCCCTCCATCTTGCGCTCCATGGCGAGCTCGAGCATGGCGCCTCCCACGGCCAGCCGACGTGCCGGACCCGCCTGCTCAACCGGAGCGGCCAGCATTGCCAGCCCGCCTGCGGCCGCCGCTGCCGAGCCGACGGACACGAAGGGCAGCTCACGGTGGCCCTCGTGCCATGACGGCGTGGCGGTATCGGACAGGAGAACTCCGGTATACGAGGCCAGGGCGGGGGCCAGGGCGGCGGCGACCAGACCGGCTGGGCGCGCCCCCAGACCGAGAAGACAGTCGAGCGTGGCCGGTCGGCGGGGCAGGAGCGCTGCCAACTCGGCAATGCCCGCCAGGCCGGCCGCTGGAGTGTAGGCGGTGAGGATCCAGGTGCCCATGGACATCGGCGAGGTCGGCTTTGCGACCCGGAGCATGTTGAGGAAGCGGCTGGGTTTGCCGAGGTCGTGCACCAGTGCCGCCAGGCTCGCTCCGACACTGAGCAGTGCGCCGATGCGCCCGATACGGCGCAGCTCGGGGCGGTTGCTGAGGTCGGCCCCGGCGGCCAAGAGGGACGATCCCGCCGCCAGGCCCCCCAGGAAGAGGTAGGCGGGGATGTCATTCCCCCACGGCGCTGGTTTGACCACCGGCCGTCCGTAGTACGAAGTGAAGGCCGCCTCCGGCACCATCAGCTGTTCGCCACCGCGGGCGCCACGGCCTCGGTTCCTGCCTGCTCCAGCTGTCTTTAGGCCGCGATCGTCGCCCCGTGCCTCGGTGGCAGGTCCGGGCGTGGAGCCGGCTCCTGCTTCAGCGCGCGGCCTAAGCGAGTCGAGGCTCATGAGCGGGCTCGGACAAAGGCCGCGGCGGCGCCTGCGAGCAGGGTCGCGCCAGCCAACGCCGCCGTTCTCCACATCGTGGGCAGGTCCCTGGTGGTGACGACCGGGTCGGGCGGCAGGCCGTAGACCTCGGGTTCATCGAGGAGAAGGAAGAAGGCACCCGCACCGCCGATTCCGTCGCTTGCGTCCGCGCCGTAGAGCCGAGCGTCGCTTACCCCGGTGCCGTGCAGTTCCTCCACCCGATGCTGAGCCCGAACCCGCAGCTCATCGAGGTCGCCGAACTGGATCGACTGGGTCGGGCACGCCTGGGCGCACGCCGGCATCATGCCCTCGCCGAGCCGGTCGTAGCAAAGCGTGCATTTCTGGGCGATACCGATGTTCCGGGCATCAGCGGGGCCCTCGCGCCGTTCGATCACCCCGAACGGGCAGGCGGCCACGCAGTAGCCGCAGCCATTACACACGTCGTCTTGAATCACGACAGTCCCGAACTCGGTGCGCATGAGTGCCCCGGTGGGACACACATCGAGGCAGGCGGCATGGGTGCAGTGCTTGCAAACGTCGGACGACATCAGCCAGCGGACGCCGGTATCTCCGATCGAAATGTCGGCCTCACCCGGCTTGGCAGGAACCATCGGGAGCGGCGTAAAACCTCCATTGCCGTTGCTGCGCTTGGGCTGTTCGATGAACGCCACGTGACGCCAGGTGCTGGCTCCCAGCGCGCCCGTGTTGTCGTACGACATGCCGAGGAGGTGCATGCCGCCCTCGGGAATGCCGTTCCACTCCTTGCAGGCCACCTCGCATGCCTTGCACCCGATGCAGATCGAGCTGTCGGTGAAGAAGCCCTTGCGGCCAGGGGCGTCGGCCCAACCGGTGTCGGCGGCGGGGTCGATCGCTGCCGACCATCCGCCGCTCATGAGGCGTCCTCCGACCCGGTCAGCTGGACGTTGCCGGTCTGGACCGTGATTCCGGCGCGGCGCCTGTAGTCCTCGACGTAGCGAAGCAACGCCGGCCCGGTCGGCCGCCGCCC
>DHIZ01000382.1:4489-4755 GCA_002404055.1 Chloroflexi bacterium UBA4733
ATCAGGTCATTGGCCGAGTCGCCACTGACGACCGCACCGCCGCCGCCGACCCCCCAGTGGTAGGGCAGGCCGACCTGGTGGATGACGCGTCCGCCGACGTGGAGCGGTACGAGCCTGTCGGTGACCAGCACGCGCGCCTCGATCGCGGAGCGCGCCGTGACGATCGTCGCCCAGCCGAGGTGCTCCAGCCCGCGTTCGCCGGCCAGCTCCGGTGAGATCTCGCAGAAGAATTCCGGCTGCAACTCGGCTAGATAGGGCAGCCAGCG
>DHIZ01000275.1:0-126 GCA_002404055.1 Chloroflexi bacterium UBA4733
CTCGTTGCAGAACTTGGCGCCGGGTCGAAGCGGCGTGGCGCAGGTGGCGCAGGTGCGCACCATCGCGGCGCCGCACTGCGAGCAGAACTTGCTCCCTGCGGCGTTCTCGGCCCCACAGCTGGGACA
>DHIZ01000275.1:261-743 GCA_002404055.1 Chloroflexi bacterium UBA4733
GTTCTCGGCCCCACAGCTGGGACAGGCCATCGCTGAGGCTCCTCGGTACGGTTGTATTCGAGAGCGTACCCGGAAGTCTGGACCGGTGACAGCGGCTTGGGCCGAAGAGCCGGTTCGCGATCGCGGTGGCCTCCGCCGACATTGGCTGCGGCCCGCCGTGGACTGGAACGGGCCGCAAAACGACAGGGGTTCGTGGCGGGCTTACGCCCAATGCAGCCGGGCGCGACATGGGAGGTCAAGTTCACCCAGCCGGGGACGTATTCGTACCAGTGCGACTTTCACCCTGGAATGGTGGGAACGGTGACGGCCAGCTGACCGTCCCGTGCTGACATGGAGGCGCTGAACATGCCGATACAGACTGGGGCACCGCAGTCACGGCCTCACGGGCTGCAGGTGGCGGCACCACACCGTGAGGGCGGCGGCCAGACCGGTCCGTCCCACAATGACAAGCCGCGCGGTGTGATCGTCGATGTAGTGCAGGT
>DHIZ01000275.1:891-1266 GCA_002404055.1 Chloroflexi bacterium UBA4733
GGCCACGAGCCGTGCGGCGGGCGCCCCTGCGGTCGCCAGGTAGTGCGCGACCGCTAGGCCCTAGGTGCCCACGCGGCCGGTGGTCGCCGTGAAGATGAAGCGGACGGGGAAACGGATCAGCTTGGTCAGGCGCCATCGGGCCGTCGGCCCGCAGACGACGGTCCGGCACAGGGGTAGCCCGGCAGTCGGGATTCACCCAGTCGACGAGACGCACGCTACGCATGCAAGTGCTTAGGTTGCTGCGATCCCGGACCCTGACCCCGTTCTTCGTTGCGGTTGTCGTCTCGCTAGTCGCGGTGGTTCCCGCGGTGTTGGGTGTGTCACCGATTCCCGTGTGGGCGCTCGGACTTATTGCGGCTGACCTGCCCTTTGTGG
>DHIZ01000275.1:1415-2479 GCA_002404055.1 Chloroflexi bacterium UBA4733
GCACTAGTGTCAGCGCGACGACTCGTCAGTACGGATCGCGGATCGTCGCGCTCGCGGTCGGTAATGGGCTGCTGCTCCTTTTGATCTTGGGCACGTGGGCGCACGTTGCGTGGCCAACGGTCACCAACTTTGTGGATGTGGTGCCCCACAAGGACGTGACTCTCTCTGAAGCGGGCGCACCGCCACGTTCGTCATACAGCGCCACTATGCTCATCGGTGGTGAGCTGCAAAGCGCGTATTGCTATGTGACGGTCGACGGTAGCGTCTGGCTGGACTTTCACGATGGGTGGGCACCCCTGTCAGCCTTTCACTATCCCACGGGGCTGCAACAACGTCTCCCACAACATTGCGAGTGACTACACGGTTGGCCCTAGCCACCGCTGGCTAGGCGAACAGAGCGAAGCTGCGGCAGGGGCGAGGTCAAGCATTGGATCGCCGTGGATTTTCACCTTGGCTGGACGTGGCGGCCTCAGCTCACGCGCGTGGCGGATCGGGCGACTTCGGTGAGCTCCCACGAGCGGGCCCACAGACGACGAGCCAGGCAGGGGGTCCTGGGATGCCCTGGAGGGCTGCACCATCATCGGGTAGCCGCGGAAGTGACCGAAACCGTTGGGTCCAACGAACGACGTCCCCGGATGTCCTGCGTGGCGGGATACAGAGTCGTCAGCGCAACCGGCTCGACGTCCTGCGCCACGAGGCGACCGGCGACGGCGACGGCACCGCGGAAGCCGGTGAAGTGCTCACCAAGACTTGTCGTGGTGATTCCCGGGTCCGCCGGCACTGCTCACACGCTGCTGCCCTCTGCGGTCAGGCGGCGCTGAAGCTCGACGGTGAACAGCAGCGATGGCACTGTTGTTGCCGAACGCCTTGGTGGGCCACTAACCGGGCCGGCGCGTTTCACTGTCCACGGGGCGGTCCGGCTGCCCGCATCGGTCGCCGCCCCGGGGCGTGAATTAGCGCCCGGCCGACCGGGGGTGCAGTGGCGCTACCGTTGACGCCAGACCACCAGAGGCAACGGGAGCGGACATGAAGATAGGGATCATCGGCGCGGGGCACATCGGGGG
>DHIZ01000275.1:2532-4748 GCA_002404055.1 Chloroflexi bacterium UBA4733
GTGGTCGTGACCATCCCCGAGAAGGCCGTCCCCAGCCTGCCCGCCGACCTCTTCGACGACGTGCCCGACGGCGTTGTCGTCGTGGACACGGGCAACTACTACCACCAGCGCGACGGCAGGCTCGAGGAGATCGAGAAGGGCACCACGGAGAGCCGCTGGGTGGCCGATCAACTTGGCCGTCCGGTCGTGAAGGCGTTCAACAACGTGTTCGCGGCGCACCTGCTCGAGCGCGGCCAGGCCGCGGGCAGCCCCGGGCGCATCGCTCTGCCGGTCGCGGGTGACGACGACGCGGCAAAGGCGGTGGTGATCCAGCTCGTCGACGAACTGGGCTTCGACGGCGTGGACGCTGGAAGCTTGGACGAATCGTGGCGGCAGCAGCCGGGCTCGCCGGTATACGGCACGGACCACGACGCAGAGGGAGTGCGCCGGGCACTGGCCGACGCGCCGAGGGAGCGAGGAGCAGACTTCCGCGCCCCCGCCGCCAACTCCGCCCCAGCCGCCTAGCTCTCCGGCTGCCGCAAAGCCCGGGCCAGGCCACCCTGAACGAGGTTGGCATCCCCACAGGTCCGTCGTCGTTGCTCATGCGCGTGAAGCGAACGCTGTCTCGCAGGCCCGGACACAAGGCCTGCGGTGCCACTGGGGACAGGGATAGGACGAGCGGACAGGCGCGGAACTAAAGGCAACCTGCCAGCCAGGCAGGTGGGGGAGCAGTCCGATGACGAAGTCCCGAGCCCGGTTTTCTTAGAGCGCTTTCGTTGCGATTAGGCTAAAAGGCTAACGCTCGAAACCGAACACGAAATCCACGAAAAGTGGGGCATGGAGCGGGAGAAGGGACTCGAACCCTCGACATCCAGCTTGGAAGGAATGGTGTCAAACAACCATTGACCCATAAGGACTTTCGCGCACGGATGACCGAAGACACCAAAACCTCGGGGTGCTCGATACGAGCTGAATAACCGCCCTGGCGCGGGAGGGGCGCCCCGTCCTGCGCCCTCCCTCCCCACTGTCGAGACCAATCCCATAGGAGCGCCTTCGTAGGCTAAAGCTATACCTCCTCGCCTTGGGGGCGGCTCAGCTGACGCGTCCCTGATGGCTGGCGCTGCGCCGATGGGCACGGCCGTTTCGAGCGGTGGATGCTGTGTACCTTGCCCGCCTGATCCGGCCCGTCTAGGCAGCCGCAGAGCGCGGTGGCGATAGGGTGGCGCCAGAGGGACTCGAACCCCTCGATTCCAGTTACCCCGGATACCGCATTTCCAGTTCGTGTTGGGGGCGTCCACCCGCGTCCGCGGAGGTCCATCCCGAACTCACTGGCAGTCCGATTGACGCGCTACCGTCCACCGGAATCCGGCCTCGTCCGGCCCCGTGGGGGTCAACGTGGGGGTCAGAAAACGCCAGAGTTGACAGCAACCCATCGCCATAACCCTGAACTGAACAGCTGGGTCACGCCGGCGCGCCTGTCGGCGTGCTGCCAGCGCCGCATTGGTTGCCACGTACTACATGACCCACATTGCGGGCACAGATCGGACAGAAGCGAGCTCATGTCGCCCATTCTCGAGATTGGGCTGGCCGCAGACCTAGTTCCGAGCGCTTCCGGGTCCAGGTACGCGCAGTCCTGGTGCGCGGTCTGAGGAGCGAGGCGAGGATGTTTCCGGGTAAGCGGCGCCCCATCCCGGATCACGATCGCACCCGTCGTCGAAGCCTGCGATGCACAGACATGTAGGTCGCCCTCAATATCGGCTGTCAGGCCGTGGACGCGTCGGTGGCGATCCCACCGCGAGCCACATCACACCGCCCACGGCGAGAATGAGAACCAGGAGGACGATCAACCCGACAACCGTCACAGCGTATGGCGCCTCAGCCCGGGCAGCGTCAGCGACTCACCATGCCGCCGGGCCGAATCGCACCCGCTTCGCTCATCAGGGGTGAGGAGCCGTCTGCACGATGGCGAGCGGAGGGTTGTGCGGTCGCGCGGTCGCGGCATGCAGTTGGCTCATCGGCGGGGCGTCGACGTGCAAATCCTCGACCCGATTCTGGAGGTATTCCTCGGTGGCCCCTCGAGCGAGACGGTCGGCATCGCGAATGACCTGCAGCGCACTCGTTCGCACGGCCACCGCCTGCCCGATGAGGGTGTGACCGCGCTCTCGCAGCTCAGGCATGGCATCGAGCACCAGGCCGCCGTGGGGTTCTGTCTGCCAGAGCCGGAGCTCTCGATCCAG
>DHIZ01000275.1:4895-6542 GCA_002404055.1 Chloroflexi bacterium UBA4733
TCGCCCCTGGCTGGCGCAGCACCCGCTGGGTCTGCGCAAGGTCGTCGTGCAGCGCCAAGCGCATCCTCACGATCTCCCGTCGCGGACCGGTCGGCAGCACCAGCGCCCGCACCTGCAGCACGGCGCGCTCCCAGCGCCACTGCCCCCGATTGACGCGGCGCTTGATGAAACGCCAGGACCACCAGGCAGCTCCGCCGAGCACGAGCAGCCCCACCACGCCGCCGGCGACAGTGCCGGCGGAGACACCGGTGAAGAGATCTGCGGTCACTCCCAAAGAGCCAAGCACGGTCATGTTCTGTCCTCTACGGTGACTATGGATTGCAATGCCGAGCTGCACTCGCCTCCCGCGGTCAGGCGCGCGGAGCGGTCGGGGATGTTCATGCGCTCGCGGCCGTGTCGCCGGACTCCGACGGCATTGGGGGGAGGCGCTGGCGGGGCCTCCACGGCAGCGTCGGCGAGCCGGTCGGCGGCGGTGCGAAGCCCTGCGCGGGCGGCGTCGACCAGACGGTGGATTTCGGCCCGCTCCTTGAGGTCGCGCACTCGTTGGGCCCGCTGCGCCAAGTCGTCGAGCTGCTCCTCGTAGCCGCCGGTTGCTTCCCCCAGGCGAGCCTTGGCTCGCCGCAGGCCGGCCTTCGTGACCTTCTTGACCCGCGTTCGCACCGGCCCCGTGCGGCCACTCACCTCCTCGCGCCCGAGAACGTCACGGAACTGCACCCTCGCGCGATCGAGCATCGCGTCGAACTTTTCGATGCGGTTGTGGGCGGCAACGTAGCCGCGGATGGCCCTGAGCACCAGGTCGTTGATGCTCGTCTCCTCGACGAAGGCGAGCGTCCGCAAGGCCTCGTGCTGGGCCTCGGGCAACCGCAGGGTGATGGCGCGGATCTCGCCGCCTTCGTCAGCCATGGTGTGATGATACCACCGCATCATGGTTGTGTGGTGTACTCTGCCGGAGCTTCCAGCGGCTCCGCATAAGGGTTCACCCGACAATGCTTCTTGCGACCAGCTTCATCGATCGCTTCCTCGGCCAGTTCGGCTACGCGGCCGTCTTCGGGTTCGTGGGCATCGAGAGTCTCGGCATCCCTTTCCCGGGCGAGACCATGCTCATCTCCGCGGCGCTCTATGCCGGGGCGACCCACAACCTCAACATCGCCGGAGTCATCGTGGCGGCCGCCGCGGGAGCGATCGTCGGCGACAACATCGGCGTCGGAGTTGGACACTGGGGTGGGTATCGTCTGTTGCTCCGCTACGGCCACTACATCCGGCTCCACGAGGGCCGGTCAAGCTCGCGCGCTACCTGTTCCAGCAGCACGGCGGCAAGGTCGTCTTCTTCGGCCGCTTCGTATCGGTGCTGCGCACCTACGCCGCCTTTCTGGCCGGCACCGCACGGATGCCATGGTTGCGGTTCCTGGCGTTCAACGCTTCGGGCGGGATCATCTGGGCAACCGCGTACGGCGTCGGTGCGTACCTGGCCGGTGACCGCATCAACAAGCTCAGCAGGCCCGTGGACTAGACTGCACCCACACAAGAAGTTGGTTTCGTTGAATAGGAGGAGGGAAACGTGAGGGGAATGAGCGCAACGCGTTTTGTAGCACGACTCGCTCTTACGCTCGTAGTCTTGGTCGCTGGTCAACTCGCTTCGGCCGCTGA
>DHIZ01000296.1 GCA_002404055.1 Chloroflexi bacterium UBA4733
GGCGGGCATGCGACAGGAGTACATAGCGCCAGATGCCATGACAGCCGCAGGGAGGGTCGCCGCGCGTCGGTGTCCACGGGCTAGCGGGCAGCCGAATCTGCGTGCCAAAGGCGCGATCACGATCGGCCCAGTGGTCCGGTTGCGTCGGCGGGCAGCTGCCGACCGTGCCCGCTGCCGGCAGCTGATCCATCGTCGTCGTGACTTTCTCGCGGGTAGATGTCTCCCAACGCGGGCGATCCCTTACCAGTGTACTGAAGCGGACCACGTGACTGCTTGTTTGCGCCAAAACGGGCTACGGTGGCGTGGGCGTGTGTGCTTGGACCCACCGCTCGACGATGGGCAAGAGCTGCTCCAGGTCGAAGGGCTTCGCGACGACCTGGACGGGCGCGATCTCGTCGAGATCCCCCGGCCGGACCTCTGCGGTCATGACAATGATGTGGGCAGCGGCAGCGTCCCGCGCTCTATAGGCGCGAGCGAAGGCCCGGCCGTCCATGACCGGCATCCGCAGGTCGAGCAGGATCAGGCAGGGCGCCAGCGTCTCCAGCAACTGGAGGGCGTGGTCCCCGTGGACGGCAGCGTGGACCGTGTAGCCTTCGGCCGTCAGCGCCAGCACCAGGAGGTGGCGTACCACCGGGGTATCCTCCACCACGAGGACGCGGCGAGCGCTACACATGGCCTCGTTCCCTTCGCTCGTCTCGTGGGTTGGACCGAAAGCGCATAGCATGTGCCGTAACCCGGCAGCACGCAGCAATGCTACCGGGAAGGGACCCAGGTGGCACGGGGCGTTTGGGGTACAGCGGGCCACATCGCCCTGCTGCTCAGAAAGAGCAGCGGAGCGAAACTCGGCAGAGAACAGCCCCCACTCGCGTCAGGGTGGCTCAGGCGGGGCGGGAAGGCGCAGGAGCTACGGCGATGGTGGTGTGTCATCCGCCTCCAGGGCACGCAAGATGGCGAGGGTGTACCCGGGTTGTTGCAGGTCGCTCAGGCGGCGACCCAGTGTGCCGACGTGCAAAGATGCCCCGTGCAAGCCGAGCTGTGCAGCTGCTTCTATGTCGGCGCGCGGCACCTGGTGGTCCGCGTGTTCCCCGGCCAGACGACCTCGCCGTTCGCCGCGCACGACCACCGTGTCGGCGGTGACGGCGATGTGGCAGGAGCGGGCGCGTAACCTGGAGGCGCAGGTGGAGCAGCTCCTGGCGCTGCCGGCGCACGAGGAGGAGGCGATGCCCCAGCGGCGTTGGTGGCGATTCTGGCAATGAGCGGTGTTGTTTCGGTCACCGTCCGGGTGCTCTATCGCATCGTCCACCACGACCCACCCGAAGTGAGCGACTTCATGTCGAACCCCGCGCTCGGGAAGGTGCTCCGCCGGCCGACTCCGGAGACGGAACGCTGGTGGCGCGGACACGCGCCCAGCAGGCACCGCGCCTCGGACGGTATATTGCCCGCCTGGAAGTCCCGAGCAGGGCGCTGGTCACTGTTGAGCAAACGGGCAGTGCTCCTGGACATCACACCGTCTGGGGCGCGCCCACGCTCGTCTGGAGTTTCGTCGTCGCTGTTGTAGCGGTGTAAGCTGCGCCGTACACTGTAGGCATGTATACGGGGGTCTGAGTAGCAGTGGAACAAAAAACCGGGCTACCGGTTACAGCAAGCTGGAAGAGCCGCGATTCCTGTGAGAATGGCTCTTCTCACAGGAAATCGGCCTGCACTATAGTGAAGCCACGATGGGATCTACATAGCTCGACGCCTGCAGACTGCGGGTTTCATCGTGGCTTCAGTTTAGGCATCCTCCTGCGGCCGCTGCGGCGCTTGGGAGTCACGCGAGTCATCGTTATCACAGGAATCGGCGGCGGGCAAAGGAGCGCTGACCGTTGCGGGTGCTGAATTGGCCGAAGAAATCGGCGCACAACACGACATAACCCTTATGCCGGTTTTCTGCTCCATTGCTACTCGGACCCCGGGAAGCAACGACCGCAGGAGGCAGGGCCGCCAGGAGTGACGCCGTTCGATGCGGAGGGAGCGGTGGAGACGCAATGCTGACTGCCGAGACGGCCGACGAGCGCAGTCCGGCGCCCCGCCACTTCGGCCGGCCCCGCCTGCTGCCCCTGCCGCCCCGCCACGCTCTGGACGACCCCGCCGCCCCCTTTGCCGACCTGCTCTACCACTTCCGTGTGCGGATTGCACGCTCCCAGTCCGACCTCGGCAGACACGCCGGCGTCAACGCCAGCTACGTCAATCGCTTGGAAAGCGGTGAACGCCGCGTCCCAACGCCGGAAGTCGCCGGCGCGCTCGCCAGGGCATTGCAACTCCCCCCCGAGGAGACCGATCGGTTCCTCTGGAGCGCCGGCTGTCTGCCTCCCAGCCTCCAGCAATTGGCGGCCGGTGACCCGACCATCCTGGCCGTGACGCACCTGCTCACCGACCAGCGGCTGTCGCCGGAAGCACGGGCGGACTTCCGGGCCTGCGTGGAGGCGATGGCCCACCGCTGGCGCGGCGGCGTGCGGTAGCCGGATCCGCCCAACCGATCTGGCGGCAGAGTACGCTCGCCCCGTGCAGTCCTGATCGATTGCTCCGGCGGAAGGCGACCAAGGCGGGGGTCTCCCGCTGTCCGGCGTGGAGATCGGCGGTAGGCCCTGCGTGAACCGCGTAGGGGCGCCGCAGCCGCCGAGCGCAGCGAGGTCCCCCCAGAGCGGAGCACGCAGGGGGTTCCGCTCCTTGTGGCCTCGGCGGCTGGGCCGCAGCCGAGCCGCTCCCCCGACGCTCGTGCTACCCTGGCGGGGCGGTAGGCCCGGAGTTAGCCGCGCAGCGGGACGCCGACAAGGAGCACTCCCGAGGGCGCGGGGCCACCTGCGTCGGTAGCGGCGCGCTGCCGGGACTCCCACCCGGCCGTGGCCCCGCGCCCGCTGCCCGGCTACTTGGTCGTCGTGCTGCCGGTGGTCGAGGCGAGGGCCGTGGTGGTGACGCTGGTCGTAGCGACCACGGTCGTCGGGACCGCCGTGGTGGTGACGCTGGTTGTGGCGACGCTGGTCGTGGCGACCCCGGAGCTGCTGGGGGTGGGGGTGCCGCTGCCGCCGCTGCTGCAGGCGGCAAGGAGGCTCCCCGCGAGGCCCAGCGCGAGCAGGCTGGGCAGGATCCGACGAGACGAAGGAAACAGGAACAAGATTGACTCCTCAATGGCTGCAATGGTTGCAATGGCCGCCGACGCCGACCGGGCGCCCCCACCCCGCCGTCGGAGGGGACGGGGCGGGCGGCGCGCGGCCCACGTCCACAGCATAGCGCATGGGCGGCCGGGCACGGGCACCCCGCCGCCGCTGGGGGGCGCTGCGTGCCCGTGCCGTGGGCCAATCGTCGTGGCCCCATCGCCCCCCAGCGGCGGCGCGCGGCCGGGATCTCGTCCGACGGAGCGCGTCGAGCGGCGTACTTGCCCCGCATTGCCCCGCATGGCATGATTGCTCCGCATTGCCCCGCATGGCATGCGCACCGACACGCCGCTCTCGCGGGCGGCTCAGGGCAAGAGGGAGGGAGCGCACCTTGGGACACGAGCCTTTGGCCGAGCACACGGCGAACCGCGCGCCACAGCAGGCGGACCAGACGCCGGAGGAGCGCATCCGCATCGAGCACGCCTCGGGTGGGGATACGCAGGCCATGCCGCTCGCGGGCGAGACGGCGCTGGAGACCGAGGGCACGGGGTCGGCCCGGCCCAGCGGTCGAGCACCTGGGGATCCCGACGATCTGCCGGCCCCCCCGCCACCAGCGCAGCCGTAGCCTCACCTCCGGCGACGGCGCATGGGCGGAGGGCGGGAAGGGAAGCGCACGACCCACCCGCCTCGGCACCACGGGAACAGGGGTTCTTTGCATAACCCCTCGAAAAGGTGCAGTAGGCTCTTTCCACGGCTGGAACAGCCAGAGGTTGGGCAAATGCCTGAAATCTGCTGCCAAGAACGCTGTCTCACAACGTACACCTTCTGCGACCGATGGCCTGACGCGTCGCAGAAGTCGCCTCAGAATGCCGGTATCAGAGCAGCTTTAGGATTCTGAGACGGCAGCGCAGGAGCACGCCATGGCGCGCATTGGCTACGCCCGGGTCAGCTCGGTCGGCCAGAGCCTCGAGGTCCAGCTCGAGCAGTTCACGTCCTGCGACAAGACCTATCAGGAGAAGAAGAGCGGCGCCAGCGGCAAGCGCTCCAGCCTGGAGGCCTGCCTGGA
>DHIZ01000238.1 GCA_002404055.1 Chloroflexi bacterium UBA4733
TCGCCTGGAATCTCAAGCGCTTGCATGTGCTCTGCAAGGGAGCACTGTGCCCATAAAGCAAGAAGGCGGTAAAAAGGCCGAGCACGACCGTGCTCACCTGCCTCTTCCCGCCCAAAAAGGAGCCGCCGGACACCCCGGACGACGCCAACTCGACCCACTCCGCTTCAAAAATCGCGTCCAGACGCCGCCACGACTGCCCCTGACTTTTCTCTCCGACAGACTGCTAGGCCCGTTTCCTCTCTCACCCTTGCGATGGCTTCACGCAGTTTCACGATGTCCTCGCGAATCCCTGCCTCATTCCGTTGTGGTGCAGGAAAGAAGTACCCTACTGTTTTGCCATCGCGTTGCAAGGCAATGACCTCGGCAAAAGAGGTACTTGCCTCCGTCAGCGCGAGTAGTTCGTCGATCGCAGCGTATCTCATAGACACCTCCCGAAATGCTCCCTCCAACGTTAATCTACCCCATTCCTGGGTGCTACGGTCATTTCCAGGTGTTCAGAGAGCCAGACGGCGACGTCCTGGCGTTCGCGTGGGCCAATCTGGTGCGCCATCGCGTATTCGTGGTAACTGAGGTCGGCGCGGGCAGACTGCAGGTAGGCTCGCGTCTCCCGGCCATGCCGAATGGGAAGGACCTGGTCGGCGGTACCGTGGCCGACGAAGACCGGCTTGCCTGCCAGGCGCTCGGTATTCACGGGCAGGCCCTGTTCCAGTGGGAGGTAGCCGCTGAGCATGACCGCGCCGGCGACCGTGTCCGGCTGGGTCATGAGCAAGGAGCCAGTCATCATGGCTCCCTGGCTAAAACCAAGGAGGAACAATCGGTCGGCTGCAACGGGGAAGGTGGCGAGGACCTCGGCAACGAAACGCTGTAACGCCGCCAATCCCCTGGCATAGGTGACCGGGTCCGGCGTGCCCATCTCGATCAGGTCGTACCAGTGGTACCCTCCCCAGCGAGTCAGCGGGGCACGGGCACTGACAACGAGGAAGCGTGGATCGAAGCTGCTGGCCAGGGGCAACAGATCGTGTTCATTCGCGCCGCGACCGTGCAGGAGCAGCAGCACCGGATGCGGACCCGGGCCGGGCGGCTGCACGACCTGGTAGGCAAGGCTCAAGGTTGGTGTGGTCAGTGTACGGGGCCTTTCGTTGTCATTTGACGCTATAGCGTACCGCTCCCTCCCCGTTGACTGTGGTACAGTCAGGCCATGCTGCTTGAGTGCCCAACTCGACATCGTCCGAAGCGGCGGCGGCTGCATGTCGGTGCGCGCCACGCGCGGCGACCGCGCGGTCGCCGGCCCCTCGCATGTGCCGGTGCGCTTGCCGCGAGCTTGCCGGACGGGCTGGCGGGCTCGTTCGATCCAGTCTGGACCGCGGGTGCTGAGGGGCGCTTCCTTGCGGGCGCCTTTGCGGCGCACGGGCGTCACCCCATTGTGACGGCTGGCCGCATTCTTGTACTGGTGGCTCTCATTGCGCCTGGCGTGGCGCCATTCTTCGGCGCGATGAGTGCTTCCGATGGCGCGCTGCGCGCACCGATTCTGGCAGGGATTGGGGCGCTGGCGCTGCTGCTGCTGAGGAGATACGTCGGTCAGCGGCGCTGATGCGTGCATGTAGCAAGTCTGGTGTGGCTTGCCCGGCGACTGAAGTCGCGGGCAATGCTACAAAGTCCGCCTTCGCGGACTAGGACGCAAGCGACGGTCGCCATGAAGAGCCTGCGCAGGCAGGCTTTGCAAATGTTGCCCGCGACTTCAGTCGCCGGGCTACCTAACGGCTGCTCCGCGCGCCGTAGCCGCCACGGGGAGCGGTGCGTTGCGTCAGCACGCGAGCCGGGTCCGAGTCGTCCTGTTCGCTGCGATCGACGTGCCGTGCCCCCGGATACTTGGCGAGGAGGATATCCAGGGCGCGGGTGTACCAGACTGCGCAGACGATCGACGTCAGGACCAGGAAGGGCAGGCCCAGGCCGAGACTGAGGAACACAAAGACTAAAGTGAGAAACAGCAAGGCGAGGGATGAACCAAGGTTTGCCAGCACCAGCAATGCGGCGTTGCGCGCAGTTGTCCGTAGCCGCTTATCGCTCTGGTAGACCAGCAGCCCAAACAGGTACGGTTGCAGCGCCAGCCAGAAGAGCACCACATAGACCCAGAGGATGGCGATGATCTTGAGCGCCCCCGGCAACTTGAGGTAGAAGTAGAAGTTCGCGCCGATCAACACCCCTGCCAGGAGGTCGACCAGAGCCAGTTGCCAGGCGCGCCAGAAGTGGCGACGTATGCCCAGGATGAAGTCGCGCGGGCCGATGTTGTAGCCGTCGGCGAAGGTACGGGCGGCGGAAAACAGGCCGGCCAGGGCCGGGGGGATGAAGATCAGGCTGGCAAGAAAGGCGAGGATTGACGGCGCAACGGGGAAGGCTCTGACGATCGCCCCACCTATGAGCGGCAGACCCAGGAGGCAGAAAAGCCACATGAGGTTGATGGCCGTAAAGGACAGAATTTCGTAGTAGTAATCGCCCAGCGTGGACCAGAGCAGCCGGAATAGACGCAGCACATCGACCTCTCATCGTTCGGGTGGCGGTCCGCCACTATACCATCGCCGGTGTTATGATCCGGCCCATGATAACAGCGGATGCTCCTTTGACCGACGCAGAACGCGCCCATTGGGTCGCGCTCCTGCGCGTCTCCGGTCTTGGTCCCGTCAAGTTCGGGCGGCTGCTGGAGTCCTTCGGCAGCGCCACGGCAGCCTGGGCCGCGCCGCTCTCCGAGTTGCGAGCGGTCGGCCTGGATGCCCGCACGTCGGAGGCGCTCATCGCCTTTCGGAGCGGTCACGACCCGCTCGCGTCCCACGCGCGCATTGTGCAGCAGGGCATCGACGTGGTAACACTGCGCGATGCCGGCTACCCGCCGTTGCTGAAAGAAATATACGCGCCGCCGCCGGTCATATTCCAGCGCGGCAGCGTGCTTCCCGACGACCAACTGGCGCTGGCGGTGGTCGGCACGCGTGGCGCGTCCGCCTATGGCCGCCTCGTCACGGAGCGTTTTGTGTCCGCCCTGGTGGAAAACGGTGTGACGATCGTGTCGGGCCTTGCCCGCGGCATCGACGCGGTGGCCCACCGCGCGGCGTTACAGGCGGGCGGTCGCACCATCGCCGTGCTGGGGAGCGGCGTCGATACCATCTATCCCAGCGAGCATCGGGGGCTGGCCGAGGCCGTCGTCGCCAACGGAGCGCTGTTGTCGGAGTATGCGCCGGGCACGAAGGCGGAACGGGACAACTTCCCTGCTCGCAACCGGCTGATCGCCGGGATGACGCGCGGCACCCTGGTCGTCGAAGCGGGCGAGGTCAGCGGCGCGCTCATCACGGCGCGCATGGCGCTGGAGCAGAACCGCGAGGTGTTTGCGGTTCCGGGCAACGTCACCTCGGCCGCCAGCGCCGGCGTCAACGCCCTGATCCGCAGTGGCGAAGCGAAGCTGGTAGCCCGTGTGGAAGACATTCTGGAGGAACTCAACCCCGGTCTCGTCACCGAGCAACTCCGCCTGACCGATCTGCTCCCCGATAACGAACTGGAGAGCGTCGTCCTCCGCGCCCTCAGCGCTGAGCCCCTGCACGCCGACGACCTGGCGCGAGCGACCGACCTGCCAATCGCCACGGTTTCCAGCACCCTGACCATGCTGGAGATGAAAGGCATCGTCAAGCACGCCGGCGGGATGGTGTACGCGCGAGCGCGGTGACCGAACCGAGCATCCAGGCGGTACGATGGTGGAAGAGGGGAGAATCCAGTCATGGTTGACCATCGTCGCGTCCAACTGCTGGTCACTGTAGATGATGACCTCGATGTGGAGCTAGAGCGCGCCGCCGCGCGTGAGCAACGCTCCGTCTCTGCCTACGTCGAGGCAGTATTGCGCCGAGCACTCGATGCAGATGCACCCACAGCCCAATCGGCCGACCAGCCCGATGACGCGCCACGCCCTTGGCCGACGTCCATAGGCTCCGGTGACAATCCCAACTTCGATGCGCGAGACACCGATGAGTATCTGCGAGCGCATTGGATACACGACATACAGGGAAGGTAATGACTGCCTAAAATTGCAGGCTCAGCCCGGTCGGGCAAATGTCGAGCAGCACGCAGGCGCCGCAGTTGGGCTTGCGGGCCTGGCAGACGGCGCGACCGTGGGCGATGAGGGCGTGGTTGGTGAAGCGCCACTCCTCGCGGGAGAGCACGCGCATGAGGTCGCGTTCGATCTTCTCCGGCGTGGCCTCCGCTGAAAGCCCCAACCGGACGGCGAGGCGACCGACATGCGTATCGACCGCGATACCTTCCACTACGTCGTAGGCGTTGGACAGCACGACGTTTGCTGTTTTGCGCGCCGCTCCGGGCACGGTCAGTAATTCCGCCATTGTGCGGGGCACGTTGCCGCCGAACTCCTCGACGATCTTGCGCGCTGCGCCGAGGATGCTCCTTGCCTTGTTGTGGTAAAAACCGGTGGACTTGATGAGCGTTTCGACGTCCTCCGTTGAGGCTTGCGCCATCGCTGCAGGCGTGGGAAAGCGCGCGAACAGCGCGGGCGTCACTATATTTACGCGCTCATCGGTACACTGCGCCGAGAGAATGGTGGCAACCAGCAACTGGAAGGCATTGACGTAGTCCAGCGAACAGCGCGCGTCGGGGTAGGCGACGTGGAGACGGCGAAGCAGCTCGCGGGCGCGTTCATCTGTGGACATCGCCCCGTCCGTTCGTTCGGTAGTTACCATGCGCGTCACACCTCCAACCGGACCATACCACGGGCAGCTTGCCGGCCGGTATGGTTTGGTCCGACGGGCTAACGCTGTTGACGCCAATCTGGCGAGCACGCCAGGAAAGGTGTCTTGATACGGGCATGGGAGGCGACCGGGATGACGGCAGCACACGACGGCCCTGAGAGCCGGCTGCTGCGTGTGATCGGGCTCATGTGCGGCACGTCGATCGATGCAATTGACGCTGCGGTGGTCGACATCAGCGGCAGTGGCGCCGCATTGAGCGTCAGCCTGATCGCGTTTCAGTCGACGCCGGTCCCCCCGGCGCTACGCCAGCGCATCTTGCGGGCTTGCATGCCGGGGGGCGGTAGCAGCCGCCTCATCTGTGAACTGAACGCGGAGATCGGCGAGGCCTTTGCCGAAGCGGCACTGGTAGCCATGACGGCAGCAGGACTGCAGTGTGCGGAGATCGATCTCATCGGCAGCCACGGTCAGACCATCTGGCATCAGGGTCAATCGGAGGACGACAGCGTCGCCTCCACCTTGCAACTCGGTGAACCCGGCATCATCGCTGAGCGGACCGGCATCACGACCGTAGCCGACTTCCGGCCGAGAGACATGGCTGCCGGCGGCCAGGGGGCGCCGCTGGTCAGTTACCTCGACTGGGCGCTCTACCGAAGTACGAGCGCGGGGCGCGCCTTGCAAAATGTCGGTGGCATCGCCAATGTCACCGTCTTGCCGGCCGACTGTCAGCCTGGCGACGTGTTCGCCTTCGACACCGGCCCCGGCAACATGCTGCTTGATGCGCTCGCCGGCCTGAGCAGCGACGGGAAGCTGACCTATGACCGTGATGGCCGGCTTGCGCGCATGGGGCACGCCGATGCCGCGCTGTTGGGGCGCATTCTTGGGCACCCGTTCTTCGACCTGGCGCCGCCGCGCACCGCCGGACGCGAACAGTTCGGTCAGGCCTATGCCGAGACCATCTGGCAGGAGGGGACGGCCCGGGGACTCACTGTTGCCGATATGCTGGCGACGGCAACGCTCGTCACTGCGCGCAGCATCGCGGACGCCTACCGGCGCTGGGTTCTGCCGCGGGTCAAGCTGGAGGGCATGTTCATATCCGGCGGCGGCGCACGCAACCCGGCGTTGCTGGAAGCTTTGCAGCGGGAACTACCGGAGGTCCAACAGCATCCAATAAGTGATCTGGGAGGCGATGCGCAAGCGAAGGAGGCCCTGGCCTTCGCCGTCCTGGCGGCGGAAACGGCGCGCAACGTCCCGACCTCGTTGCCCGGCGCCACCGGGGCACGGCACGCCTCCGTGCTCGGTAAGATTGTGCCGGGGGCAAACTGGCAGCCGCTGCAACGCAAGCTTGCGTTGCAGGCTGATGGCCTGGCTTGGGAGGCAGCGGCGTGGAAGACACCATCCATGGCCGGTTCGCTCCCGGAGGCGTGGGTTTCAGAGGCTGCAGCCGGATTCGCGCGGCCGGGCGTTGCACCGCTCTTCCAGGACCGAACCATACCTGGCCTCCGGCTGCCGGACGGCCTTCGGCCCGACCAGGTGACGTTGGGCATCGATGGCGGCGGTACCGCGACCACCGGCGTGGCAATGGACTCCTCCGGTGCCGTCCTAGCGCGTGCGACTGCCGGGCCGTCAAACATCCAGGCCGCCGGTTGGGCGACCGCTGGTAATTCGTTGCAGACAGTGCTGGCTGCGCTCTGCGCCGGGCTGGCGCCGGGGACGAGGGTCGTCGGCATGCACGCTGCGCTGGCCGGCGCGGGGCGAGCGGACGATGCGGCTGCCATCCAGGACGAACTATGGCGGCTTTGCCACACGCCCGATCTTGCACTCTATAGCGGCGGGTTGGGATGCAGCGACATTGGCGTCAGCAACGACGCCATGGCGGTGCTGGCGGCTGGGGAGGTGGCCAGCGGCATCGTCGTCATCGCCGGCACCGGCTCCTTTGTCTGGGGCCGCCACGCTGCAGGGGAGACTGCGCGCGCTGGAGGCTGGGGCTATCTGCTGGGCGACGAGGGGAGCGGCTATGACCTGGGGCGACGGGCACTCATGGCCGTGTTGGCGGCCCACGATCGTCAGGAGCCGCCTTCGGGACTGGCGCTTGCCCTGCTCCACCAGCTCGGCCTCTCGTCGCCACCTGACCTGGTCGGTCGCATCTATGGTTCGGCAACGTCGCGAACAGATATTGCCGGTCTTGCACCGGTGGTGCTGCAGTTAATGGCGGCAGGGGACGCCGTGGCGCAGCGTCTGGTGTTGAAGAGCGTCGAAGACCTGGCCGCGCAAGTCCGCCTCGTCGCTTCCCGTTTGGAGTTCGGCAGCGCGCCGCATACGCTCGTTTGTTCGGGCGGACTGTTCCGCGACGGCGCCTTCTTGCAGGCCCTGAGCGAGGCGTTGCGCAACGACGAGGGATTGGTATGCCGTCGGGCGGGGCGCACGCCGGCTGAGGGCGCTGCGCTGCTCGCCTGGAATGTTCGCTCCCTTGCCGAGACTCGATCGGACGGGGCATAATCAGTAGCGGCGCGGTTGAGCTGCTGTGCGCGGCCCTGGAGCGCGGACGGCGGTGCCCCGGCGTGGGTGGTGAAGAGAACGGAAATACAACACGATGGCTCAGCAGCAGATTGGACTCGTTGGTCTGGCCGTGATGGGGGCCAACCTCGCCCGCAACATCGCCAACCACGGCTTCTCTATCGCCGTGTATAACCGCACGACTGAACGCACACGCGAGTATCTGGACGGTCCGGCTGCCGGCAGCGGCATCGTTGGTACTACGACGCTGCAAGAGCTCGTCGCAACCCTGGAGCGGCCCCGCCGCATCATCCTGATGGTGCAGGCAGGCAAGCCCGTTGACGGCGTCATCGACCAATTAGTACCGCTGCTGCAGCCGGGCGACGTGGTGATGGATGGCGGTAATTCGTTCTTCCGCGACACTGACCGTCGCAGCAAGGCGCTGAGCGGGCGCGGCCTCCAGTTCTTCGGCACGGGCGTCAGCGGCGGGGAGGAAGGCGCGCTGCATGGTCCGTCTATAATGCCGGGCGGTCCGCGCGGGGCCTACGAGCAGCATCTGGCGCCGGTGCTGACGGCCATCGCGGCGCAGGTGCCGGACGGTCCCTGCTGCACCTATATTGGACCAGGCGGCGCTGGGCACTATGTCAAGATGGTACATAACGGCATCGAATATGGCGATATGCAATTGATCGCCGAAGCCTATTCGCTGCTCAGTCGCGGTCTCGGCATCCCCGCGCCCGAGTTGAGCGCCATCTTCAAGGAATGGAATACGGGCGAACTGGACTCGTACCTTATTGAGATCACCGCCAAGGTGCTCAACTACAGCGACCCGGACACCGGCAAGCCGCTGGTCGACCTCATCCTCGATCAAGCCGGGCAAAAGGGTACGGGTCGCTGGACCTCCCAGGATGCCCTGGACCTCGGTGTGCCCATTCCGACCATTGATGCCGCCGTCTGGTCGCGCAACATCTCCGCCTTCAAGACCGAGCGGGTGGCGGCGGCGAAGCTGATCGGCGGCGGGGCAGGCAAAGTGACGGCGTCGCAGGAGCAGTTGGTCGACGCCGTGCGCGACGCGCTCTACGCTGCCAAGATCGCCTCCTACGCGCAAGGCATGGCCTTGCTGCGCGCTGCATCGGCGGAGTACAGCTTTGGCCTGAATCTCTCCGAGATCGCCCGCATCTGGAAGGGCGGCTGCATCATTCGCGCTCGTTTGCTGAACGAGATTCAGCAGGCTTTCCAGCGCAACCCGGACCTGCCGAACCTGTTGATCGACGAGCAATTTCGCGACGTGCTGCTCAGCCACCAGGCCGCCTGGCGTTTAGCGGTGGGCGCCGGAGTGGCGGCGGGGATCCCCTTGCCCGCCACCAGCGCCTCGCTCGCCTACTTCGACAGCTACCGCAGCGAACGCCTGTCCGCCAACCTGGTTCAGGGTCAACGCGACTTCTTTGGCGCTCACACCTACGCCCGCCTGGACCGGCCCGGCGTTTTTCACACCCAATGGGAAGGTTGACGGTTCGGGGCATAGCCGGACTTTCCCATCCGGCAACTAAATGCCGGTGAAGGGCGTATCATAGTGGCGAGGATGAGGCGCCTGCGTTGTTCCTGGGCCGGGTTGCCGCGGCTTGCTGCCTGGCGGGGCCCCCTCGTGTTTTGGGAAGCTGTGGAGACAGATGGAGCATGAGCAAAGTTCTCATTGTCGACGATGACGCGGTCATCGTGCAGATGATGACCCAGATTCTTCAAGAAGAAGACCTGACGGTCGTGACTGCACTGGAGCCGCTGCGTGTCTACGATGCCGCAAAACGGGAGCGGCCCGACGTGATTCTCCTCGACATCATGATGCCCTACCTCGACGGTTGGGATGAACTGCAGTTACTGCACGTGGACCCGGATACTTCGAACATACCGGTGATTTTTGTCACAGCTAAACACGGCGAATTCGACACGATGCCGCCCGAGCGTCGGCGCGACTTCTTCGATTACCTGTACAAGCCGTTTGAGATTGACGATCTCGTCGCCAAGGTGCAGGCCGCTCTGGCGTCGCGGCAGGCAGCGCCAGGCGCGCAGCGCTGAGCGTGAGTAGCTCGCTACTTTAGCCAGAGGGGCAACAGGAACGAGACGATCACCAGCAAGACCAGCGCGCCGATGGTCAGGATGGCGATGCGCCGCAGATCGCGTTTCACGTAGGAGTAGTCGCCAAATAGGCGCAGGCCAGCCTCGCGGGTGCGGGTCGCCCCGGAACGCGCAACAAGCGGCGCTGGCGAGCGGGTTGCGCTCTCCGTAGGCGGCGCGATGGTCGCCCGGCCTGGCATGGTTAACGATTGCGGCAGCGTGCCGATCCGTTCGCCAATGTTCGCTATTGGCGGCAGGGGACCAGTGCGTTCGCCAGGGGACCGGGCAGGTGGCCGGGGCGACGAAGTTCGCAGTGCAACCGGGGCCTGCACTGCCTCACGTGCGTCGGGGGGAGCGATGCCGGGCTGGACTCTACTCGCCTGCTGAGCACTCCTGCCTTGAGGACCGCCACGATCTGCGTGAGGCGCTACCTCGGGGGCGGGTACGCGGCGGAGCGGCCGCCGGTTGATGGGGGTCGCATGGGGGAAAGTGCTGCCGGGATCACGGCTGATGCGCACGGTTGGGCGAGGTCCCTGCCGCTTTGGCACTCTGCTCCCTCCCGGCCCGCTCATCGCTTCAGACGGGCATAGTATACCCTGCCCTATCCACAGGTCTGCAATTGGGGTCTTGACATTGTAAACATTATAACTCATACTACCGGGGACGCGGGCTGTTCGACGGCCGGCAGGAAAGGGACGATGGGGCCGCTATTAGCCAGGCGGCGCACCGGGCGCGTGACGACGCGCTTTAGTGGATACAGCCCTGCAGGGGTTAAATCGTAAGGGGTGTAACGTCGTGGCCTTCAAGATCGCGATGGTCGGTACCGGTGCCTTTGCGCGCAGCTTCATCCCGCTGTTCAAGGCGCACCCGTGGGTAGATGAAGTGGCGATGTGCGACTTGGACGCCGCAAAGCTGGAGCGTGCCTCCGAGGAATTCGAGCTGCCGAAAACGTACCCATCACTGGACGCAGTGTGTGACAGCGATGTCGACGCCGCCGTCATTATCACCCAGAACTGGCTGCACGCCCCTCAGGCAATCCAGGCGCTGCGCGCCGGCAAGCACGTCTACTCCGCTGTACCGACGGGAATTACCGTCGAGGAAATCGCTGGACTCGTGCGCGCGGTCGAGGAGACCGGCCAGATTTACATGCTCGGTGAGACGAGCTATTACCGGTCCGAGGACGTCTATTGCCGGCAGCGCCACGCCGCTGGCGACTTCGGCCACGTCGTCTACGCCGAGGCGGAGTACTACCACGACTACTCCCACGGGCTGTATGAGGTCATGCAACGGCGCGGCGGTGCGCGCTGGCGGGAGATCGCGGGTAGTCCGCCGATGCACTATCCCACCCATTCCGTCAGCCAGGTGGTCTCCGTTACCGGCGCCCATATGACTCACGTTTCCTGCTTTGGCTTCGTCGACCTTGCTGACGACGGCATCTTCAAGGTCGACGTCAACCGCTGGGGAAACGTCTTTAGTGATGAGTCGGCGCTCTTCAAGATGTCGGACGGCAGCGCCTGCCGCATCAACGAGTTCCGCCGCGTTGGTCACCCCGGCGTGGAGCGGCTCGCTCAGCTCGCCGGCACAGAAGCCACGTTTGAGGCGAGCGTAGCGGGGCGGCGCTGGCTGACCAAGGATGGCCGGCAAACCATCAATCTCGACGACCTGCTCAGCACTGGCGACGTGGCAGTCGACGGCGTCACCTTCCACGGCCTCGCCAAGGTGCATGATGCAGCGCGCTTACCCAAGGCATTTGCGGCGCTGCCAACGGGACATGGCGGCTCGCACCAGTTCCTAGTGGCTGACTTCGTGCGCGCCTGCGTGAACCGCACACAGCCGCCGAACAACGCCTGGCTGGCAGCCCGTTACGCCGTGCCGGGTATCATCGCCCACGAGTCAGCCGTGCGCGGCGGTGAACTGTTGGCGGTGCCGGACTTTGGCGATCCGCCCGCATGAGCCGACAGTCCGCACCGCCGTCCAGCCGTCATAATGACTGAATCGGAGCCAACGGCGACGCTACATTTTCGCCAGGTACGGAATCAGACGCTTCGCCACACGGTGTTGGAGCCGATTCGCAACGCCATCCTCTTTGGTCAACTGCCAGTCGGTCACCGCCTGAGAGAGGAAGACATCGCCGAGCAGATGGGTGTGAGCCGAGGTCCCGTGCGCGAGGCGTTGCAGCAACTTGAGCGGGAGGGACTCGTCATCAGTCACGCCCATCGCGGCACGGTCGTCGCTGCCGTTGACGAGGATGAGGTAGACGTTCTTTATCACTTGCGATCAGAACTGGAGGCGTTTGCCGTCAAGTCACTGCTGAAGCGCGACATCGCTGAACTCGTTGCCCAACTGCAAGGATTGGTCGATGCGATGCGTGCTGCCGCCCAGGCCGAGCAGTTCGTCGATCTCGCGGAGAATGATCTGGCGTTTCATCGTCTCATCGTGGTTACTTCCGGCCATCGCATCCTCGCGGCGGTTTGGAGTGGTATGGATGGCCCAATCCGAGCGCGTCTTCACCGGTCGCTGAACGGGCCCTTCCGCAAGGAACTCATCTGGTACACGTCGGAGTCACATCAACCGATCGTCGACGCCATGGCGTCAGGGGATAGTGACCGCGCTGTCGCTGCGATGAAAAATCACATTCTTGAAACAAGGCGACTAATCGAAAGGGGACCAACTCGTGACGGAGGAGCTTGAACGCATCGTCCTTGACTTTGCCCAGATGCGGTCGTTTGCCAAGGAGCCGTTCCTCTTCGCCGATGGTGACGGCATTCGCATTACCGACATCGAAGGCAGGCAGTACGTCGACGGCCTTTCCGGTGTCTTCGTCAACAGCCTCGGCTACCGCAACCGGGCGATCATTGACGCGATGACTGCTCAGTTGGAACGCTTGCACTTCGCCCCGCCCTTGCACGGGACGACGCCGGTAGCACTGGACCTGGTCGCTGCCTTGCTGCAGTTTGCTCCCAAAGGAATGGGCGCGGTCAAACTGTTGAGCGGCGGCTCGGAAGCAACTGAGGCTGCCATGAAACTGGCTCGTCAGTACCATAAGCAGACCGGCCACCCAAACAAGTACAAGATCATCGCCCGCTATGGGAGCTACCATGGGGCGACGATGGGGGCGTTGTCAGCCAGTGGCAGTTGGGAACGTAAGGCGATCTTCGAGCCGCTGGTCGCCGGCTTCCTCCACGTTCACCCGCCGGATTGCCCTCATTGTCCGTTTGACAAGGTATATCCAGACTGCGCGATCACCTGCGCCAGGCTCATTGAGCGCACGATTCTGGCGGAGGGCCCGGAGACGGTCGCCGCCGTGATCATGGAGCCGATCTCGATCTCATCCGCCGGGTTTGTGGTGCCGCCGCCGGAATATTTCACCATCCTCCGCGAGATCTGTGATCGACACGGCGTGCTGCTGATCTTTGACGAGATCATCACCGGATTCGGCCGCCTGGGAACGCCGTTCGGAGCGGATTATTACGGCGTCGTGCCGGACCTGCTCTGCTGCGGCAAGGGGATGAGCGGCGGCTATGCGCCGCTGGCGGCGGTACTCATCGCTGAGCAGGTATGGGCAGCGTTCCTCGGTGAGCCGGAGGAACGTCTGGAGTTTCACCACGGGAACACCTACGGCGGAAATCCGGTCGCCTGTGCGGCCGGGCTCGCAGCCTTGCGGCAGATACAGGATCGTCACCTGGTGAGTAATGCGCGGGACCTTGGCGCGCACCTGCGGAGCAGGCTGGAGCAGATCGCGCTGCAGTCCTGCTTCGTTGGCGAGGTGCGCGGCGCCGGACTCCTGCAAGGGATGGAGTTCGTTCGTGACCGGTCGACGCGGCAGCCATTCCCGCCGACCGTGCGTCCGGGGAAACTGGTGGAAGTCGCGGCGAAAGAGCGCGGCTTGCTGCTGCGTGCCGGTGCGGACTTTGTCGCCCTGGCGCCGCCCTTGATCGTGACTCGCCAGGAAGTTGACCTGATCTGCGACATCGTGGCCGAATCACTGCAAGCGGTCGAAGCAACGCTGGAGGCTGCCGCGGGTGCGCCGGTGGGCAAGGCGCCGGCGTGAGTACGACGACGGTCTTTGCTCCAACGTCGCTACTGCGCTATGGTCACGCCCGCGCCGACATTACCCCGCCGGCGGCGTCTTTCACCGCATGTGGGGTGCGGCGCGGCACGACCGAGCCACGGGCGTCCATCGCCCGCTCATCATGGAAAGGGCCTGCACCAGGAAGAGCCATCGAGCTTAGCCCCCGGTTGTCTGGAACTGCTCATCAATGCGATCTCAGCACGGATCGCTGCGTGCCGGGGAACATCGTCGCCATGTGTACCGTAATAGCTGTTGCTCATGGCCCGGGTGGGGCAGTCCACCTACGCCTCGCGCTGCTGCCAGATCATCAAGGCGAACGTGAGATGGAGAGTGGCCGTCCCGTCCGAACCATGCCGAACTCGGAAGGTCTCAGCGCCGTCCATCCGGTCGCCGAGCAGCATGTCAATCAGGCCACGGTTCTGTTCGCCGCCGGTGCCGCGCGTCAGCCACTCCTCGTACTCCAGATTCAACGGGATGCTGCGTTCGCTCAGCAGCGTCAATCCGGCGCGTTCTCCGGCCGCTCGCAAAGCTTCCGTGGTCAGGCAGGCCCAATGGGCAGGATCGCGCAGGCGTTCGATCTCCTGATGCCAGGCTGCTCCCGCGCTGTCGGTTGTCGTCACGTGGTCGGCGATCAGGACCAGACCGCCAGGTCGGACAGTCCGAGCCATCTCGGCGACCACGCGGCCGGGCACGGGAATGTGGTGCAGACTGAAGCGAGTGACGGTGCCATCAAGCGTGCCGTCGGCGATGGGTAGTCGTAGGGCATCACCCTGAACGAAGCAGGCATTGTCCAGGGCTGCTCGCGCTGCCTCGCGGCGGCCCACCGCCAGCATCGCCTGCGTCAGGTCAATGCCGATGATGCGTCGTACCTTTGGCGCCAGGGCGCGGCTGATCAGCCCCGGCCCGCAGGCCACTTCAACCCAGTGTCCTGTTGTTGCCTCCTCCGGCATGCTGTCGACCACCGATTGCAACGTTTCCGCCGAGCGCATCACGGGCGCTACGTTGAATGCCGCCGACTGCCGGGTGAACTCGTTGAGGATCGTGTCAGTGTGCATGTGCTCCAACCTTCGTCGGGTCAGGCGCCGTCGCTCCCCCCAGGACAGCGTACTCGAAGCTGTCGGCCAGCGCGCGCCAACTTGCTTCGATGACATTGGAGGAGCCGCCGACGGTGCTCCAGGTGCGATGGCCGTCAGTAGACTCGATCAGCACACGTACCCAGGCCGCCGTACCGGCGGCCTCATCAAGTACACGCACCTTGTAGTCGTGCAGGCGCACGTCGCGTAGCCGCGGGAAGTGCGGCAGCAGCGCCTTGCGCATGGCGGCATCGAGCGCATTGACGGGTCCGTTGCCGTCGGCGACGGTATGGACAGTCTCCTCACCGACCTGCAGCTTGATCGTCGCTTCGGAGAAGGTCGGCAGGTCGCCGCGCTTCTGCATCATGACGACGAGGTCGACCACCTGGAAGGGCGCCCGGTAGGCCGGGTCAGCCCGGCGCATGAGCAGTTCGAGTGAGGCCTCAGCGGCCTCGAACTCGTAGCCCTGGCTCTCCAGGAACTTCACCTGGTCGGAGACTTCCTTGGCGATGCCGGGGTTGTTCGCCAGGTCAATGCCGAACTGGCCGGCCTTGAGCAGGTAGGTGCTGCGGCCGGCCAGTTCGGAGACGAGGATGCGCTGCACATTGCCAACCAGACCCGGATCGATGTGCTGGTAGGTCGTGGCGTCTTTCAGCATGGCGTTGGCGTGGTAGCCGGCCTTGTGGGCGAAGGCGCTCTCCCCAACATAGGGCAAGGCGTTGGGATGGCTGAGGTTGGCGACCTCACTGACGTATTTGGAGACTTCCGTCAGTTCGCGCAGCTTCGCCGGCGGCAGGCAATCGTAGCCGAGCTTCAATTGCAGATTGGGGATGATCGAGCAGAGGTTGGCGTTGCCGCAGCGTTCGCCATAGCCATTGATCGTGCCCTGCACGTGGGTGGCGCCGTGAGCCACGCCGGCCAGCGTGTTGGCGACACCGAGGTCGGCGTCATTGTGGGTATGGATGCCGATGCGCACCGCCGTGGCAGCGCGGGCTGCGTCCACGCCCGCGCTGATATCCTCCGGCAAGGAGCCGCCGTTGGTGTCGCAGAGTACCAGGCGGTCGGCGCCGGCATCCGCCGCGGCGCGCAACACCTGCAACGTGTAGTCGCGGTTACCCTTCAGGCCGTCAAAGAAATGCTCCAGGTCGACAAAGACAAGCGGGATGTGCTGTTTGAGGAAACCAACTGAGTCGCTAACCATGCGCAGGTTCTCTTCCAGCGTGGTCTGCAGCACGTTGGTCACATGGAAGTCCCAACTCTTCACGACGATGCAGACAGCCCGCGTGCGGACCCTGACGAGCGTCTGCAAGTTGCTGTCGTCGTCGGCGGGGATATCCTTGCGGCGGCTGCTGCCGAAGGCGACGATGGTGGCGTGCTGCCAGGTCATCCCCGCCGCTCGACTGAAGAATTCGAGGTCCTTGGCATTGGAGCCGGGATAGCCGCCCTCAATGTAGGTCAGGCCGAGGGCATCCAGCTTGCGGGCGATGTTGAGCTTGTCGGCCAGCGAGAAGTTGATGCCCTCCCACTGGGCGCCGTCGCGCAGGGTCGTGTCAAAGAGTTCGATCGTTCGTGACATGCTGTTCCTCCAAAGCGCGTACTACCAGGTCGCCCATTTCGCCCGTCACGACCAACCGGCCGCCGGGCTGCATAATGTCGCCGGTACGCGCTCCGGACCGCAGTACGCGCTTCACCGCCGCCTCAATGGCGGCGGCCTCGCGTTCGCGCCGGAAAGAATAGCGCAGCAACATCGCTGCTGTCAGGATTGCCGCCAGGGGGTTGGCCTTGCCCTGCCCGGCGATGTCGGGCGCGGTGCCGTGAATCGGCTCGTAGAAGGCCGGCAACGAACCGTCGCCCAGGCAGGCGGACGGCAACATGCCTAGGGAGCCCACCAGCATCGAAGCTTCGTCGGAGAGGATGTCGCCGAAGGTGTTCTCCGTGACGATCACGTCGAAGTCGCCGGGGTTGCGCAGCATCTGCATCGCGCAGTTGTCGACGTACATATGGGAGAGGGCAACGTCGGGATAGTCCTGGCTCAGGCGAGTCACGACCTCCCGCCAGAGTTGCGAGGTCGCCAGGATGTTGGCCTTGTCTACCGAACAGAGCTTGTGCCGTCGTGTCCGCGCCGCGGCAAAGGCGACATGGGCGATGCGCTCGATCTCGCTGGTCGTGTAGACCATCGTGTCCACCGCGCGTTCCCCGCCATCGCTGGCCGTGCGCCCCTTCGGCTGGCCGTAGTAGAGGCCGCCGGTTAGTTCACGCACGATGAGGATATCTACACCGTTGGCCACGATGTCCGGTCGCAGCACGCTCAGGCCGGCGAACTCCGGGTAGAGGATCGCCGGACGCAGGTTGGCAAAGAGTCCCTTGCGCAGCCCCAACAGCGCCGCCGTTTCCGGCCGCAGGGCCGGCGGCAGCGTGGCGTCACGCGTGGGCAAGCCGACTGCGCCGAAGTACATCGCGTCGCAGTTCTGGCAGATCGCCAGCGTCTCTTCCGGCAAAGCGGAGCCGCACTGATCGATAGCCGCCCAGCCGATCGGCGCTTCGACGAACTCCCATTGGCTTGCCTCTGCTCCCAGCGCTGCCCGAAGCGCCTTGAGCCCTTCGGCAATGACTTCCGGGCCGATGCCGTCACCGGGGAGGACTGCGATTCTAGGCACGATTGTTACCTCCAACAGGGCGGCGACTGCGGTCGTAAGGGGACCGGGCCGCGACTGCGGTCTGCGGCCAAGTTACGGGGGCAACTGCGGTTGCATCGCAGTACCATGCCTGATGCCATACGCGACCGCAGTCGCCCCTCGTCGCTTGGCCGCAGACCGCAGTCGCGGCC
>DHIZ01000313.1:0-4801 GCA_002404055.1 Chloroflexi bacterium UBA4733
ACGGACGACCTGACGGCCACGCGGGCGCCCTGGTACTCGGAGCAATGGCTGGTGAGCACCGTGCAGGCGGCGCCGCTGGCCTTCGATCAGGCGGCTGAGCGCTGGCGCCACCTTTACCGCTCGGCCCAGGAGCAGCAGGAGCGGCAGCACGCCATCGTGGCCGACCCGCTGCGCTCGGCCGACGATCGCCGCCAGGCGCAGAGTCTGCGCAAAGAGGCGGAGTCACAGCTCGACCTGCTGCGCGGCGGCGGCCGGCGCGACGTCTTCTCCGACTTCTACAGCTATCGCTACTTCGCCACCGAAGGCTTCCTGCCCGGCTACAACTTCCCGCGCCTGCCGGTCACTGCTTATATCCCGGCGCGCCAGAACAAGAAGGGGCAGGAGGAGTTCCTGAGCCGGGCCCGCTTCATCGCCATCTCCGAGTTCGGCCCGCGCACCATCGTCTACCACGAGGGCAGCCGCTACCGCGTCAACCGCGTCGTGCTGCCGCGCGAGGAGGCAGGCGGCGGGCGCACCAGTTCCGCCCTCTTCTGCACCCGCTGCGGCTACGGCCACTTCGACAGTCGCGCCGACGTGGATGTCTGCGAGCGCTGCGGCACGCCGATGAACGGCAGCACCTCCCAGCGCTTCAGCAACCTGCTGCGCCTGGAGAGCGTCTCCACCTACCGCGTCGATCGCATCAACTGCGACGAAGAGGAGCGCCTGCGGCTGGGCTACGAGATTCGTACCATCTTTCGCTTCGCCGAGCGCGACGACGCCCTGCCGGTGACGCGCGACGTGGTCTTCCAGGCCGATGGGGAGGTGGCGGCGCAGGCGACCTACGGTCCGGCTACGACGCTCCGCCGCGTCAACCTCGGCTGGAGTCGCCGCAAAGACAAGGGCAGCAACGGCTTCAACCTGGACATGGAGCGCGGCATCTGGAGCAAGAGCGACCAGGAGCCGGACAGCAACGATGAGGAGAGCGACCCCATCGCCGAGTCGCCCCGCCGGATCGAGCGTGTGGTGCCCTTCGTGGAAGACCGGCGCAACGTGCTGGTGCTGACGCCGCAGCCGGCGCTGATACCGGCGGTGATGCTCAGCCTGCAATATGCGCTCAAACGCGGCATTGAGGCGCGCTACCAGTTGGAAGAGTCGGAACTGGCCGCCGAGCCGCTGCCGACCGACGCCGAGCCTTCCCAGTTCCTCTTCTACGAGGCGGCGGAGGGAGGAGCCGGCGTGCTGGTACGCCTGGCGGAAGAGCCCCAGGCGCTGGCCGAGGTAGCGCGCGAAGCTCTGCGCCTCTGCCACTTCGACCCGGACAGCGGAGCGGACCTGCATCGCGCCCCCGGCGCCCGCGAAGACTGCGAAGCCGCCTGCTACGACTGTCTGCTCGGCTACGGCAACCAGCGCTACCACGACCAGCTCGACCGCCAGCCCTTGCGCGACCTGTTGTTGCGCCTCAGCCGCACCGTTGGTTCCGTGGGAGCGGGTGGCCGGACGCGCCTGCAACAGCGCGAGCAGTTGCAGCGCGCCTGCCAATCCGACCTGGAGCGCGACTTCCTGGCCTGGCTGGAAAGCGCCGGCCTGCGCCTACCGGACCAGGCTCAGACGCTCGTCGATGGCCTGGCCGCCCGGCCCGACTTCACCTACCTGGAGGCGCAAGCCTGCGTCTACGTGGACGGCGCACCCCACCACTTCCCAGAGCGCCGCCGCCGCGATGCCGCCACTGACACTGCCCTCGGCAACCTAGGCTGGACGGTGATTCGCGTGGAGGGGCCGGAGACGTGGCAAGAGGCGGCGGCGCGGTTTGCCTGGGTGTTTGGGGAGGGGAGCGTGGGGTGATAGTTCACGTACCCGTAACCTTCGCTCCCGGCTCCATGGTGCGGGCGCGGGGACGGGAGTGGGTGGTGCTTCCGGGTGACGACCCGGCGATGCTGCTGCTGCGGCCGTTGGGCGGCACCGATGAGGATGCCTGCGGCCTCTCCCTGGCGCTGGAGGGCGACGATGTGGCGTCGGCCGGCCTGCCTTTGCCCGCCGCGGCGGCGGCCGGCAACGGCGTGGCGGCGGCGCTGCTGCGCGATGCGGTGCGCCTGGGCTTCCGCTCGGCGGCGGGGCCGCTGCGTTCGCTGGCGCGGATCGCCGTGGAACCGCGCCCCTATCAACTGGTGCCCCTGCTCATGGCGCTGCGACAGGAGCCGGTGCGGCTGCTGATCGGCGACGATGTCGGCGTCGGCAAGACCATCGAAGCGGCAATGATCGCCCGTGAGTTGTTGGATCGCGGCGAGATCCGCCGCCTCTGCGTGCTCTGTCCGCCCCACCTCTGCGAGCAATGGTGCCTGGAGTTGGAGCAGAAGTTTCACCTGCCGGCGCGAGCGGTGCGACCCGGCACCGTGACGGCGCTGGAACGCGACCTGCCGGCCGACCGCTCGCTCTTTGACGAGTATCCCTGCACCGTGGTCTCGATCGACTTCATCAAGAGCGATCACCGCCGGGCCCGCTTCCTGCAGACCTGCCCCGAGCTGGTGATCGTGGATGAAGCGCACACGGCCGCTCAGACCGGCACGGCGGCCCGAGGGCAACAGCAACGCCACAGCCTGCTCGCGGCGCTGGCGGCCGACCCGCAACGGCACCTGGTGCTGGTGACGGCCACGCCGCACTCCGGCGATGCCGGCGCCTTTGCCTCCCTGGTTGCGCTGCTGCGTCCCGACCTGGCCGAGCGCGTCGCCGCTGGCGACTACGCCGCCGGCAGCAGCGCGCGCGAGCAACTGGCCCGCCACTTCGTGCAGCGCCGCCGGGCCGACGTCGACGACTTTCTGCAGGCGCACACCGTCTTCCCGCGCCGGGAGACGCTGGAACGCAGCTACAAGTTGACGCCGGCCTACCGGCGCTTGCTGGACGACACGCGCAACTACACGCGCGAGCTGGTGCAGAGCAGCGCCGGCGCTTCCCAGTTTGCTCAGCGCGTGCGCTGGTGGGCGGCGCTGGCCCTGCTGCGCTGTGTCGGCTCCAGTCCCGCCGCGGCCGTCGCCGCGCTGCGCACGCGGGCCGCCCTGGCCGACAGCCTGAGCGTGGAGGAGGCCGACCGGCTGGGCCAGGTGGCCGTCTTCGACCTGCTGCACAGCGATGAAGCGGAAGGCGATGACGGTACCCCCGGCGCCGACGTGGCGGAGGAAGGGTCAGCCGACCGGCGCCGGCTGTTGGCGCTGGCGCGGCAGGCGGAGGCGCTGAGCGGCGCCGACGACCCCAAGCTGGCCGAAGCGGAGCGCCTGCTGCGCACGCTGTTGCACGACGGCTTTGCGCCCATCCTGTTCTGCCGCTACGTCGCCACTGCCCACTACGTGGCGGAGGAGTTGGGCCGGCGGCTGCCCGGCGTGCGCTTCCAGGCTGTCACCGGCGAACTGCCGGCCGAAGAGCGCACGGCGCGCGTGGCCGACCTCGCCACTGCGCCGAAGCGCGTGCTGGTGGCCACCGATTGCCTCTCCGAGGGTATCAACTTGCAACAGCACTTCGATGCTGTCGTCCACTACGACCTGGCCTGGAACCCCACCCGCCACGAGCAGCGCGAGGGCCGCGCCGATCGCTACGGCCAGCCCAGCCCCGTGGTGCGCACCGCCCTCCTCTACGGCGAGGACAACCCGGTCGATGGCGCCGTGCTGCGGGTGCTGCTGCGCAAGGCCGAGCAGATCAGGCGGGTGCTCGGTGTGAGCGTGCCGGTGCCGGTGGAGAACACTGCGGTGCTCAACGCCATCTTCGAAGAGCTGTTCGGCAAGAGCGGCGTCAGCCCCCAGCAGTTGTCGCTCTTCCTGGCCGAGGAGGAAGAGCGGGTGGACGCCGCCTGGCAGGCGGCCGGCGAGCGTGAGCGGCGCAGTCGCACCGTCTTTGCCCAGCAGAGTCTGAAGCCCGAGGAGGTATTACCCGAACTGGAAGCGGTCGGCGCGGCGGTGGGCACGGCGGACGACGTGCGCCGCTTCGTGCTGGACGCCTGCGCCCGTCTGGACGCGCCGATGCAGCCCGAGCCGGATGGGCGGAGCTGGCGCTTGGCAGTAGCGCAGTTGCCTGCGCCTGTACGCTCCCGCGCCGACCTGACCGACAGCGAGGCTACCCTGCGCCTCAGCTTCGAGCTGCCGGCGCCCGATGGCGCTACCTACCTGCCGCGCAGCCACCCGCTGGTTGAGGCGCTGGCGGGCTACGTGCTGGACACCGCCATTGACACGCCCCAGGCGGCGGTTGCCAGCCGGCTGGCGGCCATCCGCACGCGGGCAGTCAGCCTGCGCACGGTCCTGCTGCTGCTGCGCCTGCGCTTCCTGATCGAAGAGCGCAAAGGTGAGCGCCTATTCCCGATGCTGGCGGAGGAGTGCCTGCTGACCGGCTTCCGGGGCGACCCGCGGGCGCCGGACTGGCTGGACAGCGCGGAAGCGGAGCGCCTGGCCGGCGCTGTGCCGGCCGCCAACGTGCTGCCCGGCCAGGCCCAGCACTGGCTGCAGCAGGTTCTGGCCGCCCAGGAGTCCTTCGCCCCCGCCCTGAGCGCGCTGGCCCGGCGCCGGGCCGACGAGTTGCTCGCTGCCCACCGCCGCGTGCGCGCCGCTGCCCACCTGCGCATCGCCGGCTACAGCATCACAGCTCACCCCGAACTGGACCTGCTTGGCCTCTACGTGCTGATGCCGGCGGGAGGAGCGCCATGAGCAGCGAGTTCCCTACCGTCCGCGCCGAAGGCGGCTTGCTGCCGCCGGACGTGTTGGGGCGGATCGTCAATATCGACCCTGAGCTGGGCGGGTTGGCTCCGGAAGACTATGGTCTGGCGGCCGGCGACCGGCTGGGGGGG
>DHIZ01000313.1:4937-9305 GCA_002404055.1 Chloroflexi bacterium UBA4733
GCCTCTGGGCCAAGGCCAAGAGCTACTGGGCCGCCTTCCGTGCCGCCAGCGAGGACCTGCCGGAGCGGGAGAGCGGCGTCACGCAGACGCGCGATCAGTGGCTGCTGCCGCTGCTGCGCGACCTCGGCTACCGCGACGTGGAGTACCGCCCGGCGGCGGAGAGCATCGGCGAGCGCCGTTTCGCGATCAGCCACCGCAGTGGTCCACTGCCCCTGTTGCTGGTCAGCTTCCGGCAGGACCTCGACCACAGCATGGCCGCCCGCGAGGGCGCCGGGCGCAGCGCCCCGCAGACGCTGCTGCAGGACTACCTCAACGTCTCCAGCGCCAGCTACGGTCTGGTCTCCAACGGCTACGTGCTGCGCCTGCTGCGCGACAACGCCTCGCTGACCCGGCAGGCCTACCTGGAGTTCGACCTGCGTGGCATGCTGGAGGGCGGCGTCTACGCCGACTTCGTGCTGCTCTATCTGGTGCTGCAGCGCAGCCGGTTGCCGCAAACCGCCGAGGGCGCCTGCTGGCTGGAACGCTGGCGCGAAAAGGCGGAGACCCAGGGCGCACGGGCACTGGGCGAGTTGCGGCGCGGCGTGGAGGCGGCGATCACGACGCTGGGCAGCGGCTTCCTGACCCACCCGGCCAACGACGCCCTGCGCCAGCGCCTGCATTCCGGCGCGCTGAGCACCCCCGCCTATTACCAGCAACTGCTGCGGCTGATCTACCGCCTGATCTTCCTGTTCGCCGCCGAAGAGCGCGGCCTGATCTTCCCGCCCGGCAGCGATGCGGCCGACCGGCGGCGCTACATGGTGTACTACTCCGCCAGCCGGTTAAGGGCGGTCGCCCCCCGCCAGCGCAGCGACGACCGGCACGACGACCTCTGGCGGACGCTGCGCCTGACCTTCGGCCTCGTCTCCGGCGAGCGGCAGGGCCTGAGCGTGCCGGCCCTGGGCGGCGGGCTGTTCGATGCTGCCGCCTGCCCCGACCTGGATAGCGCTGCCCTGAATAACGCCGCCCTGGCGCAGGCGGTGCAATGGCTCTCCACTGTGCAGTTGGGCCGGCGTGGCCGGGCGGGCCTGCGGCGGCGCGTCAACTACCGCGACATGAATGTGGAAGAGCTGGGCGGCGTCTACGAAGGGCTGCTGGAGCAGCAGCCGCAGGTCACGCTGGACGGCCTGCACTCCGCCTTCACCCTAGTCGGCAGCGGCCAGCGCAAGCAGACCGGCAGCTACTACACGCCGGAGCCGCTGGTGCGCGAACTGGTCCGCACCGCCCTGGAGCCGGTGATCACCGAGCGGCTGGCCCTCACCCCCAGCCCCTCTCCCAATTCTGGGAGAGGGGAGACGCACAATCCCCCGGGTGGTCGCGGTTCCGTGCCCTCTCCCAGGATTGGGAGAGGGCTGGCTGAGCGCAGCGAAGCCAGGGTGCGGGATCGCCTGCTCGCCATCGCCGTCTGCGACCCCGCCTGTGGCAGCGGGCACTTTCTGCTGGCGGCGGCGCGGCGGCTGGCGCTGGAAGTGGCGCGACTGGACGCCGGCGGCGCCGAGCCGGGATTGGAGCAGCGGCGCAGCGCCCTGCGCGAGGTGATCCGCCACTGCCTCTACGGCGTCGACGCCAACCCGCTGGCGGTCGACCTCTGCAAGCTGGCGCTCTGGCTGGAGGGGCACGAGCCGGGCCGGCCGCTGACCTTCCTGGACCACCGCATCAAGCTCGGCAACAGCCTGATCGGTGCCAGTTGGGAGTTGCTGGCGGAGGGGCTGCCCGATGGCGCCTTCGATGCCGTGAGCGGCGACGACCGCGCCTTCGCCACGGCGCTCAAGCAACGCAACAAGAAGGAGCGGCCCGGCCAGCTCTCCCTGCTGGCGCCCGACCCCTGGCAGGCGGATAGCCACGCCCTGGGCCAGGAGATGCAACGCATCGGCGACCTGCCGGAGGACGCCGCCCCGCAGGTGTACGAGCAGCGTGCCGCCTACGTCACGTTTAATCAAGAGCGCCTGGAGCGGGCCCGCGCCGCCCTGGACGCCTGGACCGCCGCCTTCTTCTGGCCCTTGCAACGCGAAGCGCCGCCGCCGACCAACGCCGCCCTCACCCTGGCCGGCCCTGCCACGCCACCGGCGCTCAGTCCCGACCAGCAGCAGGAGGTGCAGCGCCTGCGCCACCAGCACGCCTTCTTCCACTGGCCGCTGGAGTTCGCCGATATCTTCGACGAGGAGCGCGGCGGCTTCGACTGCGTGCTCGGCAACCCGCCGTGGGAGCGCATCAAGCTGCAGGAGCAGGAGTTCTTTGCCGAGCGCGACGACGAGATCGCCACGGCAGCCAACAAGGCGGCGCGCGATGCCTTGATCGCCACCTTGCCGAAGCGCAATCCGCGCCTGGATGCAGCCTTCCGGCATGCCCAGCAGGCGGCTATGGGCATGAGCAAGTTCGTGCGCGCCAGCGGACGCTTCCCGCTCACCGCCGTGGGCGACGTCAACCTCTACCCGCTCTTCGCTGAGCACGACCGCAACCTGCTCAACCCACGCGGTCGCGCCGGCATCATCGTGCCGACCGGCATCGCCACCGACGACAGCACCAAGCGCTTTTTCCAATCCGTTGTGGAAGCCGATGCACTGGCCTCGCTGTTCGACATTGAGAACCGCGACGCTCTCTTTCCAGGCGTGCATCGCAGCTACAAGTTCTGCCTGCTCACCCTCTCCGGTCGCCGGGTCGAGCACAGCGACCTGGCCTTCATGCTGGCCTCCACCGACGACCTGCGTGACGAGCGCCGCCGCTTCCAGCTTGGCCCCGCCGATTTCGCGCTGCTCAACCCGAACACGCGCACCTGCCCGATCTTCCGCACCGGCGCCGACGCCGAGCTGACGCGCGCCATCTACCGCCGCGTGCCGGTGCTGATCGACGAGCGCACCGGAGCGAATCCCTGGGGCGTGCGCTTTGCGACGATGTTCCACATGTCCAACGACAGCGGCCTCTTTCACAGCGAGCCCGGCCCTGACCGGCTGCCCCTGTACGAGGGCAAGCTGTTCCACCAGTTCAACCACCGCTGGGCCACCTACGAGCCGTGGGGCGACGTGCGCGACGTGACGCCGTTGGAGCTGGCCGACCCAAGGTTTGCGGTGACGCCGAGGTACTGGGTGGACAAGTGGGAGATGGAGGAGCGGCTGAGGGGGAAGTGGGTACGGGGGTGGCTGCTGGCGTTCCGCGACATTGCAAGGAGCACAGATGAACGCACGGCCATCTTCAGCGTGCTGCCAAGAGCGGGCGTGGGTAACAACGCGCCTTTGTTTCTAGCCAATGAGGCGCAAGGCGGACGCGCAGCGGCGGTCATCGGTTGCTTGAATAGTTTGGTCTTTGATTACTCCGCGCGGCCGAAGGTTGGTGGGACGCATCTCAACTTCTTCGTTGTCAACCAGTTTGCCGTTCTTCCCCCCTCCGCCTACACCCCCGCCGACCTTGCCTTCATCGTGCCCCGTGTGCTGGAGTTGGTGTACACCGCCTGGGACCTGCAGCCGTTCGCGAAAGATCTTGGCTACGACGGAGCGCCGTTTGCGTGGGATGAGGAGCGGCGGGCGGTGCTGCGGGCGGAGCTTGATGCGTGGTACGCGGCGCTCTATGGGTTGACGCGCGACGAGTTGCGCTACGTGTTGGACCCGAGCGACGTGTACGGGCCGGAGTTTCCGGGGGAGACGTTCCGGGTGTTGAAGAGCAACGAGATCAAGCGGTACGGGGAGTACCGCACGCGGCGGTTGGTGTTGGCAGCGTGGGACCGGTTGGGGTTGGGGCCGCGGCTGCGGGAGGGGCGGTACGAGGCGCGGTGAGGTGCCGGGAGAAGCGCTTGCGGGGGAGGGGTAGCGACTGAATCGGGCGCTAACACCCAGAGCGTGACCGGTGCCGATGAGCACCAGATGATGGAGCGCCAGGCTACGATCGAGAAGCCGTCTTGAGGCTGCTGAGGGATATAGTAGACGCAGCAGGGCGTGCGTGGCTGTAGCCGCGCATCGAAGGGCGCCGCGGTCGACATTCTTGGATACGCCGGGCGGGGAGGACGTCGGAGGTCGCGGCGAATCGGCGATGGAAGCACGCTCGGAGGTCCAAACGCCGACCGCTTTGGAGCAACAACTATACGTGGTGCCACCTGCAGGAAGCAAAATCGAGTAACGGGCGTTGGTGGATGCAGCGGGTGAACGAGCACGTCGGGGCCAATGCGCCGCAAATGGAAGCGGTGAAACGAGCGGAGGATGGTCAGAGGAGCGAGAAGTACTGGCTCTGGCAGAGGTAGGGAGGGTGTGGTGAAGAAGACATCGGCACATCGCGTACAGTCACGCCTCATAGGACTGCTGGGCGAGCAGTACCACTCCATTGAGAGGGCTTTCAGAAATCATA
>DHIZ01000131.1:0-5027 GCA_002404055.1 Chloroflexi bacterium UBA4733
CTCGACGCCAGGGAAGGTGCTGCCATTGAACTGGGTGTAGTTGAGCAAGCTGGGATCGAGCAGGTTGAGGAGGCGGGCGTGACCCTGCTGGTCCAGTTGGACGATGCGGCGCTGGAAGAACTGGACGGTGAAGCCCTGGAACAGGAAGGTGCGGCTGGTGGGGTAGCCGAAGGTGGGGATGCCGCCCCGCCGGTTGAAATAGTCCCAGATCGTGTCGTCGTCGATCCGGTAGCCGGTCTGGGCGAAGTAGCGGGCGTCGTGGGGGACGGTGCTTGCTGCTGGGGTGTAGGCGGCGCCGTCGCCGAGGAGGCGACTGCCAAAGCCATCGCAGATGGCGTTGCCACCCCAGATGAGCATCTGCGCGCCGCTCCAGACGGCGGTGTGCCAACAGCGCGGACTCGGGGCACCGGTCGTCGGTAAGGGGCGCCAGGTCTTCGTCGCCGGGTTATACGCCGCGCCGTCGCCTAGCGCCCCGGTGGTTGGGCCGATACCGCCCCAGATGAGCATCTCCGCCCCGTCCCAGACGGCGGTGTGCCGATAGCGCGGGGAAGGAGCGCCGACGGTCGGCAATGGGCTCCAGGTGTTGGTGGCCGGGTCGTAGGCCGCGCCTGTATTGAGGGGGATCTGGCTCGTGCCGGCGCCCGCACGAGCGCCCCCCCAGATGAGCATCGCCGCCCCGTCCCAGACGGCGGAGGCACCAGCGCGTGGCCCCGGTGCCTCCGCCGTGGCGAGCGGCGCCCAGGTGTTCGTCGCCGGGGTGTAGCGCGCGCCGACGCCTCCGCCTACCCACACGAGCAGGTCGGTCCCGCCCCACACGCCCGACGCCGGGTAGCCTCCGGGCGGAGCGCCAACGGTGGGCAGGGGCCGCCAGGCGTTGGCGGCGGGATTGTAGGCCGCCCCGTCGCTCGCGCCGCGGTCGCTGCCCCACACGACCAACTCCGTTCCCGTCCAGACGGCTACCTTCGGGGAACGCGGGCTGGGGGTGCCATTCGTGGGCAGGGGCCGCCAGGCGTCGGTCGCGGGGCTGTAGGCCGCCCCGTCGCCGAGGTCGCCGTTCGCCTCCCTGGTGATGCCGTAGCCGCCCCAGATGAGTAGCTCCGTGCCGGTCCAGACGACAGCGGCGTTATAGCGCGGGCTGGGGGCGCCATTCGTGGGCAGGGGCCGCCAGGCGTCGGTCGCGGGGCTGTAGGCCGCCCCGCCCGCGCCGCCTCCCCACACGAGCATCTCGCTGCCGGTCCAGACGGCGGAGTGCAGGTAGCGCGGGCTGGGCGCGCCAGCGGTGGGCAGCAGCGTCCAGAGGCCGCCGGCCGGTATGGGCGCCGGGGCGGCGAGCGCTTCCGTGAGCGTGGGCCATCTGCTGGAAGGGACGACCATGGCTCCGAGCACGAGCAGCAGCGTCGCTAGCAGCCGTCGCCACACGCCCATCCGGCGGTAGCCTCTCATTTGCCAGACCCTGCGGGAGCCAATGGACCATGACCAGCGCATGCCGCGCCCCCTCAGCTGCGCGCCCAATGTCGCCGGGCGGGTTCACCAATACAACGCTGGCGCCTGCCGACGGTGACGAACGCATGCTCCCACAAGCCGGTGGCGACACACCAGTTCGCCCCCCAATGCGGTCCCTCTCGCGTGAAGAGGCCGGCATGCGGGGAGTGCGTCGTCAATTCCTCGGTGAGATCGGCGATGTCGACGACGAAGGACGGGGTTCCGGCGCCGCGCGTGGCGACGAGCTGGGCGTAGAGTGCGGCGGTCTGGCGGCTCTTGCGCCGGGCGATCGCCGTGAGGAGGCCGGCGAAGGTGAGACAGGGCGTCATCCGGGCGTCGCGCTCCTTTTCTCGCCGGCCGTTCGCGGCCAACGGCTCATTCTGGGACGAAGGCGTCGGTGAGATTGGTGTTGGCGAGCGGGCTGGGCCCGCTCGCGGCGGGCGGTGGAGACCAGGCGTCGTTGCGCTCGATTGAAGGCGCGGCGCGCAGCGGGCGGGCCTCGCCGCATCCCCGGCCGGTAAGGAGCACCACCCGTGGCATCCTTCCCGGATGATCAGCGCTCGAGGCGTTCCTGTTCGAATGCGAAGGTGAGATCACTCGCCGGGAGACGGCTCGGATCGCAGGTCCAGCCGGCCGGCCCCGGACAGTACTGGTTGAGGAAGCGGGTGCCTTGGACCTCCGTCGCGACATCGGCCGGCACCTGCTGTCCCAGGAGGACGTGCTTGAAGGCGTCCGCGAGGAGGATCCCGCGAGTGACGCGGCCGGCATCGTCGTAGTGGAGGATGCCCCGTTGGAAGCGCTGATATACGAAGTTGGCGTTGCGCGGATCGACGGCCGGTTTGCTGGTCGGAAAGCCGTAGACCTCCAGAGCGACCAGGGGTGGGAAACCGCCGCTCCCCGGCGGCGCGGCGTCAAGGTAGGTCCGGAGGAAGTTGACCGGCCGCCCCTCGAACGTGTCCGGCACTGTCGCGCGCAAGTACCGCAACACGGCCTGCCCGTAGTCGGGCGTATCGGGCGGCGGGGCGGCGCTCGCCACGGCCGGGTCGTAGGCCGGGAAGGTGGAGAAGTTCACGCTCGTGACCGGGAAAAGGCCGGGATCCAGCAGGTTCAGCGGGTGAACGGAGCCATCGGGGAAGACCTGCAACACCTGGCGCTGGAAGCACTGGACGGTGAAGCCGAGCAGGCGGAAGGTCTCCGACACCGGGAAGCCGAAGGTGGCCACGCCGCCGCGCGCCGAGAAGTAGCCCCAGATCGCCGGGTTGTCGACGCCGAAGCCGGTCTGGGGGAAGTATCGGCTGGCCGGCCCGAGGGTCGGCCGGAGCAGCCCGAGATCGAGCGTCGCCGTCTGCCCCGCCCCGATGGTGGCGCGGGTGAGGACGGCGCCATCGGTGAGGGCGCCCTGCGCCGCCAACTGCGCGGCGATCTCTACATCGCCGGCCGGCATCGTGAGGGTGTAGCGCCCGCTCGGGTCGGCGCGCGTGGAGTAGACGGAGGTGCCCATGGCAGCCGGGAGCAGGTTGGCGCGGATCGCCGCATCTGCTAGCGCCACCTCGCCGGGATCGCGCGCGCCATTCCCGTTCGCGTCGTAATACACGATCCCCTGAAAGGTGGCGGTCGCCGACGGTGCGGCTGCCGCGTGCGGGCGCGCCGCCAGGAGGGGCAGCACGAGACCGAGCAGCAGGAGGGGCAGCCATCCTCGTCGTCGGCTCCCGCTGGGCGGTCTCACGGTTCGATGCTTGCGCATCGTGACTCTCCTCCCCATCGTCACTGCTGTCATGGTAAGACGGTGCAACGCGCGGTTCGTTATTGTCCTCCCACCGATGCATCATCGTACTGAACCGGACCATGCGGCCGATGCACCGCGGCACGCCCTGCCAAGCGGTATCCGGGCCGCCCTCCGCCGCGATCACCCGGAGGGCGGCCCGGACATCCTGCCCTACTCGGGCCGAATGCCCATGGCAGGTGGCATTGAACCTCAGAATCCGGCGCTCGTCAGTGATGAACTCAGGGATGTTGCCCAGAGGCGCACCGATCCGGTACCCTCGCTCGTGGAGGCGACGGCGCAACTGATACAGTCGCCCGGCATGTCCGAGTTGTTGAAGTAATCGAAGAGCCAGACGGCGACGCCACCGGCCATCGTTCCCTTGACCAGTTGCACCTGATCCTGCCAGAAGTATGGTTGGGTGTTCGTCTGGTCGCGATTGGCGGTGTTGGAGGGGGTGTAGCCGCTCTCGGTGATGCGCGCCGGCCAGCGGCTCCCCTTGTTCTGGATGCCGTCCTGCAGGAAGGACGGAAACCGCTGCTCGACCAGGAGCGCCGTCCCCGCCACGTTGCCGGGATCGAAGTAGGCGTGCCAGGTGAACTTGTGGTAGTTGCTGATCACCTGGTTATGGTCCTCCATCTCCTGGTAGCCGTTGATCGCCGGATTGGTGCCGGGGAGATTGGGGTACTCGGCGTAGTTGCCCTGCGCCATCGGCGGGAAGTAGACCTCCCACAGCGCGCTGCCGCTCGGCCCCTTCGGCACGAAGCTGTTGTAGTCGTTCAGCACCTTCTGGTAGAAGTCGGCCACGCCGTCCCAGAAGGCCGACTGCGAGGGGTCGCCGTTCCACTCGTTGTTCGGCTCGTTGCCGGGGATGAATCGAGTCAGGCCAACCGTATTGTAGATAGCATTCATCCGGTTGAACACGTCGCCGTCATTCCCGTTTTTGCTCGTAATCTTGTTGTTCGTCCCCGAGCGATAGATTCGCACGAAGATCTCGACCCCAGCGTCCTGCTGTTGCTTTAGCCATGTCGCGAATGCTTGGTCGGACACATGCCCGTAGTTGTAGTTGTCGTAGAAGTAGTCCGTCATGAACCAGTTGTCGATCACGACCAGCATGCCGGGGTGGAACTGGCTGGGATCTTGGCCGAGAAAGGTGGTCTGTTGCGAGGTATTGAAGGGGCCGAGATGAAATCCCCGCTTGGCGGCCGGCGGGTCCACCTGGTTCAGCCAGGAGCGCAGGTCGTTGATGTCGCGGGCGCTGATCTGGCGGCTCGGGGAGGGCGTGCTGCCGGCGTCCCAGTTGGGGAGCGTCCCCTGGCCGTGCCGCGTCCAGAGATCTTGGATGACATCGTGCAGTTCCGTGAAATGCACCGCCCGGATGTGCGTGCTCGTGCCGACCGGGTTGTCGGTCCAGGAGTAGCCGCCCAGGCCCAGCGCGGCGCGCGCCTGATCGGCCGCCGTCCGCAGTTCGTTGATGTGGACCGCCCGAACGTGTGTGTTACTCGTTGCCGGATCGTCGGTCCAAGCGGAGTGTTGCCATGGTGTACTTTCCTTTCCTTGCTTCGTTGAGAGAGTGCTCGCGGCGGTGGCGAAGGCACCACCGCCGCGAGTCAGGCGCTAGCTCGTGTAGTAGCAGCCCTGGTAGTCGACGCGGGTGTTCTGGCCGGTCGAGTCCTTGATGGCGCCGGAGAGCAGCATGTCGCCGCCCAGGAGGACGCCGGTCGTCCGCACGGTGCCCGCCACGTCCAGCGCCTGCTGGGGGCTGGTCGTGCCGATCCCGACC
>DHIZ01000131.1:5257-5439 GCA_002404055.1 Chloroflexi bacterium UBA4733
GCCGTTGCTGTCGTTGTCGTTGTCGGCGACGACGCCGTTGCCGAAGGTGATGAAGCCCAGGCTGCTGGGGAAGTTGGTACACGTACAATCTGCCACGAAAGTCTCCTATTCCTTTTCCGCTTGTTCGCCCTGGTCGGCGCCTGCCAGCAAAAGCAGGAAACGTCCGCCGTCCAGGGGTTCGA
>DHIZ01000261.1:0-1696 GCA_002404055.1 Chloroflexi bacterium UBA4733
GGCTTCAATAACCACCCCAGCTTCTTCTTCCGGCGCGTGGAGGACTACCGGGCCGACATGGTCGCTGCCGGTGACTCGTCCAAGAAGATCTGGGAGACGGAGTTCGGCTACGACTCCTGCCAGGGCGCTACGATCCTGGCGCCCGTCGGCTACGAGTACTGCAAGTGGGTCAGCGAGCAGCAACAGGCCGCCTACGAGGTGGGGGCGTTCACCTATGCCCGCGCCAACTACCCCTGGCTCGGCGCCATCTTCATCTGGAACCTGAACTTCCAGGCCAACGTCCCGTCATCCGACGAGAAGTGGGGCTTCGGCGTGCTGCGCAGCGACTTCTCGCCGCGCCCGGCGTACAGCGCGCTGGCGGCCATGCCGAAGAACTGATGATGCGCTCCTGAGCGGCGGCCGCGTGTGGAACCAGGGCGGCGACTGCGGGCCAAGGGGACACCCCCGTCCTTGGCGGCAGACCGCAGTCGCCGCCCCGTTCCTTCCCGCAGTCGGCGCTCTGTCACCTTCCCCCTCACCGCCCCGTCCCGAACACACCGGGATTCCCCTCCCACCACCGCCGGCCAGCTTTCCGGCCCTTGCACGTCGCGCAGTGCGAGCAGGAAGGGCAAGGCCTGATGGCGGTCCAGGGACTGCTGGTAGCGCTGGTTGCTATAGCTCAGGAGGTAGTCGTAGCAGGTCGCCTCGCAGTCTTCCAGCGCACGCTCGGCCCTCCTTTGGTCGTCGCCAGTCTCCGGGTCAAAGTGGCAGAGCGCCAGAACTGCCCGCGCTACTGCCGCCAATGGCCCCCGGCTCGGTCGCCATGCGCACGAGCACGGCTGCGCCTCCCTTGCCCGCCATGGTAGCGCTGGCGCCGATGCACCGCATGCGGGGGGGGGGCCGCAGCGCTCGCGCACCCGCCGAACCAGCATAGCGACGCCGTCTCCTTGGCGACCGCGGTAGGTGTGCAGTTCATCCAGCACCAGAAATTACAGACCCCGGCGCGCTTCTACCAACTGCGCTTCGTCGGCCCGGGTCAGGATCAACTCCAGCATGACAAAGTTGGTGAGCAGCAGGTCGGGCGGGTTGGCGATGATCGCCTTGATGCCCTTGCGCTTCGGCGCGCGAAGGCGGTTTGAACCATGTCTAAGCGATAGAATGCATCACTCGAAATTCCTGCGTATGAGGGGCCAAGCAAATGGACATCGCGTATGGAGCATACCGTCGCCACCCCGCCCTGCACTGGGGCCTGCTCGCCCTCACGCTGGTAGTGCTGGCGCTGCTCGCCGCGCGTCTACTCTCCAGCATGGCAGCCACGCGGGAGGGGCATCTGGTGAGCGCTTCCATGCTGCCAACGATCCCAGTAGGGGCAACCATCATCTACGATCCGGCGCCCACCACGTTCACCCGCGGCGAAGTGGTCGTCCTGGGGCTGGAACACGGCGCAGACCGCCTGCTGGCTAGCCGTATCGTCGGACTGCCGGGGGAGACTGTCGAGATCCGGGATGGACGCCTGTTCATCAATGGGCAGGCGAACGATCCCGCCCCGGGAGTACCGATGCCGTCGCGTGTGTCTCCGCTCCACCTGGGGCCAGACAAGTACTACCTCCTCGGTGACAACCGCGCCGCAGCACTGGACTCTCGGGTCATTGGCCCGGTCGCGCGCACCCAAATCCTCGGTGTGCTGCTCTCTTAAGCACGTAGCCAGAACAAAGGC
>DHIZ01000261.1:1871-7920 GCA_002404055.1 Chloroflexi bacterium UBA4733
AGTTATGGCCACATGCTTAGCAGTCGCAGCAGGCTGTACCATGACGAGCGGACAAGCACTGACGCTGAACGGTGCATGAGTGGATAGTGTCGACCCCTGCCACCATCGGGGACCCGTCCATCGGCAGTCGATGACGTACAGTGTCCCTCGACTGGCAGGACTACAGGCGAGCGGGCTGCGCAGGAGAAGATGGCGATGATTGCGAAAACTGACGGAGATGGCGCCCTCCTCGCCTGGGCTCAGGCGACGATCGAAAGCGTGTATGCGAGCGGACTCGCGCTGGGGCTGATGTTCTGGGCCAGACAGTCGCTTCAGATTCGCACGCTGCCCGAACGCGTCATGGAAGCGGTCCTGCGCCTGGTGCCACCGGCGCAGTTTGAGGCCAGCATTGATCGGTTCGGTCCCGCTGGTAAGGATTACGCCCTGTATGTCACTACGGCAGGAGTGTTCGTTACGCTCGTCCTCATCGGTGTATTGGCGCTGAGGTTCACGACTCGCCCAGCCAGCCTGCTTGCCCTGGGCCTGGCACTCTATCTCCTCGCCATGGCGGTGATCGCCCCGCTGACGGGCGCCGGGGCCTTCGCCACCGGCCTGTTCGTGAATCCGCTGTTGAGCAATGCCATTTCCCTCGGCATTGGGATGGCCTACGTCGCGGTGCTCCTCTGCGCGCAACTGATCAGCCCGGTGTGGCCGTCGGTGAAGCACGTACCCTCCGCTGTAGCGGGCGCCAACACGGCTCGACGCGCGCTGTTCACCAGCCTGGCGGTGAGCGCGGTGAGCTTTGTCGTGACGCTCGTCACCGGACGGTCCAGCGGGCGCATAGCGAGCAACTTACCGATAGCTTCGGCGCCGACTGCTTCCGTGCCTACCCCCTCAGCCACTGAACCCGTGGCGCCTGGGCCGGCCAGCGCTCCGCTCGCGACCCAGGCGCCAACGGTGACTCCAGCAGGCCTCCCAACCGTGGCTGCTCCAGAAGTGCCTCCTCCGGCAGTATCGCCAACATCCACCCCCGGCTACCCGGAGGCGCCGCCGGAGCGGCCGCTCCGGCGGGACAAGGATGGTGCGCTCCTGGCCGTCAGAAAGGAGAAGGGGCAGCTTCAGACGCTCATCCAACGCAACAGCGACTTCTATGTGGTAACCAAAAATGCCGGCGGCGACCCGGTGCTTTCCGCCCGCGATTGGCGGCTGATCGTCGACGGGGCGGTCAATCGACCGGTGCAATTGGACTACCAGACCTTACGGCAACTCCCGGCGGTGAGCGTCGCCAAGACCCTGGAGTGCATCTCCAACCTCACGGCCAAGTGCGAGTTGACCAGTTTTGGCTGTGATTTGATTAGCACTGCCCAGTGGACCGGAGCGCGACTTACCGACGTGCTGGCTCTGGCAGGCGGCATGAAGCCGGGGGTTGTGACCATCGCTGCCATCAGCGCTGATGAGTACAGTAGCGCGTTGCCGTCCGATGCAGCGACCGATCCCGAGGTGCTCCTCGTGTATGCTATGAACGGTCAGGTGCTCCCTCGGGAGCACGGCTTCCCAGTACGCCTGCTCGCGCCCGGCCGCTACGGGCTGAAGAACGCCAAATGGCTGGTGAATCTCCGGCCCATGACGCAGCAGTACGTGGACTGGTGGGGGCAGCGCAACTGGAGTCAAACCGCTGTCGTGAAGACGATGTCGCGCATCGATGTCCCGGTGGCAGGCGCCCGACTACAGGCGGGCTCCCAGCAGATGAGTGGCATTGCCTATGCCGGCACGCGCGGCATCGCCAAAGTCGAGTTCAGCAGTGACGGGGGCAAGACCTGGCAGGTGGCCACGCTCACGCCGGGACCGGGGAGAGACACATTCCTGCAATGGGAGGGCACGTTTCGCATTGACGCCGGCGTACCGGCGACACTGGTGTCACGGGCCACAGACGGGAGCGGCCAACTCCAGGCCGAGCAGTTCAGCCTGCCGCAGCCCAATGGTGGGATGGGTTGGGATAGCATCGCCGTGGAGGCAGTCTGAAAAGACGGAGATGATCGACTTACCGCCCACTTAAGCCTTCTCTTGTGGGCCGGCGAGCGACAGCAGGTGTCGTTTTTGACAGTGTCGGCAGCAGCGCGTATACTCTTGTTCGTTGCCCTGGGCCGATCTCGATGGCGACTTCAGCACGTTTATCCGCCTCTACAGGTTGGCACACTGGCCCCATTGCTTCACCGAGGGTGTTTCGTTCAAGGATGTATCGTGGCTAATCGGGAGGTGGGCGTCGGCTTCACTACTCCCGTGCCATCGTCGCGTCAGCAGCCAGCCGCCGCTGAGCCCGTAATCTTAGTCATCCGATGAGCGATGATCGTCCAGCGCAGGACCCACGGGAACGTCTGGCGGAGCTGTGGGCCCAGCGCCAGAAGCTTCCGCCAGGCGCACGGGGCGACCGGTCCGATAGTGCGAACCAGCAGGCAGCCGCGGCGGAGAACGGCGAGGCGCCGCTGCCGCCGAGCCCGGCCGAGGCTGCTCCGGCGCCACAGCCTCCCCCAGCCGTGCCCGCTGTGCCTTCGCAGGCCGACTTGGAGCGCCGCCTCGCCGTGATGGCTGCCCAGGAACGCCGGCTGGCTCGTCTCGAGCAGCGGTTATCTCAACAGCTTGCCAGCCTCGAGCAGCCGTTGTCTCAACGGCCGCAAGACGTGACAGCAGCGGTTCACCGTCCCTCGCCGCCGCTGTCGGAATCACCATCGCCGCCGCAGCCGGCGTCACCACCGCTGCGAGAGGGAACGGACTCGCAGCGGCCGATCCTGATGCAGGAAGCAAGTCCGTCGGGGCCGGATGATCGGCGTCTGCGGGTTCTGCTCTGGTTGGCCCTCCCGCTTGTCGTGTTGGTGTTGGCATTGCTTGTCGTCGTGGCGCTGGCGAGGCATGGTGTAGGGCGGACGTCGGGGCCAGCGTTGGCGACGGCTGCACCGTCGTCGGTCACAGCCGGCGCAGCGGCGGCTGCCACCAGCGCGCCCGTCGCGACCTCGACCGCAAGCGCGGTGCTGGCAGCGAAGAGCGGTGTACCCACGGTCGCACCACTCGTAGTCGCGACTGCTACCGTCACGGCGGCTACTGCCAGCGCCACACCTGTGTCTGGGAGCGCAGTGGGTGGCGGCAGTACAACGACAACTGCCGGTGCGGCCGCGCCGTTGACCATAGCGGCAACCATGACGGTGGGGCAGTCGCTCTGTGACCTGGCGGTGGACGACACAGGGCAGCGCCTGTATGCCACTGACGGCGGACCGAACCAGTTACTGGTGCTGGACCCGGCGACGAAGCAGCAGGTGGGACGTTTCGATCTGGGCGACTCCCTGTGTAGCATCGCCCTCGATCAGCAAAGCCAGACGGTCTATGCACCGACGTGGCGCCGTACCGGACCGAACACATACGACAGCAGCCGGGTGCAGGTAGTCAACCTGACCACGGGCGCCATCCGGACTATCGCCGACAACCAGTTTCCGACCGGTCCGTTCTTCGACGAGCAGAAGCGAGTGCTCTACGTCGGCAATACGGCGACGGCAAGCCTGTTCACGGTCGATGTGGCGACGGGGACGACGCATACCGTCGCCTTGCCCGTCAAGGTGAATCGCGTAGCGGTATCCTCGCAGAACGGCGATCTGTATCTGGCCAGCCCCGAGGGCGATGCGGTGCTCGTGCTCGATCCGACCGGCGGCAGCGTGGTGGCGACGTTGCGTGTTGGGCAACGCCCCTGGGCGGTGGCGGCTGATCCGAAGACGGGGAGAATCCTCGTATCCTCCGAGCTCTCCGGCGGCGTGTCACTCATCGATCCTGCCACCAATCAGATCATTCGGACGACGCCGACGGGGAGCCATCCGCGCAATCTAGCCGTCGACGGCGTACACGACCGCTTCTATGTGCTCAACACAGCCGATCGTACAGTGAGCGTGCTGGACGCCGACGGAAGGCTACTGAGCACGTCGGCGCCGTTGCCGGGTGCCGAGGATCTGTCCGGTATCGCCGTGGCCGGCCAGACGGGGCAAGTGTTTGTCGTGAGCAAAACGCACATCTATACCCTGAAATAGGGCCGCCCAGGCAACAGCATACCGGCCTCGCGACCCCTGCAGCCCGCCGCGCAAGCGTGAGACGCGCTTAATGGTCGCCCAGGACCATGACTTTGCCCTTGCGGGTGGCGACGACCAGGGTGCCGTTGGGCAAGAGGCCGGGAGCGGTCCAGACCGTACCACCCGCGTCGTAGTCGAAGATCTGGCGACCGGAATCAGCTTCCAGGGCGAACACGTGACCGATGGTACTCCCACTGTAGAGCGTGCCGTTCTTGTCGATAGTCGGTGACGGATCAATTGAGCCATAGACGTTGAACTGCCAGCGGCGCTTGCCGTCGGCGGCGCCGAGGGCATAGAGACCGCCCTTGTTGGCGCCGAAGTAGAGCGTGTTGCCGTCGGCGCTCAGCGCGGCGGTGGAGGCGATGCCCGCCAGTTCACGCTCCGCCTCATAGAGCCACTTCATCTGGCCGTCCGGCGTGATGGCGTACATATTGCTGTTGTCCGCACCGACATAGATGGTGCCATCGGGGCCAATGGTCGGCGAGGCGAGCGTGCCGATACCGTTGGCGCCAAATGGCTGCTTGCTTGGGTAGGGTCCCTCGGCAGTGGGGAACGGCAGCGCGCCGAGATGTTGGCCGAAGTCAAACGTCCAGCGGACCGAGCCGGCGCCGGCGCCGGCCGACGGCGGGCGAACGGCGTACAGCTTTCCGTCAACGCTGGCTAGGTAGACGGTACCGTCGGAGCCGAGCGCAGGAGCGGCCTCAATATTGGGGCCGGTAGGCGTGCTCCACTGTAGCTTACCGTCGGGGGTGAGGGCATACAGCTTTCCGGCGCCGCTGACCGCGTAGATGGCGCCGTCGGGACCGATGGTTGGTGAGGAGGTCTGGCGGCCGGAGCCTGCCCCAAAGTCGTAGGACCAGGCTACCTGTGGTTCGGCGGCACCGGCAGCGGGGGCACGCAAGGCGTAGAAGGCGCCGCGGGCGGCGGGGGTAAGGGCGCCGGTACTGAAGCCGGCGTAAACGGTGCCGTCCTGCGCGATGGCAGGGGTGGTGTGCCACGAGGATGCGCCGGCGGGGTGGAACTGCCAGACGAGCGAGAGTTGGGTACCGCTGCCAGGATCACGCAGGGCGACCATGACGCCTGTATAGCTGCCGATGTAGATGGTTCCGTCGGGACCGATCGCGGCTTCACTCTCGACGTCCATGGGGGGATGGGTTGCCTCGGTCGGCGCGGGAAGCTGATACGTGCGCAGGAGGACGGGCGCGCGAGGGCCGGCGTAGGGGCTGAGGCCAGTATGTTGGGCGTTCATTTGGAACATGGGCCGGCCGCCGTGGGCGGCGGAGGCGTTGACAGCCGCCGCAGACTGCGCCGTCGAACTGGACGTGGTCGCTGTCGCGGACGACGTTGTCGAACTGCTGGTCGACGCACCGGTGGTAGAGGATCCGGACACGGTGGAAGCGCTGCCGCTGGTGCTGGACGTGACGGCGGAGGCGCTGGACGTAGCGGCGGAGGTGCTGGAGGTGACGGCGGAAGCGCTCGACGTTGTCGCCTGGGATGTAGTTGGAGCGGAAGCGCTTGATACTGCCGCGGCGGAGTTGCTCGCCGTGGCAGCGCTACTGATGGTCGTGGACGTCTGGGTCAATGCCGGCACGGGTGTCACCGTGGGGGAAGTAGCCGTCCCGGTGGCCCCGGCATTGCACGCGGCGAGCAAGGCGACACTACTTGCTGCTCCGAATTGGGCTAGCAATTGTAAGCAGCGACGGCGGCCAAGTTGCGCCGTGGCGGTTGGAAGTGAACGCATGACATGCTCCCTTACGACGTATCTCCAGTGGTCCATGCCGCTGACTCTTTCATTCGAGATAGGGCGGCGTCGGGGCCTTGCGATTGATTCTCGAACGGTGGCAGGTGAGCCCCAGGCAACACCATGCTCATGAACATACCCTACCAGGACTGTATCGTCCGCCCATCCGCTTGTCAACGTCTGAGAGGCTTGTCAGCGCCCCTTCGCGTACGCCATCACCGCA
>DHIZ01000153.1:0-1885 GCA_002404055.1 Chloroflexi bacterium UBA4733
CGCCAGCGTCAGCGTGGCGATCGGGATTCTGATCGGCAGCCGTCGCAGCGCCACGGCGCCGCTCTCGGAACTGCGGCCGGTTCACGAAGCCCTCTCTCTTGCCACCCTTGCCCTGATCGCGCTCCACGGCATCTCGTTGCTGGGCGACCACTTCCTGCACCCGGGACTTGCCGGAATTGCGATTCCGCTCGTTGGCCCATACCGCCCCGCGTGGACCGCGATCGGAATCGTCGCCGGTTACGGCCTTGCCGCCCTGGGCCTCTCCTACTACTTCCGGGACGCGATCGGCGCCGCCCGTTGGCGGCGCTGGCATCGATTCACTGCGCTCTTCTGGCTGCTCGGGATCGTGCACACGATCGGCTCCGGGACCGACGTCATGCAGCCGTGGTTCCTGTTCCTGACCGGTGCTGCGGTCCTCCCTGCCGCCTTCCTCGTCGTGGCCCGCACGGCGCGCGGGCTGGCGTCCGCCCTTGATCTGCCGCGCTCCGAGTCGCCGCTACGCGAGGTCCCGTAGCGCCGGTCAGCTGGGAACCGCGTAGATCTGTCCCCCGTGTTCGAGCACTTTCTTGGCTGCCAGGCCCGTCGGGGGCGGGCCGGAGACGACCTCCCCGGTCTGGGCGCTGAAGACGCCGCCGTGACATGGGCAGACGATCTCCCCACCCTGGAAGCTCACGGTGCAGCCGGCATGGGTGCAGATGGCGCTGAATGCCCGCAGGCTGCCGTCTGACTCGCGGATCAGGATGTCCGCGGAGCCGTCGGAGGGATCCGGGTACTCGGCCGCCTGCCCTGTCGGAAGCCGGCTCGAGGGGCCGAGCTTTACAGCGTTGGATGGGAGAGCCGCGTCCTTCGCACCTGTGCTGCCCTGACCACCCGATCCGGAGGCCTGATGGCTGGCACCCGTCGATATCGGCGAGTTGGCGCTGGCGCTGAGTGTCGGCCCGCTGTAGCGACCCTTCAGCAACGCGGCGATCCCCGACAGCGCCAGCGCGCCTGTTGCAACCTGCGCCAGCAGCACTCGACGCGTCAATGCCGACCCCGGTGCAGCCGCCGCCCCTTGTGTCGAGGTCCGCAATTGCGTCCGCCGCACAAGTGCATCCGAGGGCTTCAGGACAGCGTTGTCGAGAGCCGGTTGACCGCTGGCGCCGGTGAGGACGAACGGCAGCCAGGCGAATGTGAAGACGATGTCGGGACCAAGGAAATACGGCGAGGTGTGCCAGCTCGCGGTGAGAAACAGGAGCAGGTTGAGGCCCAGACCGCACGCCGCCGCGAGCCGAGTGAAGAGGCCGAGCGTCACCAACAGTCCGATCAGAATCTCGGCAATCGCCACCCCGACGCCGGCCAGCTCGGCGTGTGGGATTGCAAACGTACGCAGCATGAACCCACCGGGCGTGTGGTTGGCAAAGCCGGTCAGCTGGGTACCGATGTAGGTGGGAGCCCCGGCGTGAAGAAAACCCGGGTCGCTCAGCTTTTGTATCCCGGCGTAAACGAAGGTGATGCCGAGGAAGAGGCGCAGCGGAAGTAGGGCCACCGCGGGCGAGATCCCAGAGCGCTTGCGCCCCGGCCGCTCGCGCGCTGGCCGTGGCGGAGCCTCGAGGCCGGAGGAGTCCAGGTAGTCGCTCACCTTGCGCGACCACTTTCGGTCGAAGACCTAAGTGCCGCCTCACGGCTTCATGAGAGCTCTCTTATGAGCCACCTAGCCAGGGTTTATGCGCCGCTCCTATGTTCGGAGGGTGCGGCTCACGCCTGCAATCGCGAGCATGATTGTGTTGGCCGCGGGCTGCATCGCGGGCTGCGGGGGGTCTGGCTCGACTGCCGGCACGCACGAGCAGGGACATCCGGCCGCTACGAGCTCCTCGGCAGGCGGAGGCCGTCAGGCGTCGGCGGC
>DHIZ01000153.1:2051-2876 GCA_002404055.1 Chloroflexi bacterium UBA4733
GCCCCTGCCCGGATACCTGCTGATCGCAGACCGCGACAACAACCGGCTGATCGCCGTGTCGCCGAGCAAGCGGATCGTCTGGCGCTTTCCCTCCGCGGGCGACCTTCGCCCTGGCCAAGCGTTCGCCGGGCCCGACGACGCCTTCCTAACCCCCAGCGGCCGCGGCATCACCATCAACGAGGAGTTCTCAGATGCGCTGGCCCTGATCCGGCTCGGGCGCCGGCCCCGGATCGCATTCCAGTACGGGCGCAACGACGTGCCGGGCAGCGGCCCGGGTTACCTCTCTCACCCTGACGACGCCTACCGGCTGCGAAACGGACTGATCAGCGTCGCCGACATCATCAACTGTCGCGTGCTCTTCATCCGTCCCGGCCACGGCATCGCTCGCTCCATCGGACAGGCCGGAGACTGCGTCCACAATCCGCCCAGGTCGCTCTCCCAACCCAACGGTGACACCCCGTTGCCCGACGGAGGAGTGCTGGTCACCGAGATCGGAGGTTGGGTCGACCGCTTCGATCGTCATGGCAGGCTGCGCTGGACGATCCGCACGCCGACCAGCTATCCGTCGGACGCCCAGCTGCTTCCGAACGGCGACGTGCTTGTGGCGGGCTTCGATGACCCAGGCCACATCTACGTCCTCACGCAGCGAGGCAAGGTGATCTGGAGCTACGGCCCCGCGGCGGGCGACGGCGCCCTCAACAAGCCATCGTTGGCGCTGCCGCTGTCGGGGCGGCTGATCGGCGCCACCGATGACTACGGCCAGCGGATCGTGGTCATCGATCGGCACACGAAGAAGATCGTCTGGCAGTACGGGCATCTCGATCA
>DHIZ01000159.1 GCA_002404055.1 Chloroflexi bacterium UBA4733
CGCCCTTACGGCCGTAATTTGACATGGGGAGCAGGAGATTCTCCTGCGCACGGTGATCGAGCGTGGCCGGCCACTTCTGCTGATTACCGGAGGATCGCCGGTCGCAGTGCAATGGGCAGTCTACGCTTTCCTCGAGCACCTCGGCTTCGGGTTCTTTCTTGGTGGAGACGCCGTCCCTGCCCATCGGCCGGATGCGGTCATCCCACAACTGGACGTACGTGAGCATCCCGCTTTCGAGATTCGTGGGACATTACCCTGGTACAATTTCTTGAACAGCCCAACCGTCTGGAACCTGGAGGATCACTGCCGCTTCTACGATCAACTGGCGAAACAGCGGGCAAATTTCGTCGGCTTTCACAGTTACGACTACGAGCCGTGGGCAGGATATCTCAATGCCCAGGGGGGGATACGGTCTGGTTTGCCCCTCTGCACGAGTGGCTCGCACGCCCATATCTGGGGAGTGGTGCCGACGCCGACGAGCGAGTACGCTTTCGGCACCGATCAACTCTACACCCGCGACCTCTTCGGGGCGGCCTGTGCGCTCGACTACCCAACTCCCCAAGCCGGCATCGAGCAGCAGCAAGCGATGCTCGCCGAGGCGCTCGCCTACGCCCGCTCGCGGGGGATTCATCCGTGTGTGGGGTTCGAGGTCCAAGGGGATCCTGAGGCACCGGACAATGTGATGGCGCTGCGCCTGCGGATTCAGCATTTGGTCCGGCGGTACCCACTCGATTACCTGTCGGTCTGGCAGGCCGAGGGGCGTGGCGGCGCGGGGATTCTCCAGCCGCCGCGCGACCTGGCCAGCGCGGTCGACGCCAACCTGGCCCCCCAGTTTGGCTACCTCGAGGACCCGGGGCGCATCGCGGAAGGCGTTCGGATCAGCAGGTACGCCAGCCTGGCCCGATCGATCCTCCAGGAGGTGGCTCCCGGGGTGCGCCTGATCCTGAGCGGCTGGGGTGGTGATCAGTGGATGCGCTTCACCGACTTCTACGAGGGGCTGGATCGGACCCTACCCTCCGACGTGATCTTCGCTGCTCTCGACAACATCGATCCCACGTTTGAGCCGAACGTTAGCGCAGTCTACGGGAAGCTGCGGCCGGAGCGGCAACGCTGGACCATCCCCTGGTTCGAGAGCGACGGTGGCGGGTCCCGTCGGGATCAGTGGGGGCCGCAGCCGAACGTGACGGCGTTCGCGCCGTTGCTGTCGGATGCGCGTGCCAAGGGCTGCCAGGGAGTGCTCGGCATCCACTGGCGAACCCGCGCCGTGGAGGAGGTCGCGGCCTACACTTTCCAGTGGCCGTGGCAGCCTGACCTGACCGCGGAGGCGTTCTTCGCACGGTTCAGCGCCGCCTGCTATGGTCCGGAGCGGGCGGCGCGTATGGCGCACATCCACGGCCAACTTGAGCGACTCGGTCCGCGCTGGACCGGCGCGATGGGACAGGTGGAATGCGCAGCCTTTACCTGGTTTAGCATGAACGGTCACCAACTGCCACCGGAGGATGCGGTCCCGCCCTTCCGGGCCGGGCGGTACCCGCGCTCGGAGAATCTGGCGACGCTGGCGACGATTGAGCGAGCGATCGAGGCCATGCTCGTCGGACTTGCCACCGACGAGCGGCAACACCAAGAACGTCTTCAGTATCTCCTCCAGACGCTGCGCTGGGTCGTACGCTACGACGCGGCTGCGGAAGTCCTCTATCCTGGGGGACCGGTCGAAGCGGAGTTGCGCCGCGCCGAAGAGTTGATTGTCGCCAGGCATCTCGTCGAAGCACGCGAGGCCGGCCGACAAGCGCTCGCGCTGATGCGCGAGTCCGGGCTGCGCGAGGCGATCCAGATCCTCGCCGGCAACATTACCAATCAGGGAGAACTCGGAATTATGGCGACCGTCAATGGCAAGGCGGTGGCCGCCTACAAAACGCTCGTTCATCGCCTGGAGAGCGTTCTCGGCGAGCCCGTCGCGGCATCGCTCCTACCTGGAAACGGCTGGTCAGGGCAGCTCCGCGTGATGGTCCTGGTCACCCGTGACTTGGTCCGACCGGAGGAACCGCTGATGTTGGAAGTGCGCGCTGTGGGGCCGGTGCCGATCACACGTGTGGTCGTCCGGCATCGCCGCCTGGATTCCCCGTCCGAGGGGATGTGGGACGAGCAGCCGTTCGCGCACGTGCGACGAGCAGTCTATCGCGGCAAATTGTCCGTCCCTACACCTGGGCTTGCGTACGCCGTCACGGCGGTCGACGCAGAGGGGCGTGTCGCTCATGCACCTGCCGTCTGGCCCGACCTGAGTTATACGACCACGGTCTGGCAGTAGTCGGCTGCGGCGCAGATCACATCCGGAGGATGCACTGGAAGAGATGGTCCCAACCATACGCCGTTGAGTTCGAGGAGGTGTTGATTTCGCGGGAATAGGACCCAGTTTACGCGGGAAATGGGGTTCTCCGGCACTCTTGATGCTGGGGATGCACACCCCTGAGTCGCTCGCTGCGTTTGACGTGCTCGCCAACTACCATACGTGACCCGGTCTAACGGGGGAGCAGATCGGGGAGGTGTTGCGGGAACAAGGGGAGTCGGTAGACCGCAGGGCGGTCGGGATAAGGGGGAGCCATTGGATAGCGTTCGGTTTGGCATCATCGGCGCGGGCCGGATTGCTCACCTTGTCTCCTGGGTGTTCCAGGAGGATCCGTTGCTGCGTGCTGTTGCCGTGGCGGACGTCCAGCGCGAAGCAGCGGCACAGCTCGCTGCGGAGTTGGCGGTTGCCGACGTCTACACGGACTACCGCACGATGCTGGAGCGGCAGGACATCGACGCCGTCTACATCGCCACGCCGCCCTTCCTGCACCGCTCAATGGTGCTCGCTGCCCTGGCGGCGGACAAACACGTCCTCTGCGAGAAGCCCTTCGTGCTCCGCCAGGAGGAAGTGCAGGAGATCGAGACGGCGGCGGCCGCCAAACCCTCCCTCAAGGTCGGCTGCTGCTCCTGCCGCTTCCATGCGGCGCCGACGGCGCGGAGGGCCCGCCAGATGGTGACCGGCGGCGAGCTCGGTGTCGTCTACCGGCTCTGGTTCGAGGCAATTTCCCGCGCCTGGCCTGTCGGCGCCCAACTGCCTCCCTGGCGCAACGATCCAGCCAGGAACGGCGGGGGCATCGCCTTTGACTGGGGCGTCTACGACCTGGACTGGATCGCCGAAGTCCTGGGCGATGGCTTCCGGCCACGGACCGTGTTCGGCACCCTGGGGAACTACTTTCCCTTGTCGGAGCAGCGGCGCCCGCCCACGCCGGACGTCGACGGACGTCTGGCCGCCGAAATCGTGTGTGACGGCGGACTGACCGTTCATTGGGAGCGGCGCGCCGCCGAGCACGGCCCGCCACGCCACCGCGTCGAGATTCGCGGGACGCGCGGGGGCCTCGACTTGTCGATGACCCCAGAGGGGAAGGAGACCCGCCTCCTCCGCCACGCCTACCGCGTTGACGAGGAACTTTCGAGTGAGACCCTGCCGGAGGAGCCGGCCGACTGGCGGCAGACCCTCGTCTATCCGCTCCGCGATATGGCGGCGGCGATCCGCGACGACCGGCCCCCGGCTTCCCCGCTGCGCCGGCAGCGTGTCATCCACGCCGTCCTCGACGCGCTCTATGCCTCGGCTGCGACCCGCAGCGCCATCACCGTCGAGTTACCTCCCGTCTCCGCTGAGCAGACAACGGCGTGAGCATTCCGAACCCCGTCCTGCTCTTCGACAACCACTTCACCGGCCACCGGCGCCACTATCCCCACGCCACACGGCTGGCCATCGCCGCCGACCTCGGCTACGACGGCTACGAGTTCCATCCGATCGAGCCCGAGGACGCCGCGACGTGGGAGGAGGCGGGAGCGGCGCTCGCTGGCAGCGGCCCCCGGCACAGCGGGATGTACGTCGTCGTCAAGGAGGTGGCAGACGACGAGGTCGGACGGCTGGGCGCCGAGATCGAGCGCCTCGGTCAAGATGAGAGGAAGATGGTGTGGGCAAGGCGGCCATTGGCATGATGTTGCGGGAAGTGGCTGCCGACCTGCTCAAAGCGTTGCAAACGACACCACCGACGACCAGGAAGCAGCGCTCGCGTCCAAGGGTGATGCTGAGTACTATACCGGGAGAAGGCTGGCGTGCCGCCACATGATGAAGGAGGCTACCCGTGCGCTCGGGCGTAGTGTGGATGATGCCGGCGGCGGTGGGAGACATCACCGCTGCCATGGCCGGCAGGCTCAGAGACCTGGGCTTCAGCGGCGTCACGGTGGCTGCTGCCCCGAGGGCTTCATGCTGATCGAGCACCTGCCGGATGAGCAGATCCCGGCCGCCAAGCAGCAACTGGATCGGGTTATGGAGCGTGTCGGCTTGACATGGCAGGTGTAGCCGACCATCATGGTGACGGGAGGACGGGGCGTGCGTTTGCAGGGCAAAGTGGTGCTGATCACCGGTGCGGCCAGCGGCATCGGCCTGGCGGCGGCACAGGTCTGCGCCGAAGAAGGGGCGGACCTGGTGCTGGCTGACCTACCATCTGCTCCCGGTCTGGCTGCGCTTTCGGCCTGGACAGGGACCAGCAGTGCGCCGCTCATCGTGCCGACCGACGTGGCAACGCTGACCGAAGTCCCCACCGCGCCAATCGAGCGCCACGGGCTGTCCGACCAGGAGTTGCTGCAGCTCTACGCGACGATGCTGCGCATCCGGCGCTTTGAGGAGCGGGTGAAAGCGCTGTTCCTGGAGGCGCGGCTCTACGGCAGCGTCCACCTCTACATCGGCGAGGAAGCCGTCGCCACCGGCGCCTGTGCCGCCTTGCGCGAGGGCGACGTGATCTCCAGCACCCATCGCGGCCACGGTCACTGCATCGCCAAGGGCTTAGAACTGGCGCCCATGATGGCGGAGTTGATGGGTAAAGTCACCGGCTACAACCTGGGTAAGGGCGGCAGTATGCACATCGCCTCGCTCGACCACGGCATGCTGGGCGCCAACGGCATCGTGGCGGCCGGCATCCCCATCTCCACCGGGGCGGCGCTCGGCTTCTGGGTGCGTGGCTCCCCGGAAGTGGCGCTCTGCTTCTTCGGAGACGGCGGCGCCAACCACGGCGCCTTCCACGAGGGCATCAACTTCGCCGCCACCCTCAAGCTGCCGGTGGTGTTCGTCTGCAAGAACAACCAGTATGCCCAGTTCTAGTCCGTCGCCCAGGATATGGCGATCGCTAACGTCGCCGACCGCGCCGCCGCCTACGGCATCCCCGGCGTCATCGTCGACGGCTCGGACGTGCTGGCCGTCCATGCCGTCGTGGCGGCAGCGGTGGAGCGGGCGCGCGGCGGCGAAGGACCTTCCCTGATCGAGGCCAAGACCTATCGTTTCGAGGGCCACTTCCTGGGCGACCCCGAGCCCTACCGCACGAAAGAGGAGGTCGCGCAGGCCCGCGCCTCGCGCGACCCGCTGATCCGTTTCGGGGCCGTGCTGCAACAGCTCGGTGTGGCCGATGTGGACAGCCTGCAGCGCCTGGATGCCCGCGTGAAGGACGAGGTGGAGCGTGCCGTCACCTTTGGCGAGGCCAGCCCGGAGCCGGGCGAAGCGTTGTTGCTGACCGACATCTACACCGGCGCCGACGCGGCGGGGAGGGAAGTCTGATGGCCGACGTGACCTACTCCCAGGCTTTGAACATGGCCCTGCGCGAGGAGATGCGCCGTGACCCGCGCGTCTTCTGGCTGGGCGAGGATATCAAAGAATCCACCTACGGCGTGACGCGCGGCCTGTACGACGAGTTCGGCGCCAGGCGGGTGGTGGGCACGCCCATCTCGGAGACGGCCATCGCCGGCGCGGCATTGGGGGCGGCACTTGTCGGTCTGCGCCCGGTGGCGGAGTTCATGTACATGACCTTCATGATGTGCGCCATGGACCAGCTGGTCAACCAGGCCGCCAAGTCCAAGTACATGTTCGGCGGCAAAGCCACCCTGCCCATCGTCTACCGCACCATGACCGGCGCCGGGCGGGCCAACGCCGCCCAGCACACGCAGTCGCTGGAAGCCTGGTTCGCCCACGTCCCCGGTCTGAAAGTGGTGATGCCTGCCACCGCCTACGACGCCAAGGGGTTACTCAAGACCGCCATCCGCGACGAGAACCCGGTGGTGTTCATCGAGAACAAGGTGCTCTACGCCACGGCGAAAGGGAACGTGCCGCATGGGGCCTGTTGCCGAACTCTTCCGACGACCGTAGTCGAGTGGAATCGTAAAGAAAATGCCACGGAAACGCCTGCCGAAGGGCCGTGGCGGCTTTGCGCGGGGCGATTCGAGAGCCAGAACGACGGCAAGTTGCGCTATACCGCATTGTCAGCGCATCCCTTGGAGTTCGGCAACAGGCCCCATGGAAGGATTTAGAGGAGGGATTTCCGTGATGACGACAGAACTTCTTGTACCTGGAACGACGCCGGAAGATATGATGCAAAGCCGATCATGGGTGGGACAGTTCATTTCTGCTCCAGAGAATCTGCCCAGCTCTTTTCTCTATGATGGAAAAAAGATCACCGGGATTCCATCCGAATGGACTCCCACTGTTCAAAAACGCCGCATTGATGCAAATATCGTGGAAACGGTCTTTGAGGGGAACGACGTCGAGACCGGCCTGAATGTACGGGTTGAGTGTCTGGAATACCTCGATTATCCGGTCGTAGAGTGGACCGCGTGGTTGACCAACAAAGGCCGCCAACCAACGCCGCTGATCCAGGACATCCAGGCCCTGGATGGGACGTTTGCGGGTGCATCCCCCAGCCTGTACCACTGTAATGGCGACTTCGGCAGCGCGGAGGGCTATACGCCCGAGGAAACCCCACTCCGTGAGGGAGAAGTTTTCGCCTTCGCGCCCAACGGAGGACGTCCCTGCGATGGAGCGTTCCCGTACGTCCGCATCCAGTTCGCCGGGAGCGGGCTGACCCTGGCCATCGGCTGGCCCGGCCAGTGGGCGGCCTCGTTCACGGGGACAGCCCAGGGCGTCGCGATTCAGGCTGGCCAAGAACAGACCCACCTCCGGCTCCTGCCGGGGGAGAGTATCCGCACCCCTCGGATGACCATAATGTCCTGGATGGGCGACGAAGCGCGGGCGGTCAACCTGTGGCGCCGCTGGTATCTGGACCATGTGCTCCCGCGGCCGGACGGCAGGCCGCTGCGGCCGCTGCTGTCGGCCGCCGCTACCGATGACGGCGAGGAATTCACGGCGGCCACCGAGGACAACCAGATCCGGTACATGGACAAATGGAAAGCGGCCGGCTTTGCCTATGATGTGTGGTGGATCGACGCGGGGTGGTACCCGTGCTACGACGAGAACCACGAGCGACGATGGCCGCTGACGGGGACGTGGGAACCGGATCCAGAGCGCTTTCCCCGTGGTCTGCGGCCCATAGCCGATAACGCGGCAAAAAACGGTGCCGATCTGTTGATCTGGTTCGAGCCCGAACGGGTCGCGCGCGATAGCTGGCTCTCTCGCAATCATCCAGAGTGGCTGCAGCGCGTCGACGGCACGGATGATTGGCCCGCGCGAAACGCGTTGCTGAACCTGGGCAACCCGGAATGTCGCCGCTGGATCACCGATCATCTCTGTACGCTGATCCAGGACAATGGCATCAAGATCTACCGGCAGGACTTCAATTTCCCGCCGCTGCGTCACTGGCGAGAGAATGATGCGGAGGACCGCCAGGGCATCAACGAGAACCTGCACGTGCAGGGCTATCTGCAGTTCTGGGATGACCTGCTGGCCCGTAATCCCGGCCTGTGGATCGATTCGTGTGCATCCGGAGGACGCCGCAACGACCTGGAGACCATGCGCCGCTCGGTCCCCCTGCACTACACTGACTACGGGTACGGCATGCACCCGGTCAAACTGGCGTTCCACCACACGCTCTACGCCTGGATCCCCTATTTTAAGGACACGACCTGTCCTGGGACCTGAACAAACCCGAGGGCGCCACCAGCCCTGGCAAACCGAACGACAGTTTTGCCTTCCACTGCGGGATGGCCCCGATGCTTGCCCCCAGCATCGATATCCGCAGAGATGATCATGACGTTGCCCTGGCCCTCAAGATGATCGGTATCTGGCGCCGAGCAGCGAGCCTACTGGTAAGCGGCGACTATTATCCGCTCACGCCGTTCAGCCGCAGCGCCGAACGGTGGGTCGTCTGGCAGTTCGATAGTCCAGAGACAGGCGAGGGGCTGATCCAGGGGATTCGCCATCAGGAGTGTGCCGAGGAGCGCTTTGCCATGTCCCTGAAGGCCCTGCGCCCGGATAGCGACTATGTCCTGGAAAACCCTGAGACGGGCGAGACCCGTGAGCTTTCCGGATCCGCCCTCATGAGCGACGGCTTTACCTTTGCGCTGCCGCGGCGCAGCGGCGCAATCTGGTTCTACCGTAGAAAGGGGGGTTGAGCCGGTAGCACCCCCATGAACCGTGGTCGGCGGTTGGTTGTTGGCGGAGGCGGGGTCCATCGGGCATCTGTGGAGGTGATCACAAGTGCCGCGACAGGGAAACGCCAATGGACCTCGACCAGCAATTCTGCCACAACCCCGAATGCCGACTGCGCGGCCAGGGGGGGCAAGGGAACATCCACGCCCAGAGTCAAAAGGAGCAGCGCTA
>DHIZ01000358.1:0-708 GCA_002404055.1 Chloroflexi bacterium UBA4733
GCCGCGGTGTGGTACCATCCTTTCTGCGAACAGGGATCATGCCTGAGTGAAGGGGTTGGTTGAAAGACGACCAATTCACGGTCGTGCGCGCCTTCGCGCTCGCGGGTCAGTTCGGTGTTTCCCTGGGAGTCTGTGTGGCGATTGGTGTCTACGGTGGGGAGCAGTTGGATGCCCGCTTCCACTCGGCGCCGCTCTTCATCTTGGTGTGCATTTTTGCCGGCTTGATTGTGGGGACCGTGAGCGGTATCCAGTTGGTCCGGCTCAGTTTGCGACGCGGGGCAAGTTGACAAATCCTGATCTCGCCGTGATCTTGCGGCGCTTTTCTGCCCTGGCAACAATCACCATGTTGCCGTCCGGGGCTTTGCTTTTGTCTGCCGGGCGACGGGAAGCGGCTGTTGGTCTCTGCTTCGGCGCCTTGATTGGAACGTTGAACGTCAGCATACTGGCGCGGCGCATCAACCGTTCCGCCAACGAGCGGGTGACGCAGGCGCAGCGGGTGATGCAGCAGGGGATGGGGATACGCTTCTCGCTGATTCTGCTGGCGTCAGTTGTTGTCATAAAGACGACGCCAGCGGCTATCCCCGCCTTTATGCTGGGGCTCGTGTTCACGATGGCTTTGGCGATTGCGGTCGCGGCGCGGGCGATGCTGGCGAGCGCAGGCGGTAGGTCGCACGTTGAGACAATTGCCGTAGGGGCAGGCCCCCGTGC
>DHIZ01000358.1:781-3946 GCA_002404055.1 Chloroflexi bacterium UBA4733
CCCCCCCCGCCGCGCCCCCCCCGGGGGGGGGGGGGCGGGGGGGGCGGCCCCCCCGTGCCTGCCCTGGCCCCGGTTGCTTCCATTGCCTATTGTTCACGCCGAAAGCAGGGCAGGCACGGGGGCCTGCCCCTACGGCACCCTCCTACCTTGCACGTACAGGGGGCGCGCCCCTGGCCCCCATTCTGAAGAGGAGTTCCCACCAGTGAACCCGGTCTCCGTCAACATCACGATCATTTTCCAGATCCTGTCCTTCCTGATTGTGTTGTACTTCATCAACCGCTGGCTGGCGAAGCCGGTGACGAAGGTGATGCTGGAGCGGCAGACGCGGGTACGCGAAGCGCTGGCGGCGGCGGATCGGGCACGCGAGGAAGCGGCGGCGCAGCAGCAGCGGCAGATTGAGGAGTTCAACCAGGCGCGCGCCGAGGCGCAGGCGGTGCTGGCCAGCGCTCGCGCGGCAGCCGACAAGATGGGCGAGGAGCGGCTGGTGCAGGCGCGCGCCGAGGCGGACCGTCTGATCGAGCAGGCCCGGCGCGCCATCGCGCAGGAGCGCGAGCAGACCAAGCAAGAGCTGCGTGCGTATGTGGTGGACCTGACGATTGAGGCGTCGCGCCGTGTGATTGGCGCCACGCTCGACCTGGGGACGCAACACCAGCTCATCGTCAAAACTGTCGATGACGTGTTCTCCAGCGGCAATGGCGCCGTTGCCGGCGGAGAGGCGGCCCATGCCTAGTTTGACAACGTTGCTGGCGGCCGGTCAGGCGGCGACGAATACCGGCAGTCAGGCGCCGGCCATTCCCATCGGTGAACACTGGCTGCAAAGCGGCAGCGGGCTGACCGCCATCAACTGGGACACGATCATCTTGACCTGGGTCGTCATTGCCATCATCCTGGTCCCGCTGATCATCGTGTCGCGCAACTTCACCAGCGGGGTGCCGCGCGGCTTTCAGGCGGTATACGAGTTCGTGATCGAGTTCGTCAACGGTTACGCGGAACAGAACCTGGGCACGCGCGCCGCCGCCATGATGCCGCTGGCGCTGACGATCTTCGTTTTCATTCTCATCTCAAACTACCTGGGCCTTATTCCGATTCCCTACCTGAAGTCGCCGACTAGCGATCTCAACACCACGCTCGCATTGGGCGTCTTCACCTTTATCCTGGTGCAGGCGCTGGCTATCCGGGAGCGGGGGATCACCGGCCATGCGCGCCATCTCTGGAAGCCCATCCCCATCTTTTCGTTCCTGATCAACGTCATCGACGAACTGGCTCGTCCGGTCACACTGGCCTTCCGGCTCTTCGGTAACATCGTGGCGGGTGAGATCATGATCTTGATCCTGCAGTCGCTCCTGTATAACGTGCCCTTCTTGCTGCTGTTGCCGATGCCGATCTGGCTCGGGTTCAGTCTTTTCATCGGTCTGATCCAGGCCTTCATCTTCATGATGCTCTTCCTGGCCTACGCGGGTCTCGCTGTGGAGCACGAGCCGGAGGAAGAGCGGCACGGCGAGCCGCTGGGCACGGTCGCTGCACACCCGGAGCACGCCTAGGGTAGTGCAGGAGGAATGGAGTCGCCAGCGCTCGGGCGATTCAGAAACAGGGGCGTTCAGGTATCCCGGCAGGCTGTACGGGAACTCGCCGCGGACCGACTGTGGAGGCGGTCTCGCGTCAATGCAGGAGAGGGGATTCACTTCCATGGACATGCAGCACGCAATTCTGTTGGCGGGCGCCTTTATCGGCGCGGGATTGATGTTCGGCCTGGGTGCAGGCGGCGCCGGGATCGGCGATGGTCTGGTGACCTCACGGACGGTCGAGGGCATCGCCCGCCAGCCGGAGGCGCGCGGCACGTTGCTGACGACGATGTTCATCGGCGTTGGCCTGATTGAGGCGCTGCCGATCATCGCCCTGGTCTTTGCCATCGTGCTCATCTTCGCTACCCCCGGCAAGTAGCGCATGGCGTCTGCCAGACCGCGTCGCTACGCGGAAGCCCTATTTGAGATCGCCAACGAGCGCGGTACGCTGGATGATTGGCTGCAGGACCTCCGTCTGGCTGTCGAGCAACTCGGCAGCGACCAGGTGATGCACCAGTTCGGCAACCCCGAACTGCGGCCGGAGCAGGTGCAAGCCGCCTTGCAGCATCTGCTCGGCTCGGCCGGCGCGCCGGAGATCCGCAACTTGCTGACGCTGCTGATTCAACGCCGGCAGCTCGGCCAATTGCCGGAAGTAGCCGCTCGCTACGAGGACCTGGTGAACCGGGAGCGGCATATCGAAAAGGCAACGGTGCGCACGGCCGTGCCCTTATCGGCTGCCGAAGTGACGCTCATTCAGCAACGGCTGGCCGCGCAGCGCCACGCCAGCGCGATCATCATTGACCAACAAGTGGATCCCAGTATGGTGGGCGGGATCGTCGTCCGCATCGGCGATACGTTGCTGGACGGCAGCGTGGACGCCCGCCTGGCAACGTTGCGCCAGGCGCTGCTGCGCGAACGCTAGAGACAGGAGGAGGACGGCCATGGCACTGAGTGCCCAAGACATTACTTCCATCATCCGCCGCCAGATCGAGGGCGTCGATCTCCCGGTTGAGCAGACGAGTGTCGGCACGATCGTGCAGGTCGGTGACGGTATCGCCCAGATCTACGGTCTCTCCGGCGCCATGTCCAGCGAACTGCTGGCATTTCCCCACGGCATTCGCGGTATCGCCCTCAACTTGCTGGAGGACACCGTCGGCGCCATTGTGCTGGGTGAAGACAGCAGGCTCCGCCAGGGCGACGAGGTCCACACCACTGGACGCCTGGTCGAGGTGCCGGTCGGACCGGAGTTGGTCGGTCGCGTGGTCGACCCGCTCGGTCAGCCGATCGACGCTCGGGGGCCGATCGAAACGAAGCAGACCTCGCCAATCGAGAAGGTGGCTCCCGGTGTCATCACCCGCAAGGGCGTCACCGTGCCGTTGCAAACCGGCATCAAGGCCATCGACTCCATGACGCCGATTGGCCGCGGCCAGCGCGAGCTGATCATCGGTGACCGCCAGACCGGCAAGACGGCCGTGGCCCTGGACACCATCATCAACCAGAAGGGCACCGGCGTCATCTGCATCTATGTCGCCATCGGGCAGAAGACGTCTAAGGTTGCCAACGTGGTGGCGACGCTGGAGAAGCACGGCGCGATGGAGCACAC
>DHIZ01000358.1:4084-4291 GCA_002404055.1 Chloroflexi bacterium UBA4733
CGCGATGGAGCACACGATCGTCGTGGCCGCCAACGCTTCGGAGCCGGCCTCGATGCAGTACATCGCCCCCTATTCGGGCTGTGCGATGGGCGAGTACTTCCGCGACAACGGCCAGGACGCGCTGATTATCTACGACGACCTCTCCAAGCACGCTGCCGCCTACCGACAGGTATCGCTGCTGCTGCGCCGCCCACCGGGCCGCGAGGC
>DHIZ01000007.1 GCA_002404055.1 Chloroflexi bacterium UBA4733
GACCTGGGCCTCCCCCGCCACGCCACCGTCTGGCGCGCGGCTTGCGTGACGGCCAGCGTTCAGGGTGTTCTTGGCAGCTGGGCCCCGCTGCCGTATCCTCCGTGGCGGGGGAACAGCACGCAGCAGTCGTCCATGAGGCTGCCGACCCCATCAGGAGGAGAGGGATTCAGCGTTGTGTTGTCCGGCGCGTGCTCCACGACGGCTGGACCGCCGCGCCTTGCTCGCCGGTCTCGCCGCAACGGTCGGGTTGGTGGGATGCTCAACGACGGCGGTGACGACGAGTCAGCGCGTGAGCCTGTCGTCGGCGGTGGTTGCGCCGGCGCCTACGCCGGCGGCCGGCTCAGCCGCCTTGTCCGGGGCGGCCACGGCGATTCCCACGACGTCGCCGTCCCCGGTCGCTGTACAAGCAGGCGGCTTCGTCGTGGTGATCCACCTGCAGCCCTGGGGCATCGAGGCGAGGGACGGCGGGCGCCTCCTCTTCCGGGAAGCGGCCGGCACGGCGGGGAACAGCCCCTACGGGACGTCGAGCTACCAGCGGTCGGGGTCCAGCGCCTGGCAGCACCTCCTGGCCCTGGAACGCCTGGAAGCGGTCCCCGGCGGCCAGCGCTGCTTCGTGCGGACCACCGAGGGCGGCGCCGGGACGGCCACCGTCGAGGTGACGGCGCAGGGCGAGGGCGTGATCCGCGTCGCGTTTCAGCCGCCGCAGGGCGCTACGGTGGCACGGACGGCCGTCGCTGCGACGGCGGACGAGGCGGAGACGCTGCTCGGGCTTGGCGAGCGCTTCGACGGCCTGGCGCTGGCCGGCCGGCAGTTCGACCTGTGGGCCGCCGATCGGCGCGAGGTGAAGTACGGCAGCTCGACCTATCTGCCGGTGCCGTGGGTCGTTTCCAACCGCGGCTACGGCTTTCTGCTCGACGACACGCGGCGCTCCAGTTGGGAGATGCGCACGCAGCGGCGCGACGCCTGGCTGGTGAGCGTGCCGGGTCCGGCGCTGGCCTATTACCTGGTTGCCGGGACGCCGGCCCAGGCGCTTGAACGCTACACGGCCCTGACCGGCCGACCGCCCATGCCGCCGCCGTGGGGTGTCGGCGTCGTCAAGACACTGGTGGGTGGGGAACAGCGCGTGCTGGCCGACGCGGCGCGGCTAAAGGATGCCAGCGTGCCGGTGGACGGCATCTTCGTGTACGACGCCACGGACGATGCGGCCAACGTCGGCTGGCCGGGGCTGCCCTTCGACGCCATCCCGCCCGGTCAGTACCCCGACGTGCGGCGCCTGACAGACGGCTTGCGCAAGCTGGGCTATCGACCGTTGGGCTACTTTAGCTCCGACTTTCGACCCGAGCGAAAAAGCTACGGCCAGGCTGCCGACCAGGGCTTCCTGGTGCGCGGCGCGAACGGCAAGCCCTGGCTGAGCCCCCTTTACAAAATCAGTCTGCTCGACGCGACGAACCCCGAGGCGGTGCGCTGGTGGCAGCAGGTTCCGCTCAAGCGCGCCCTGGTCGACCTCGGCTTCGACGGCGGCATGTTCGATTTAGGGGAGGCGGTGCCGATCGACGCGCAGTTCAGCGGCGGGCGCAGCGGAGCGACCGTGCATAACGCCTTCCCGGTGGCGCTGGGCCAGGCGTTGGACGGCGCGCTGCAGCTCTGGAAGCCCGACGGGATGTTCTGGATGCGCTCCGGCTACACCGGCGGCCAGCACTTCGCACGGAGCACGTGGTCGGGCGACCCGGTACAAAGCTGGCAGCCGGTGACCGGCATACCGTCGATGCTGCCGGCAGCGCTCGGCGCCGGACTGGCCGGGTACGCCTACTGGCACACCGAGGTCGGTGGGTTCGTGGATGCCGGCCTGGATGCGGCCAGCGATCGGGAGCTGTACCTGCGCTGGTTGCAGCTCGGCGCCTTCACGACGCTGCTGCGCGACAACTATGGCGACCGTCGCGGTCACCCGACCGACATCTGGACCGATGCGGAGACGTTGGGACTGTGGCGACGCTATGCGCGCATCCATCAGGCCCTGGGTCCCTATCTCCGTCAGGCGGCTCGCCAGGCGCAGCAAACAGGCTTGCCCCTGCTGCGTCACCTCGCCCTCGCCTATCCCGACGACCCGCGCGCCTGGATAGAGCAAGGGCAATACCTCCTGGGCGACGATCTGCTAATCGCGCCGGTGGTGCAGCAGGGCGCCCGCAGCAAGGCCGTCTACCTGCCGGCCGGAACGTGGCGCGACTGGTGGACGGGCACGCAGTACCAGGGTCCTGGAGAGGTGACGGTCCCGGCACCCCACGACCGGATACCCGTGTTCGTCCGGGGTGGGGCGCCGCCGCCACTGCCGGCCGCAGCGAGCTTCCTGGGCTAGCACGGCCTTGCGGGTCTCAGCGCGGTTGCGTCTTAGTCTGGATTTCGCAGTGTGATAGGAGATGCTACGCTGGGCAGTCCGTCGGGCGTGTGGGGGCGGTGACGGCCGCCTGCACACGGGCACAGCCTGAGGCAAGGCGGCTGATCGCGTGGCAGGGCGGCGGCGCGGTCAGCCCGAGATGGGAGGCCGAGGAATGGGGCGTCGGGTGCGTCCGGTTCGGGCGTAGCAGTTGCCGGAGACAGTGGCAGCGCCGCAGGGCAATGCGGCGTTGGTCGATGCGGTGCTGGAGCAGCATCTGGTGCATACGCTGGGGGCGCTACCGCTGCTGCTGCCGATTCTGGAGCGGCTGGGGCTGCGCGAGGTCGTCAACCAGCGCTGCCAACTGGTTGGCAGTGGGGCGGATCTGGATGTGGGGCTCATGGCGCTGGTGCTGGTTTGCAACCGGCTCCTCGCGCCCCAGCCCTTGGTGCATGTGGAGACGTGGCTCGGCCAGACGGCGCTGCCGGACCTGCTCGGCTTCGACGCGGGGCAGGCGAACGATGACCGACTGGCGCGCACGCTCGATGCGCTGGTCCCGCACCTCGACGTGCTGTGGCAGGAGTTGGTCTGGCGGGCGATCGTGGCGTTTGACCTCGACCTCTCGCAGCTCTGCTACGATCTCACCTCGATCAGCTTCTTTGGGGCCTACGAGGAGGCCGAACTCATCACCTATGGCTACACGGCCGCGCTCCGCGCGTCGGCGGATCACCGTCCTGACTGCAAGCAACTGGAGATGGCGAGTACGGTGACGGCTGCCGGAGGCGTGCCCATCGACTACCACCTGTTGGTCGGCAATGTCGCGGACTGCACGACCCCGGTGGCGAATCTGCGCCGCTTGCAGCGCCTCCTTGCCCTGTTGCCGGCGCGACCGGCCGGGTGGCCCTTGCCGCTGGTGATCAGCGACCGCGCGATGCTGACGCTGGAAAGTATCGCCGCCTACGAGGCGAGTGGCGTGCACTACCTCGGTCCCTTGGATCCGGGCCTGGGCCACGGGGCAGTACGAGACCTGCTGGCCAGCGTCACGGCAGAGGAGTTGGCGGCTTCGCCGCTGGGCTACCGACCGCAGCGGGCCAAAGACGATCCCGACTGGGAACCCTCTCAGGGCGTCCCACGCCAACTGTTGCTGCGCCATCCCGATGCCGAGCGCCCGCCTTTGACCGTGCATGCCCTGGTGGTCTGGAGTCCGGGCAAAGCGCGCCTGGACGCCGGGCTGCGCGCCACGCACCTCACCCGGCTGGAGGCGGCGCTCACGGACCTCGCCGGCAAGGTTGGTCGGCGTCCGTACAGCACCAAGGCGACAGTGGAGCGGCGACTGGCGACCATCCTCGCCCGTCAGCCCGCTCGCCAGTTCGTGACGGTGCATGTCGAGGAGGGTGCCGACGACGACGCACCAGGGGCGGTCCCCACCCTACGCCTCGTCTGGACCCGCGATGCCGACGCTCTCGCCGCTGCATCCGCTCTCGATGGCCGCTACGTCCTGGGTACCAACGATCCCAGCCTGGACCCCGAACAGATGCTCGCCAGTGCCAAGCGGCGCGATGTGCCGGAAAAGCGCTTCGCTCTGGTCAAAGGTCCCTTGGCCGTCCGCCCGGTCTACCTCCATAAGCAAGAGCGCATCCAGGCATTGGTCTGCTGCACCATGGTCGCCCTCCTGGTCTTTGCGCTCCTCGAACTGCTTGCGCACCGGGCCGGCTTCGCCGCCTCCGGCCACACGATGCTCGCCCAGTTCGCTTGCCTATCCGTGCTCATCCTGGTGCTGCACGATGGCTCCGCCTTGCGCCGCGTCACCGGACTCGCTCCACCACTCGCCGCCATCCTGCACGCACTCGGCTTTCCACCCGCCGACCGCTATGCACTTCGACAGGACTGATCACTGTGCGAAATCCAGACTTAGCGGACGCGCGGCTTGCACCGCGCGTCCGCTCTGGCCTGACGGGGGAAGGGTGGGCACGAAACAGCCCCCGCTGGCGGCGGGGCGCTCGGTGATCTGTCGGCTGAACTACCAGCCCAGGCCCCGCCCACGGTCGGGATCGACCTGATAGAAGCGGTTGAAGATGCATCTGCCGGCGACGCCGTCCCGAGACGGGGATGGGGCCCCATCCCAGCAGGCCGCCGGCTGCGCTGCGCTCCCGCCACCCAAGGCCGTTACCATGCCGCCTGGCAGGGCTACCTCCCGGGGCCGAAGCCCTCATCTTTTGGCCGTGATTTGACATCAAGCAGGGAGTGGCATACACTACGACAGCTAGCATACCCACCTGGCAATGGCTTTAAGGGGTAGGTTTTTCGGATAGCAAGGGGGTAGTGAAGCGGGAGTCCTCCATCGGGGATGCTGTGCAGATTGAC
>DHIZ01000228.1:0-347 GCA_002404055.1 Chloroflexi bacterium UBA4733
GGTCGCCCGACCAGTTACCGGAGCGCACACTCCCCAAGCACGTCGAACGCGTCCAGGACTGGGCAGCCGACGAGGCCCAAACACTGGTCAAGGCGCAACGCAGCCCGTCGTTGCGCGACTAATCCTATCCTACTGCTGTCGCCGTGCCTTCCGAATGATGTGATGTAACTATCTATTGGCGAGGTAGGATACTCCCGGCGGAAGTACCTGATAGGAGGAGGAGGTGATGCGTCGTGACGGTTGCTGTGGAGACTCGCTGTTACACGATTCACGACCTTGAGCAGTTCCCAGTCGACGGCAAACTGCGTGAGCTCGTCGGCGGACAGATCGTGGAGTGGGACGTGACG
>DHIZ01000228.1:481-22217 GCA_002404055.1 Chloroflexi bacterium UBA4733
GATCGTGGAGTGGGACGTGACGACACAGCGCCATGCCTTTTTGGAGGCCTTGCTGGCGGAGCACCTGGGCCATTTCATCCGCACCAACCGCCTCGGTCGCGTTGGCACGGGCGAAGGGATGGTACGTATCCGAAACAGTGAGCGCGATGCTCGCGGCTACGATGTCGCCTTTTACCGGCGCGGCCGCTACCCACGCGACCTCGACGCCGCGGCAACGGTGTCGACCCCCGACTTCGTCGTCGAGATTATCTCACCCACCGACCGTGCCGGCATGGTCGAAGCCAAAGTCGATGACTGGCTGCGTGCCGGTGTCGAGTTGCTCTGGTATATCAACCCGGAGACAGGCACGACGACCGTGTACTACCAGGGGACCATCCGCCGGGTGCCCGCCAGCGAGCCATTAGATGGCGGCGCAGTTCTTCCCGGACTCCAGCTCCGACTCCGGGAGCTGTTGGAGGAACTCGATACCGACGATTATTCGCGTTGAGGTCCCAATCCGGTGACACTATCCCGCGAATCGCCCGAATTCAGGGCTGTGCCTGATCGTCGGTCCCTTCCTCCGGCCCGATTACCTCAGCGAGCTCATCATGCACGTCTTGTATGCGCAGCCGTAAGCCGGGTATGACGTCCTCGCCAGTTAGGTCTTCATCCGGCCCGAAGTCGGAGACCTGATCTCGGTGGTAGACGGTGGTACAGCCGGTCTCGGGATTGACGTACCAGAGGAGTTTCACACCCGTGCGCAGCCAGTCGGCAATTTTCCTTTGGACTTCCACGTCGCGATCCAACGGGGAGATGAGCTCCACCACAAAGTCAGGCACGCCGACAGTGGCAGCCGCGCGGCGGTCTGCGGGAATATGCCCACGCCGATAGAAGGCGATGTCGGCGCCGCGCGAGTTGTGACGGCTGCCGAGGATGCGCACCATGAGGTCCCCCTCCACAACGGCGCCAAGCCGACGCTCCAACACGTGCAAGCCGATGATGCGTGCCAGGACATGCATGAAAAACGCATGCTCAAAGTTCGGCACGTCCCACTCCACAATCTCGCCATCGACGAGTTCCCGTCGCTTGCCGTCGTCCGGGAACTGCTCCAAATCGTCGATGGTAAATCGCCGGCTGGACGCGGCAGTGACCATGGTTGGATTCCTTTCAGCGAGCGAATGGAGACTGGGTCCCGCGGCGCTATCCCGGGTGGCCGTACTTTAGCACGTCTACTCGGTGCTCATCGACTGCAGATACCGATCCAGGAACGCCGCCAAGGCGCCATATGCTCAAAGAAGCTGAGGAAGTTGGCGATGCCGTAGAACTCCACCCCGGCTGCCCAGGTCTCCGGGTACTTGGTGAGGCAGGAGATCACCATGAAGCCGCCATAACAGAGGAAGGCGATGGTGCGACCATCGGCGCTGAACGTCGGTCCGTAGGCATTGCGCACGTGTAAGATACGGGCGAAGGGGATCTCCCGCCCGGTCGCCGGCATCACCATCTTTTGCTGCTCCTCATTCGGTACCATAAGCGCGGATCGTACAACACCTCCGCGTTGATGGTCACGCTCGGCCGCGGCCTCGTCGCACATGCTACCCTTGGTCACCTGCCAGAGAGGAGCGAACGACTATGGCCACATCGCACCCAACGACCGTTGAGGAGGTTTCCATTCCAACCCGCGGTCAAGTGCCGCCCCGGCAACGATTGACAGTGGATGACCTCGACCGCATGCCGGAGGACGACATCCTGCGCGAGTTAGTTGACGGTGAACTGAGGGAGTGGATGGTACCAGGACCCGATCATGGGGCGATTGAGTTGGACTTGGCTGCCGAGCTTCGGCAGTTCGTCAATGAACGTCGCCTGGGTCGCATGATGAGCGGGGAGGTGCGCTTCCGCATCAAAGGCGACATCCATCATGCCCGCATGGCCGACGTTGCTTTTGTCGCCGCCGGCAAGTATCCCGACGGGCGCCCGCCGCGTAAAGCGGACGAAACGCAGCCGGACTTTGTGGCCGAAGTGATCTCGCCGGATGATACAGCAACCATGGTGCAAGAAAAGGTGCGAGACTGGCTGAGTACCGATCTGCGGCTACTCTGGCTGGTCTACCCGGAGACCAATCAGGTCGTGGTCTACCACGCCGATGGCAGCGCGCAGACGGTCGACCATGACGGTGTACTGGATGGCGGCGACGTCTTCCCCGGCCTGCAATTGCCCGTACGGTCCTTCCTGGCGTAACTGCAGACGGGTCTATCGGGCTGCGGGGCGCCCTCAGGGCGCTTTCCCAAGCCCAAACACATGGTCATCCCTCCGACCACGCTGAACAACAGGCTGTCCCTGCCAAGCGGTTCATCGTCCTATCCGCACGCCTGCTTCGTTGCAATAGCTTTGCGGAGGTGCGGCCAGGTGACAGCGTCACGCAGGCAATTGCTTGTTGAAACGCGCCGGCAAACGTCCTGACGGCCTGATGGGCACTGCTATCTGCCAACGGGGCGAAGCAGGACTACGCGCACGATCCCCGGTTGATCGGGATCGTGGGCCAACTTCCCAGTATCCCACGCCGCAATGAACTCCTCACCGCTCATCTTGAGGTTTCGGAGAGCAGCCCGATTGAAACGGTCCCAAGCTTCCTCGACAGTCAGTTCATGCACCGCGATATCAGCGACCTGGGTAAGTGTTGCCATCAGCAGCGCTCCGTAAGTCTCCCGGCCATTTCACACGCACTATACCTGACCACCGTGGCTTGCCGGCCCGATATCTGGAACTGCGATCAGCATCGAATATGTGCTGGTCGGTCCCATCAGCGCCCCCGGCCCATCGACCTCTCCCGAAACTTTCACGACTTCGCCGGCCTGGAAGCCGTGCCCCTTGAGCACGAGCGTTGCCGGCGGATGATCCGCGCTCAGTGTGCCGGCCATCTGGAGCATCGCCAGGCGCGGGGTCGCAGCGGTCGCAGCGGTCGACAGCACGGGTAGCGGGATGGACCTGGCAATAGTGCTGCTCCACCGGCGCGTGCCAACGCGGCTGCTCAATCAGGCGGGAGCGCCAACCCTCCTCCTTCATCGCTGCTTCTCCCTCACGTCGGATGCACCTGCATCAGCGGCATGAGCGAGAGGAGCGCCTGCACCATGTTGGTGGCGGCCTGCGGTGGCGACAGCAATCCGAGCCCCAGGACCAGACTGAAAGTCCCAATTAGTTCGGTCAGAATACGCGAAAAGTCCTGTTCCCCGGCGTTGTCCACCGCGCTGATGCGCCGCTGCCAGTAGGCAGGCGTCACGACATCGGAGGGCGCCGCGAACTGCCCCCGCGGCCAGGGCGTCGGCACGCCCCAGACCGGACGCAAACGCAGCTTGAGCACGGCGGCGAGCACTGCTGCCTGATCGGCCGCCAGGTGGCTCCAGCGCTTGCGGAGTCCCTCGGCCGTCTGGTCGGCAGTAAACGGCGAGTAGACCAGATAGCCAGGAGCGGCAGCTTGTAAGGCGTGCGCAGCTTGCCAGAGCACATCGGGCTGAGCGGCGTCAGCGCGGATGCCCAGGCCGTAGACAATGATCGGCACGCCCGTCGCGGCCGCTCCCGGTGGCGCCAGACGGCGCAGCGGCCCCACCGCATCCTGCCAGGGGTGCGGCGCCGGTGTCGCCGGCGGCCACTCCTCGGTCGGAAACCAGACGCTCACCTGCCGCTGCTGAATCTGCTGGTCACGCAGTGACAGTGCCGCCTCAGCCCAGGCGTTGTAGATCTTGGCCTGGGCGGCGTCGAGCACTCCCAGATCAGCCGGCGCTCCGCCCCCAGGCAGCGGGCTCAGTGCCGGTGGGGGACCGAAGGCCTGCGCATAGGCGCTGCTGGCAGCGATCCCGGCCGGCTGATCGATCAGCGTCTTGGCGCCATCGGCGGTGAGCAGGTCGGCCTGCTGCGGCCAGAGCCAGGCCTCCAGGGTCGGGGCGAGGGGGAAGAGCTGGACGGGCCAGTTGCCTGCCCCGGCGGGGATCACCGCAGCGTCGGCCCAGGTCCAGGCGGCTGGTGGCGCCGGCAGGCGGGCGTCGGTCGCCGCCAACTGCGGCCACAGCGCCACAGGCAACCCCGCCTGCGCCCCAGCCCACTGCAAACTGGCCAGGGCGTCCGGCGAGAGTTGCTCCCGCCCAGCGTGCTCGCGGGCGAGCAGCGGTGCCAGGTCCGCCAAGATGCCGCCGGACCACAGGCGCCGGAGCATGGCATGGCTGGCCAGGTAGAGCGGCTGCTCGTGGTCGGACCCGGTACCACTGGCGGTGTTGAGGGTGGCCTCCTGCTAGAAGGAACTGTGGATCATGTCTGCAGCACGCACCGTGAGAGCGACCTTGCCTTGCAGCGTCGCCTCGGCGGCTTTTGCCCACTGCTGGATTGCCCCATCAGCGACCAGTTGCGCACTGGACGACTGTTGGGGATCACGCGGATCCCCTTGGACGTGGGTATAGGCATCACCGACCACAACCGTGATGCGGATGGGGACAGGCGTCGGCCGGAAGGGGAGGGGCGGCAAAGCCGCCGCGCAGCCGCTCCCGCCGAGCGCTACGCTGCCAGCCACGATCTGTGATAGGGCGAGCAGCACGCATCGCCGCGAGAAACGAGGGCTGCCGGTACCGCTGAATGCCCTACCGCCGATCAGTTGAACGCGTCCTTTCGGTCGCGGCGGCGAGCATGTTTCGTCTGGCATGCTACTCATGTCACCGCCGCGTCAACACTGCCTTCACGAACAACAGCCGAACCCACTACATATTTGCGTGCAATTTCCTCCAGGGCAGCCGCCGGTATTGTACTGACAGCAATAGTACGTGTCCGTGCTGGTATCACAGCAGTAGAAGCAGCCAGGGCAGTCACAGCTCTGCGCGCTCGCCATGCCGGGAACCGCCAGAGCGACGCCGGCCGCTGTAAACAATGCTCAACGGAAGCAGCGACGTATTCCGCCAGGCGTTGGAGACCTTGGCCTGGTCGTCATTAAGCACCTCCAGTGGCGCGAGCGCTCCGCACTCGCTGGCGCTCCCTCCGGTCGCGCAGCCGCTTTAGCCTGCTGTTTGCGCCATAAGCGTAAAGATAACCGAAAGGAGATGGCTCGCATTGGCAGCAACGGTTGCCGGCGGCAGAGTGCCCAGTGCCGTCACCAAGCTTATGCTCTTGGTCAGCGCCGCGAGCATGGCAGATGTCTCGGCCTGGTGAGAGATCGCTCCAGCCGGTCCCGTGCCGTTGAACTGTGCTGCCTCGGCGATCGTGTCCAGATCGCCCAGCGGCCAGTTGCCGAGGGCGAACGGCGGCCGTGGCACACCCCAGACGGGGCGGAGGCGGAGCGCGAATAGCTCTGCCAGGGTCGCTGCCTGGTCCGGGGCGAGCTGGACCCACCGGCGTTGCAACCCGGCCACAGTCAGGTCCGTCGCGAACGGCGAGTAGGCCAGGAACCCCGGCGCCGCGTCTTGCAAGGCCCGCCCTACCTGGTACATGAGATCGGGCTTGACCGTAGCGGTGGGGATGCCGAGCCCATAGGTGACTATGGGTAGGCCGGATTGGGTGGCGCCCGGTGGAGCAAGGCGACGCAGCGGTCCGACCGCGTCACTCCAAGGATGCGGCCCGGTGGTGCTTGACGGCCATTCATCGACCGGGAACCAGGTCGCGACCTGCCGCATCTGCACCTGTTGGTCCCTTTGGGCAACCGCCTGCGCTGTCCACGCTTGAGCTGCTTGCGGTGTTGAGCCGCCTGGCGCCCCGCCACCCGGCAACGGACTCAAGGCGCCCGCCGGCCCGAACGCTTGGGCGTAGGCGGTCAGGGCGGCGACTCCGGCCAGATCGTCGATCAACAGCGTTGCGCCGTCCGCCGTGGCGAGGTCGGCCTGCTGGGGCCACAGCCAGGCCTCCAGTGGTGGCGTGTTCGGCATAAGCTGTACCGGCCAGCCGCTGCCGGTGGGCAGTCTGGCGGCATCCAGCCACGTCCAAGAATCCGGTGGCGCCGGCAGCCGCGCATCGGTCGCCGCCAGCACCGGCCAGAGCGCCACGGGCAGCCCCGTTTGCTGACCGCGCCATTGCAGCGCGGCGCCAGCGTCGGGATGCAGCCGCCCGCGCGTCAGACCCTTGTCCCGCGCAATCTGGCTGCCAAGGTCCGCGGCCAGCCCGCCGGCGCGCAGACGCCAGAGCATGGCGTGGCTGGCGAGGTATAGTGGCTGCTCCGCCGGTGCTGCGCCAGTCGTCACTTCTTGCCAGAAGGTGGCATGGAGAAGGTCGGCCGCGCGCACGGTGAGCGCCACTTGTCTGTGCAGTGCCTCCGCCGCCGCCGCCGCCCACTTCATCACCGCGCTATCCACCTGCATCGTCTGCGTCGCGCGTTGGGCTGCATCGCCGCTGGCGCGAACATAGGCGTCACCGACCACGATGGTGATGGCGGTAGGAACGGGCGTCGGCCGGAAGGGCAAGGGTGGCAGGGACGCCGCGCACCCGCTTAGCGCCACTGCCGCTCCGCCCGCGAGCGTCCGGAGTACGGCGCGGCGCGCCAGCAAGGAGGTTTGCATTACTGCCTGGTACACATGCGGGTGCGCATCATCGCTAACGGATGGGGCAACACCCGATACTCCAGCACGCCCCGCACAAAGGCCGCGGGATGGCGCAGCTTGGTGATCGCGGACACCAGAAAGATCAGCCCCAGCGTCAGCCGAAGCACCAGCAACACCTGCGCCGCAACTGTCGGCGTCATCGACCGTCCTCCGTTGCGCTACCGGCATTGGAACCACACAGCACCCGATGGATTGACTGCCGATACCCTACCAGCGGCCGTGTCATTCTGGGCGTGACACCGCGCTGTTCTCTGTCACCGAGTTGATGACGCGGGGGAAGTCGGCTCCTCCAGCATCAGGAAGTACCCCCGCACGGCATCGTGCCGCAGCACTGCCGGATGGCCCAGTTGCTCCTCGATTGCTCGTCGCACCCGCTGCACGACGTTGCGCACGGAACCCTCCGTGATCCCCAACCGTACGGCCAGCTGCTGCGCCCGCAGCCCACGCCCAGCCACAGCCGCCTGGAAGAGCGCCCAGAGCAGCCGCACCTCCGCCGGGCTCAGCCCTTCCCAGCGCCCTCGCCAGCCGATCCGTTGCTCCACCGCGTCAACCAGCAAGTCCCCGATCTGCCAGCGGGGCCCGCGCACCTCCCGCTGCCACCGGTGCAGCTTGAGCGCCAGCGCGTGTAACGCGACGGGATCTTCCACGGCGGCATCGGTCGCACCAGCCCCGAGGATCGTCAGGTAGCTGGCGGGTGGCAAGGGACCAGCAAGGATGACGTACACGCTCGCTGCGGCACTGAGCTCGCCCACCAGTTGCGCCGCCGGAGGGTCCCACCGCTCGAAGGACAGCAGGACCACCGGATCGTCATGCGCAGCCCGGACCTCCGACAGCGTTGCCGCTTCCACCGTCAAGTTATGCGTCCGGGTAAACGGCGACAGGACATCCTCAAGCAGCAGGCGGAGCAGCCGGCTGGCGGAGAGCACCAGAATGCGCACGGCACGCTCCTCTCCACGAAACCTGCGGTTGTGGACCCTCCAACAGGATTAGTGAGGCAACGACAGTAGACGGGTCCGGCGTGAACGAGGATCGACCGCCTGCCGAGGAGCGGCGGTACGCTCGAACCAGTGTGGGGTCGGAGCAACGGGATATCGAACATTAGGAGATTCCGGCCCCCCCCCATTTGGATGGTGGCTCGGCCATGCCGAGGAGCCGCTATCATGATCTACCCAACCCACCGCATACCCCGACACCCTGGAGAAACCGGAGGAAGCCCATGCCAGCATCTTTACTGGCCGGCCTTGAGGACGACCTGCGTGCTTTCCTGCAGCACGGCCTGATCGTCGATCCCTGGCTGGCCGGTCTGGACAAGGAGTTCTTCGACTACGACGTGCAGGACCAACTCGCGCAGGAGGCCGCCCAACTCGATGTCACCTACTGGCAGGAGCCTCTGCGCACCCAGACCCTCGACGCCTACCCGATCCCGGTTCGCTTCGGGCGCACCGCCGCCCACGAGGTGCTCGTCTCCACCGCCGCCATAGTTGCCCATGAGCGGAACGGGCGCATTCACGTCACGCCCGACATCGGCGCCGAGGCGACCGACCGCCTGCATCGCTTCATCGCCGAGCGAAGCTTCGGCGCCGTGGTCCGGGTCTATGGCGTCGTCACCTTCAGCGAGAACCACGCCGCCGTCCGCCACTACGGCGCCATCCCCGAAGAGGAGTTCATCCGGGGCAAGCGCCACCGCCCCTGGGTCGGCTACGCCCTCGACGACGAACTGCTGGCCGGCATCGCCTCTAACCTGCTTGCCCTGGAGGTGCAGGAGGGGCGGCGGGTGGTGGTCCAGACGGCCGCCGGTGAAGCACACTACCAGGAAGTGCGCCGCATCCTGGCGGCATCCGGGTACCTGGCTCGGCGGCTGGAGCTCATCTACCTCTCCCAGTTCAACCTGTTCGAGGGCTGGGACCGGCAGGTGGCGGCGATGGCGCCCGGTGCGCTGGAGCTGCGTCGGGCCTTCACCGCCTTTGCCGAACTCCGGACGGGGATGCGGCTCCTCGAAGCCGGCTGCGGCATGGCCAGCCAGACCTTCGAGGGTGGACTCTGGGAGGCCGTCGGCCCCGAGGGTAGCATCGTCGGCATTGACCCATCGCCCGGCATGCTGGAGCGTGCCCAGACCAAGGCCAAGCAGCGCCGCGCCAAGAACGTCCGCTTCCTGCGAGCGCACGCCGAGCGCCTGCCCATGTTCCGCGACGGCCAGTTCGACGCCAGCGTGGGCATGTCGTTCCTGCACCTCGCTGACGCGCCCACGGCCCTGGCGGAGTTGCGGCGCGTTACCCATCCCGGTGGCCTCGTGGCTATGGAGGTCGCCTGCCAGGCTGCCTTCGATCAGCCCTGGCTGCGCGACTGGTTCCAGCCAATCTTCCAACTCGCCGGGAAGCACAGCGACGACGGCACCCCGGCGCTGTTGCCCGGGCGTCTGCCTGCCGAAGGCGAGGTGTCCGCCTGGTTTCGTGCCGCCGGCTTCCAGGATGTGAACGTCGTGCCGCACCGGGCCGACTGGGTCTTCCGCGATGCGGAGGCGTCGGTGGCTTTCGTCGTGCAGGGCATCAGCTTCTTCCAGCGCGAGCTGGAGCTCCTCCCCTGGCAGGCGCGTCTGGACATGCTTGAAGAACTCAAACGGCGAGGGGCGCGCGTCTGCGCCGAGACGACGCTTGAGGAGCGCACGCTGCGCTGGCCGGTCGAGTTCGTCAAAGGCACGGCGCCACCGGCAGGCGCCTAGCGCCAGCGTGGGCGACAAAGGGCAGCAGTCCCTCCGGCGCCACCGGGAGCGAGCCGGTACGCGACGTCACTGGCTGCAAGGCTGGCCGAGCAGCGGCGTCATCTGGCGGGCGGCCTCGGCGGTGGCATCCTTGGCCGGCTTGCTGGCATCCCAGATGCCGGCGAGCTCCTTGCCGAGCACTGTCTGGATCTCCAGCCAGTTGGAGGCGTGCGGGTCGGTGTGCAACGAGGTCTTGGAGGCATCGACGAACATTTGCACGTTCTGGGGATCCTTGCCCTGGTTGACCTTGACAAAGTAGTCGCCCACCGACAGGCGCGAACCCATCGAGGTGCCGGAATCAACCTCTTGCTCCTGGACCTTCACGCCGGTGATCCATTGCATGAACTGCCAGGACTGATCGGGGTATTTGGTCTGACCGTAGACACCGAAGCCGGCCCCGCCGCCGCCCACCTGCCGCTTCGTACCGTGCGGACCGAGCGGCGGCGGGGCGACATCCCACTGAAAGCCCTTGACGCCGGAACGGAACTGCGCCAGGCTGGCCGGGATCGACGTGACCATGCCAAGCCGCCCGGTGAAGAACAGGTTGTTGGCGTTTTGCGCCTTGAGATCGGCCGGCGTCGGCGCGACCTGATACTTGCCGACCAAATCTTCCAGGAATTGCAGGCCCTCGACGGCGTTCGGTTGGTCGAGCGCCGGCTTGGCATCAGCGCTGGTCACGATGTCGCCGCCGTTGGACCAGACAAAGGCCATGTAGGCGCGGAAGCCCTGCGGCACGGCGAAGCCGAAGGTTTTGTTTGGAGCGGTGCCACTGGTCAGTTGCTGACAGGCCAGGAGGAAGTCATTGAACGTCCAACCGGCGGCGTCAAACTTCTTGGGCGGCAACGGCAGGCCCTTCTGCTTGAAGAGATCGACATTATAGAAGATATCCTGGTTGGCAAAGTCGCGCGCGAGTGCCCAGAGCTTGCCGCCGACGGTGTATTCGCGCACCGCGTCGGGATAGAAGTCGGAGAGATCGAACTTATCGCGTTGGACGTAGGCGTCAAGCGCGAGCAGGGCATTACGGCACTGCAGTTCAATGGTGTGCGCCGGTTCCAGGTAATAGACGTCGGGCGCCTCGCCGCCGGCCATGCGGGCCTGCAAGGCGTTCCAGTAATCATTCGGCGTCGGCGTAAAAGTAACTTTGACGGCAGGGTGATCCTTCGTGAACTGGTCGGTGTAGCCCTGCCGCACCTTGACCTCGTCGACGCCGCCCCAGGTGACGAAACTGAGCTGGGCCGGGCCACTCGCCACCGCCGCCGCAGGCGCCACCGTCGCCTTTGGCGCGGTGACGGTAGTCGAAGCGGGCAAGCGAGTCGTGCTCAATGGGCCGCCGCATGCGGCCAACGCGACGGCAGGTAGCAGGGCTACCGTTGCTCGCAGGAAGGTACGTCGGGTTGACATCGGCTGCACTCCTTCGCTCACTACGGCAGCGTTTTGATCACCGCCGGCCTCACCACGTACTGCCCAACAAGGGACTACGACACCGGCGCCGTCAGCAGCGGGTTCACCGCCTCCACGATCGCTTTCGTCACCGTCTGGGCATTCTCTTTGCCGGCCCACAGCAGCGTCAACTGCGTATTGAAAGCAACGCTGACCTTGTCCCAGTTGTTCGGTTGCGGATCGGTGCGCACATAATCGCCCTCATCGTCAAAGATGGCGGCGTGGGCGGGCGGTTGCGAGGGCTGCAAAAAGGCTGCCGACTTCAATACCGAAAGACGCGGCGGAGTGGTGGTGCCATCTATCACCTCAGTGGTCTCAAACTTTGTGCCAACCAACTCCGACAGGAGTTGCCAGCCCAGGTCCGGCTCTTTTGAGTGCGCCCACATGCCCCAGCCCACACCGCCGCCGCCCGGTACTCTGCCGGCCTTGCCGGCCGGTGTGACGCCAATATCCCAAACTGAACTTCGCCCTGTTGCGGAGCTCCGCGAACTGGGTGGCCTCGATGATGGTCGTACCGGCCCGATTGGCGATGAACAGGTCAGTGCTGCCGGTCGGCACCTTCTGTTGCGCCACACTGGGAGCGACCTGATACTTCACCATCAGGTCCTGCAGGAATTGCAACGCCTCCACCGCCGGCGGTTGATCCAGCAAACACTGCTTGTAGTCGGCGCTGAACACTTCGCCACCGTTACTCCAGACGTAGGTCTGCCACTCGCGGTTATTCCCGGGATGCGGCAGGAAACCGTAAACCTGGGACGTGCCGGTACCGGAAGTCACGCGCTTCGTCATCGCCAGGAAGTCGTTGAAGGTCCAGGAGGTGTCTTTCCAGTCCGTCGGGAGGGGCGCGACGCCCATCTTCTGGAAGAGGTCGACGTTGTAGGCCATGACTGCCATGCCGAAACCACGCGGTATGCCGTAGATCTTGCCGCTGCGCCGGTACTGCTGCAGCGCCGCCGGAACGAAGTCGGACAGGTCGTAGTGCGAGCGGGCGATATAGGCGTCCAGCGCCTGTAACAGACCCTTGGCCGTCATCGCCGGCACGTCGGTCGGACTGACGAAGAAGACATCCGGCGCGTCGCCACCGGCAGCCATGGTCAGCAGCTTGTCCAGGTAGACGCCGCTGGAAAGAGAGAAGGTACAAGTGGCGCCGGGATGCTCCTGCTCAAAGTCTGCGGCGAACTTTTTCCGTTCCGCCACCGCCGCCACCGACCCCCAGGAAAAGAAGCTGACCTGGCCGGTCAGCGACCTGGCGCTCGCCGCCGCGGCCGCAATCGCTGCACTGGACGTTTTCGTCGTCTTTGCCACCGAAGTGGCTGTTCCAACGGTGCTGCCCACCGCAGTCGTGGCCACGACTGCGGTGGCCGCTGTCGACTGTCCGCAGGCAGCGAGCGCCAGGGCAGGCAGCAGGAGCGTGGTCAGCCGCAAGACGCTGCGTCGCGTCGTCATTGGTTCAGCCATCCTTTCCGGTACCGACGTGGTCCATCTCCCAAAACCTGCTGCCTGTGTCGTTCCCCTTACTCGCCAAGCGGCAAACCTGACCCGTAGTTCAACCGTTCACGGGCGTAGCCGTCGTCCCAACCGCGGCGCTGGCCGGACCAGCCGCCGCCCCAGGTCAGGCGACGCTGCTGACGCCAGGGCCTGCGCTCCCAGGCCGGACTGCGGAACGGGTCGCGATTGGCATACATCCAGTCGAGCAAGGCGTCGTGGAGCCGGTCACGAATCGCCGCATATGCCGGATCGTCGATGCGGTTCTGCACCTCGGCCGGATCGCTCGCCAGATCGTACAGTTCGTCGGTGTCCAGCAGATTGATCGCCAGCTTATACGATCCCCTGACAATAGCCCGCATCGGAAAGAAGCCGCCCAGTCCGTCCCCCGGCAGTTCAAAGCGATGAAATTCGACGAAGGCGCTGCGCTCCGGCGCCTCCTCGCCGCGCAGGAGCGGCTCCAGGGTCTGGCCTTCGAGCGCCGCCGGAACGGGCAGACCGGCCAGACCCAGCATGGTCGGCAGGAGGTCGATATGACCGACCGTCGTCGTGAGGCGCGCTCCGGCGTCGGCCATACCCTCGGCAGCCCGCGGTGGCCGGACAATCAAGGGAATATGGGCGATCTCTTCGTAGACTGCTGCCGATTTGCCACCCAGGCCGTGGCTGCCCAGCATCTCCCCATGATCGGAGGTAAAGATGACCCAGGTGTTCTCGGCAGCGTGGCGATCCACCGCCGCCAGCACTCGCCCGATCTCGGCGTCGACGAAGCTGTTGCAACCGAAATAGAGCGGCTGATGGGCGAAGCCGTCGCGCGAGGCGTTACGACGCGCCGCGGCCCACTCCTGTTGGTAGACGGGCTTGTTTGCCAGATCATCGAAGCCGCTGGGGCCGAGCGGGTACCGATAGTCCCGAAACGGTTCTGCGTATTCCGGGGGGCAGGTGAAGGGGCCATGCGGCTCGTCGTAGGAAACGACCAGCAAGAACGGCTGGTCGCCATGGCGTTGGGCGGTCTCCAGGAACTGGATAGCCCGATTGGAGACCTGATGGCCGAACGTGAACTCCGGCCCAATCTGCCGGTCTTGCAGCGCCTCGATCGAGCGCAGCCCCTGCCGCCAGAGCGTCCGCTGCTCGGGATTAAGCGATTCCAGGTGTCGGCGCGCGTCATACCAGTAGGCGTCGTCCCAGCCATCCGGGCAGAGCCCGTTGCCGAAGTAGTCGTGCCCATCGAGGTGCCACTTGCCGGTGTAGGCGGTGCGGTAGCCCTGATCAGCAAAGCGTTGCCCCATGTGTTTGACGGTGCTGCCGAGCGGCAGTCCGTTCACCCAGGCGCCGGCAGTATGGGCATACCGTCCCGTAAACAGCCCGGCCCGTGCCGGGGTGCAGAGCGGACAGGTGGTGTAAGCCCGCTCGAAGGTGATACCTTGCGTCGCGAGCCGGTCGATGTGGGGCGTCCGCAACTCAGGGTGGCCATAGGCGCCAAGGACGTTGACGCCCTGAGTGTCCGTGAGAATAAAGACAAAGTTCGGTGCGGGCATTGTACAGCATCCCTTACGTTTGAATTGTCCTGGTACCCTACCTTATTCGGCAGCATTAAGCAATCGGCACACCAGGACTGAATACAGGAAGGAGCGAATGCAGCAGGACGTACTGGGTCGCTTGCTCCCAGAGATCCTGGCCCAGGAGCGTGCGGCCGAGCGGTGTAAGCCGGGCGGGACCGCCGGACTGCGCTTCGCGTTTGCTGGGATCACCAGGGAAAAAGCTACCAGGCCGCGTGGTATTCGGATAGGATGCGGACTACCGACCTTCGGGGCCGGCCGTCTGGACGAGGAGCGTCCCGTCCTTCTGGGCTAGCCTGAAGCAACACAATCGGATTTGATTTAGTCGCTTGATCAACCTATCATTGCAATGTTGGCCGCAGTAGCAGGACAGGACGGTAGAAGCATTGGCGATGGGCGAGACCAACCGGGGAATCAACCATCGGGCCGTCAAACTGCGCAACCGTGCTACCGTCTTCCGCATCGTCCGCGATGTCGGGCGGATCGCCCGCATCGATCTGGCAAGAAAGACCGGCCTCAATGCCGCCACCGTTACCAATATCGTCGAAGAGTTGCTGGCGGCGCATCTGGTCGAGGAGACGGGCCACGGCACGTCACGCGTCGGGCGGCGGCCTATTTTCCTGGAAGTGAACCCTACCGCCCGTTTCACACTCGGGATCGACCTCGCCCGTGATGCGATTAGCGGGGCCATTGTTGATCTCGCTGGCCGCGTCGTCGAACAATTCAAAGAACCGGCCGGGCCCTGGTTGGATGGCGCCGTGGTGCTGGCGACAGTCGGGCAAATGGTTGATCGACTGTTGGCGGCGCTTCCCGCCGGCGATCGCCACTCGTTGCTGGGCATTGGCATCGGCGCTCCTGGACGCGTCAGTTTCAGTAGTGGCCGCTACCTGGCGCCGCCGGCCTACGGCGCCTGGGACGGCCTCGCTCTTCGCCAGGAGATCGCCTCCCGATTTTCAATCCCCACTTTCTTCGACAACAACGGAAACACCAGTACGCTGGCAGAACTCTGGTTCGGCGCCGGCCAGGGCGTCGCCAACTTCGCCCTCATTACCGTTGCTACCGGCGTCGGTGGTGGTCTGGTGGTCGATGGCGACCTATACCGTGGCGCGCACGACCTGGCCGGCGAACTGGGTCACATGAGCGTCAACCTTGCCGGTCCACGCTGCGCCTGCGGCAACTACGGCTGCCTGGAAATCTATGTCGCCATACCGCGCATCCTGGCAGCGGTGCGCGCCGCCCTGATGACCGGTGAGCCGTCGCTCCTGCGCGCAGGCGGCCGGAGCGCCGATGCCTTGACTTTCGACGACGACGTCGTCGCCGCCGCCGGCGGTGATGTGCTGGCCAGCCGTATCATGGCCGATGTCACACGTCATCTCGCGGCGGCACTGGTCAACCTGCTGCACGCCTTCGATCCCGAACTCATTCTCATCGGACGCGACCTCGCCCGTGCCGGCGACCTGCTGCTGGCGCCCGTGCGCCAGGAGGTACAACAACGGGCGATGGCGATGATGCGCGAGAACTTTCGGCTGGAGGTCGCCGCCCTGCCGGATGCACCCGTCATCGGCGCCGCCACCCTCACCCTGCGCGAATTCTTCCGTGCCCCGCTACCCGATCGCCGCGCGATCGTGGCCTAATGTATCCGTGAAAGGATAGAACCACCCGTGCGCATCCTCTACATCGATATCGACTCGTTGCGACCCGACCACCTCGGCTGTTACGGCTACCATCGCCAGACCAGCCCCAACATCGACCGGCTCGCCCAACGTGGCGTCCGCCTGGATAATTGCTATGCCACCGACGTTCCCTGTCTTCCCAGCCGCACCGCGCTGTTCTCCGGCCGTTTCGGCATCCACACCGGCGTCATCAACCACGGCGGTGTCGCCGCCGACCCCTTCATCGAAGGTACCGGACGGCAGTTCAAGTCGAATCTGGCGCGCACCAGTTGGATGGCCTGTCTGCGCCAGGCCGGCCTGCGCACGGTGACGGTGAGCCCCTTTGGCGAACGGCACGCCGCCTGGCACTGGTACGCCAACTTCAACGAGATCTACAACACCGGCAAGAGCGGCGGCGAACGCGCCGACGAGGTGGCGCCCGTGGCCCTGGACTGGCTGACGCGCAACGCCGGCCAGGACAACTGGTTCCTCCACGTCAACCTCTGGGACCCGCACACACCCTACCGCACGCCCGAAGCCTATGGTGAGCCCTTTGCCACCGAGCCGCTGCCGGCCTGGCTGACCGAGGAGGTGCGCCAGCAGCACTGGGCTGGCGTCGGCCCGCACTCCGCCCGCGAGATCCCCGGCTACGACTCCCGGACCAACCCCCGCCTGCCGCGCCAGCCCGGCGAAGCCGCCTCTATGGCCGACGTGCGCCGCATGTTCGATGGCTACGACACCGGTGTGCGCTACGCCGATGAGCATGTGGGACGCCTCCTCAACGCGCTGGCCGACCAGGGTGTGCTGGACGACACCGCCATCTTCGTCTCCTCCGATCACGGCGAGTGCCTGGGTGAGTTGAACATCTATGGCGACCACCAGACCTCTGATGAGTACACGACGCACGTGCCGGGCATCCTCTGCTGGCCGGGCGTCACCGAGCAGCAGGCGGGGCGCGTCGATCCGGGCCTCCACTACGCCCCGGATGTCGCCGCCACGCTGGTCGAACTGGCGGGCGGCAAAGTGCCCGCCATCTGGGACGGCGCCAGCTTCGCCCCGAGCTTCCGTGCGGGTCAGGCAGGTGGACGCGACTACCTGGTCGTCTCCCAGGGGGCCTGGGCCTGCCAGCGTTCGGTCCGCTTCGATCACTACCTGTTCATGCGCTCCTACCACGACGGCTATCACGGCTTCCCGGAGCACCTGCTGTTCGATCTGACGCAGGACCCACACGAACAACACAACCTGGCTCCCCAGCGTCCTGATCTGGTGGGCACGGCATTGACAATGCTGGACGACTGGTACGGTCAAATGATGACCACAGCCACGCATGCGCAAGACCCGATGTGGACGGTTATTCAGGAGGGCGGCCCGCTGCACACCCGAGGTCACCTACCGGGCTACGTCGAACGCCTGCGCGCCACCGGCCGCAGTGAGTGGGCCGACCTGCTGGCCGCGGCGCACCCGAAGGAGCTGTAAGGTGCAGGGGGGTGCGTTCCCATGTCCATAGGCGCAGCAAAGCGCTGGAGCCGGGTAGCGGGTACGGGCCGAGCTGGGGAGGGCGGCACGCTCGGCCAACGACTTTGGAAGGCGCGCTGGTGCTACCTCTTCGCGGCGCCCAGCTTGCTCCTGGCTACTGCCTTCAGTTTCTATCCGACGGTTGCCTCCTGGTACTTCTCCCTGCTCGACTGGTCTGGGCTCACCTCCTCCTTTACCTTCATCGGTCTGGCCAACTACCAGGAAGTCATCCACGACAGCTACTTCTGGCAGGCCTTCCTGCGCTCCTTCCTCTTTATGTTTGCCGCCGTGCCCATCAAGTTCGTGCTGACCTTGATTGTCGCCATCATCCTCAACGACAAGCTATTGCGCCTGTCGCCGCTCTTCCGCACGCTCTTCTTTCTGCCCGTGGTCACCACCGCCGCTATCGACGGCATCGTGATGACGTTCCTGTTCAGCCCGGTCAATGGTCCGATCAACCGCGCCTTGATTGATGTGCATATCCTGCCCAAGCGTTGGACTTCCTGGGAAATCCGCACTCCGCCCTCTGGACGATCGTGGCGGTCTTCATCTGGAAGTCCTTCGGTATCGAGATGATGTACTGGCTGGCGGCGCTGCAGATCGTGCCGTCCGACCTCTATGAGGCTGCCAGAATGGACGGTGCAGGACGCTGGGCCTTGCATCGCTACCTCACCGTGCCTATCATCCTGCCGTTTGCCGCCATTATCTTGATTCTGTCTGTGGCCGGTGCGCTGCACGTCTTTGCCCTGGTGCAGACGATGACCGGTGGAGGACCCTTCTTCTCCAGCGAGGTGATGGAGGTCTACATCTATCGCACCGCCTTCGGTGGTACGGAAGGGGTGCCACGTCTGGGCTACGCCTCGGCGGCGGCGGTATGGTTTGGTGTCTGCGTTTTAGGTGTAGGCTTAATCCAGGGACTGATCGCCCGCAAAGCCAACGAGTCCCGCCAGAGCTTGAATACCGGGAGTGCGCAGTGAACAGCAGCCGACGGGCTGATCTTGCCCCAGCGCTCGCTATTCCAGGGGGACGGTTGGAGTACACGCGCACCCAGCACAAGCTACTCACCGGGACCAACGTGCGTCTGGTCCTGACCACGATCATCCTGATTCCCATTTGCTTTATCTGGGTCTATCCGTTCCTGTGGATGGTCTCGGCGGCGCTGAAATCAACCACTGAGATCTTCTCCGGCCTCAGTTTGATCCCCCACCACCTGCATTGGGAGAACTTCGCTCGCGCCTGGACGCAGGCGCGCATCGGGCAATACTTCTTCAACACTGTCGTGATCACCGTCTCGTCGATCGCCATCGTCGTGACGAGCTCAAGCATGATCGGCTACGTGCTGGGCCGCTACGCATTCCCCGGCAAGAAGATCATCATCGGCCTGTTCATTGCCCACGTCTTCCTGCCTGAGGGCTACACGATCATCCCCGTGTTCGCTCTCATCAACAAGCTGGGGATGGGTAACTCCTTGCTGGGTATCATCCTGGGGGAGAGCGGTAGCGCCCATATCGTGCAGATCCTGCTCTTCACCGGCTTCTTCAGTCAGTTGCCCAAAGAACTGGAGGAGGCGGCGATCATGGACGGCGCCGGCTTCTTCCGCATCTTCGCCCGAGTGATGCTGCCCCTGACGAAGCCCGTGCTGGCCACGGCCGTCATCCTTCAGTTTATGCAAAGCTGGAACGACTTCTTCCTGCCGCTGGTGCTCACGCTGTCGCGGCCTGATTTGCGCACGCTGGCGGTCGGCATGTTCGCCTTCCAGGGCGAGTACTTCACCGACTGGAGCGGCATGGCTGCCGCGGCGACGATCAGCCTGTTGCCGATCATCATCATCTTCCTGTTCCTTCAGCGCTACTTCGTGGAAGGCGTCACCGGCGCCATCAAGCAATAGGAGAGAAAAGTCATGACCAGACTCCGTCCAACGAACCACTCGTTAGGGCTACTGCCGCGCCGCAATGTGCTGGGCATCCTGCTGGCTGGCGGCGCTACCGCCCTGCTGGCCGCCTGCGGCGCCAACGGCACGGCAGCCACGAGCGTCAGCGTGACGATAGAGTCCACGGGGACCGCCACCAATGCGGCTCCTCCGGTGGTTGCTACCACTAAAGCCGCCGTCACGGGCAGTGCGGCGGCAACCAACTCCACCCAGGCAGCGGCAACCAGCGCTGCTCAAGTGGCGGCAACCAGCGCCAAGGCAGCGAGTTCAGCCAGGGCCGGGGCAACCGCCGTGCCGGCAGTGACGGCCAAAGACATCAAGATTGTCGACACCGGCGCCAAACTGCCCACCGACCAGGTGACGTTCCACTGGCTGGAGAGCGGACCGGGTCCCAAGGGTACCTTCCTGGCCCAGTTCTTCGACGCCTATCAGGCGGCGCATAGCAACGTCAAGATCGACTTTCAGGAACTACCCTGGGCCAATATCAGTCAGGTGGTGCCGCTCGGCATCCAAAACGGCAATGCCCCGGACATCTTCCAATTGCCACCGGCGGTGTCCGGCGCGCAGGCTGTCTCGCAAAGTTGGGTTACGCCGCTGGATGACCTGATCCCGAACATCGCGGAGTGGAAGAAGGGCTTTCCTTCCGGCGCCTTCATCGACGGCATCACCATGTACAACGGCAAGACCTACAGCCTGCCGTTGAGCTCCAACAAGCGCTACGACACGCTGACGTTGTACAACCTCGACGCGATGCAGCAGGCCGGCTATGACCCGGCCGCGAAGCCCTTCACCTGGGACGAGTTCCGCGCCGCCGCCAAGAAGCTGACGGCCCAGGGGAAAGGCCAGTATTACGGGCTGATGCTGGAGGGGAAGGACACTACACGCTTCACCGCCTGGGTGAACGGTCTCGCCCAGATGGCCGGCGCCGCTGGTGGCCAGATGAACTGGAAGACTGGCCAGTACAACTACACCAGCGACCAGTGGCTGGCCGCCGTTGACCTGTTGCTTGCCATCAAGGCTGACGGCAGCATCTACCCCGGCGCACTGTCGCTGAACGCCCAGCAGGCGCGAGCCCTGATCCCGGCCGGCAAGGGAGCAATGATCCTGCAAGGCCCCTGGAACATACCGCAGTGGAAACAGAATAGCCCCGACTTCAAGTTCGGCGTCGCCAGCCAGCCGCTGCCGAACAGCGGCACTCCCATGCCGCTCAACTACGGGCCGGGCGGTAGCAACCTCTACTGGCTATTCAGCAAGAGCAAGCTGGGGGCTGTGGCCGGCGACATCTTCCACCAGTTGGGAACGCTGCCCATTCAGACCTTGTTCGCCACGGAGGACGGCATCAGCGATCCGGCGATCTTCCCGCAGGCCCTTGCCCAGGCCAAACTGGATGCCGAGCAGCACAAGGCGGCAGCCTTATTCGACCAGCAGTTGCGCCTGGCGCCCAGCCCGGAAGTCCGCAACCCGGCAGTCTCGACAGCTCTGCAGGAGATGCATCATCTGACCCCCGACATCGGTGAGATCATCCAGGGCATTTACACTGGCCAACTCACGAACGCCAAGCAAGCCCTGCAGGACCTCGTCGACCGCTCCAACAAGGAGTTGGATCGCGCCATCAAGGCAGCGCAAGCCAAAGGCGCCAAGGTAACGCGCAACGACTGGGTCTTCCCCAACTGGGATCCCACACAGGACTACACGCCGGCCGACTACAATACGTTGCCGGGGTGACGAGGCGGTGGCCGACGAGCCGCCGGAAACCCGTGCCTCGTCAGCCCAGCGGGTCGGCGAAGACCTCAGCGACGGGATAGGAGAAGCCGGGTACGACGTCTTCCCCGTCGAGCGGGTCGCCGACATCCAGCACGGCGGCTGGGCCCACACTCCGTCCGGCGCGCCAAACGTCAATCTGTTGTCGACCGGGCCATACCACCCACACCAGGTTCGTGCCACCATTGAGGTACGTTCGAGCCTTGGCTGCCATGGCGTCGGACTGCTGATCCGGTGAGGCCACTTCCACGGCAAGGTCGGGGGCAAAAGGGATCGGCTTCTTGCGATCCGCTATAAGTGCCCGGCGGGCAGCACGGTAAAATCCCACGTCGGGTATCAGCCCCGTTTCGGCTCCTGGGAACTTGTAGACGCCATCGGACGGCGTGACGATGCCCAGTCGGTGCGCATACACAAACGAGCCGAGGGCGATGACGAGGAGCCCGCCTATCGTCGATGCCTCATCTCCACTCCCCGCCATCCGGACGAGAGTCCCTTCGATTACCTCGTACCGGTACCCATCATCCGGCAAACGCAGCAGCATATCGACGGTCACAGGCCCGTAGCCAGGAGCGATTTCCGCCCAGGGCGCCAGCGGTACGAGTGCTACTTTCAGCAGAGTGCTCATTGCTCAATTGTTCTCTTTTCACTCCAGCCCTGCAATCCCATTCTCATGATACACGCTAGAATCGCAGCAGTTTGGGGACTTCCGACCCTACGGAACGTGTCCAGCAAGGCAACGTTGTCAAGGACGGACTACAGAGGAAAATGGCGGATAGGTGGCTACCAGCACGCCGTTATCCCCGTGGTTCCGCACGTGGACTTGGCAAGCAACCTCCCAGGCAACCCCTCCGGCGGAGTTGGACGCGGGAGAGCCGAGCGGCGCTGAGCACGCTCAGCAGCAGGAGCGCCGCCAGGCCGAGCCCGGTGGCGCCGCCCGCCCCCACACCGCCAGCGCCGGTCGCTGGGAGTTGAGGCGTGACCGTCGGCTCGCCCAACTGCACCACCCGGTACGCCCAGATGGTAGTATCTCGCGGCCCCGGAGTGTCTGTTGCGCCCGTGAAGTACACGTCGTTCCCCACCTGGAGGGATCCCACCTG
>DHIZ01000228.1:22349-44528 GCA_002404055.1 Chloroflexi bacterium UBA4733
CCCACCTGGAGGGATCCCACCTGCCCCGTCACCGTCCCCCCACCGACTTCGGCAACGACAGTCGAGGGTTGAATGTGCAGCGTACGAACGCTGCCGAGATAGCCGCGCGTCAGCACAATGGTCACGACATTACCACGCACCGCAGTCACCATGCCGTAGCCGACAAAGCTCCGTACCAAGCTCCACTCCCCGCGCCGACCAAACCCCGGCCTTGACGACCCACTGCAGACAGGACCACTCCGACCCCATTTCCGGCCCGGTCAGCCGAAGCGACACCGCCCTTCCGGCGTCGCCGTCACGGCACTGTACGATGCAAATTGTCGCCGCCCTGGGGCCAGTTTTCATTGCCGCCGCGGGGCCACTTCTCAATGCCGAACACACGTCAACAATCGGCGATCGGCACGGCGCGTACCTGCTCCTGCTCGCGCTCCACCCGCAACGCGGCGCGCAGCCGCGCCTGGCCGGGCCGCTCGGGCCGCGGCGCGTCGAGGGCAAACAGCAGGAGTTGCTCCGCCTTCTCGCCTCGCAAGGCAAAGGTCACGAGCCAGCCGTCTCGCGGATCGTACCAGACATCGTCCGGCGCACGGCTGGCGAGCTGACCGATGGCGGCGCGATACGGGCGAGAGCGAACAATGGCACGCAAGAGCGCCAGCATGAGGTCGTGCTCCACGCCATACAGGTCGGCACACGGCCGCTGCGACTCTCTTCAAGGCTTGGTCGTAACCAGCAGTTGCATCCGCGGTTCCATCCTAAGCCAGCCCCATCTGCATCTGGAAGACCGTGACGGCCCAGACGGAAGGCGTCGCCATGTTAGGAGTATCCGCCGTTCCCGTAAAGTAGACCGCGTCACCCACCCGGACGCCCGCTGGTCCATCATAGGTGCCCACTTGGACGCGATCACCGACCTTCAGCGCCGTCCACGTCGCGTTGCAGCTGTTCCGGCAGATCTCGGTCTGCGCTGTCAACCGCACGCGGAGTGTCGCGGGCAGGGCGTCGGGAATACTCAGGATCACGCTGTCTTTGCTTCGCGCCGTCAGCGTCCCCGCCGCAAAGTGCGGTAACTAAGCGTGCGGTCTACCATCCCGTGAAACCACCCCCGCCTCATTGGCGGCCAGAATAGGAGCCGGGGAGGCCACTTCCACGGCCAAAGTCCCCGAACTCGCCAGAAGTCCGGCTAGTAAGGAGCGACGAGATAGGTGCAATACTTCCATCACGACACACTCACATACACGAGCCCGCAACTTAGCGGGTTACATCCATTACAGAGGTAGGAGAAGAGGGCCGACGTGATGCAACAAACCACCGGACTGTTGCCGGGATTGCAGCATCCTCCAGAAGAAGAGGCGGGGCACGGGCCGCATTCCCAGAGGTTTGCTAGCGTTGACGACGTGACGCCGCAATTCGGCGCACTGAACGTGAGTAGGTCACCGCAGCCAGCAGCAGAGGGCAGCCCCGTCTGCAACGTACAGGCGGATGTTCCCGGGCCACAGTTGGGGTAGTTGGGCCAGCTCGTGAAGTAGGCGTTAGTGCTACACCCCGAAGTGCCGCAGTTGTTGACGGCGCAGCCGCCAACTCCAACGCAATCATCAATGCCGGCGAGGCCGGAAGTCGCGCTACTGAGACCCAATGCATGCCTCCTTTGCTGCTATCGTGTCTTCTTATGACTGGCAAGCTACTCCACGAAGACGTGTGGCCCAAGATCTCCGACGCTATCCGCAAAGAATCTGTGGGATCGCATCTTTCTTATCAATGTGGCAGGCTGAACTATCAGCAGTGGAAATCATACCGGAAGGACGTCTGCCTGTCTTGAGGCTGCGACCCCAATTTGTACTAGGGTCTGGACCCTATGCAGCCTGGGGTTGTGACCCTACTCCCCGGCCATCATCCCGACAGTTATTGACCGCGCTAGTCGCGCACGGGATCGCCCGTGGCGCGCGGCAACCCCTGTTCCCAGGCCCAGGCTACGGCGTCGGCCCGGCTATGGCGCTCCAGCTTGGCCAGGATGCTGCTGATGTGGTTCTCAACGGTCTTGGGGGTGATAGCGAGTTCCTGCGCAATCTGGTCGTTGCTCCGGCTGTGCGCTGCCAGCCGCAACACCTCCCGCTCCCGCAAGCTCAGCGGCATGGGTCCAGCGGGCTTCCGCTGCGCGAGTTGCTCAACCACGCGCCGGCTGGACCAACCCTGTTCGCCGCGCGCCACACCGCGGATGGCATCGGGCAGGCTGATCGCCGCGTCATCTTTCAGGAGGTAACCTGCCGCCCCGCTCTGGAGCAAGCCCCGGACGTACCCCTCGTCGGCGTGGGCGCTGAAGGCGAGCATTCGCACCGGCGAGTGCGCTGCTCGCAGCCGCCGGGCCACCTCAACCCCGCTCAGCCCGGGCAACTCCACATCAAGCACCAACACGTCGGACGCCAGTTCTTGCGCCAGGCGCAGCGCCGCCGCCCCGTCCGCCGCCTCACCGACCACCACGAGGTCCGTCGTCGTCGCCAGGTGGGCGCGGATGCCCGCGCGCAGATAAGCATGATCGTCGGCCAGCAGCACCCGGATCGGCGTCGTGGCTTCGCTGTTCGATACGCTGCCGGTCACTCGGCTGTCTCCCTGTCATCGTTCGGACGCCGTGGGGCAGTCACGCGCAGCAGGGTGCCGGTACCCGGCGTCGACTGGATCTCAAGGCGGCCGCCGATCGCCTCAGCCCGCTCCGTCGCCCCCAGCAGGCCAAGGTGACCCAGCTCCGTCATTGCGCTCCAGTCCTCCGGCACAGCAAAGCCACAGCCGTCGTCGCGCACCTCCAGCACCAACGCCTCCACGTCGAGCGTCAGGCGCACCAGGACGGTCCGCGCCCGGGCGTGCTGGAGGACATTCTGCAGCGCCTGTTGGTAGATGCGGTAGAGCGCTACGCCGACCGGCTCCGGCAAGACCTGGTCGTCCGGCATAAGCTCCAGCCGCACCACCAGGTCCGGCTGTGCCGCTGCCAGCCGGGCGACGTGCGAGCAGATCGCCTGTGCCAGGCCGTAGTGGACCAGGGTCGGCGGCCGCAACTCCCCGCAGATGGTCCGCAGCGTCTCGATGACCTCGCGGATCTTCTCCGCCGGCGGGCTGGCCCCCGACCCGCCGGGCATGCCCGCTCCCTCTCGCGCCCCGGTGAGCAGCCGGAACAACACGCCTTCCAGGTCCTGCAAGGGCCCGTCGTGCAGTTCCCGGGCCAGGTGCAGACGCTCTGCTTCGCGGGCCGCGTGCAGCCGCCGCCGGGCCGCCACCCGACCGGCATGCGCCCGCTTCGCCTCCGTGATGTCCTCGACGAGCGCAATCGCGAACAGCGGCGCGTCGGCCGCGGCACGCACCAGGGAGGCGGTGAGACGCGCCCACACGACCACCCCGTCCCGGCGCAAGTAGCGTTTCTCCATCTGTGCCACGTCGCGCGGACCGGCAACGAGCTCCTGGTAGAGCTGCAAGGTCGCTGCCACGTCATCGGGGTGGGTGATGGCCGTGAAGGACAGCCGCCGCAACTCGTCGCCGGTGTAGCCGAGCATGCCATCGAGCGCCGGGTTCGTCTCGAGCAGCCGACTGTCGGCGGCAAAGAGCGCGATGCCCAACGCCGCCTGTTCAAAGATAGTCCGGTAGCGGGCCTCACTCGCGCGATGCGCCGTTGCCAGCGCATCGCGCTCGGCCACCACCGCCCGGCGGATCTCCTCCTGGTCAGCAAGAACGGTCAGGCGCGCCTGCTGATAGAAGCCGGCCGCGAGCGCAGCGAGGAGCGCGGCCACTCGAGGCTGCCGTGTTGGTGGCAGACCGGCAGCCAGTTCCTCGCCGAGCACCGTGAGCGTAGCTTCCAGGGCAGCGGGTCGCAGGTAATGGAGCCCGGCGACCGCCCCACCGATGGCCTGGGGTTCGATTCGCAATGGCCGTGGCGCGGCTGCTCAATCAGGATGCGTTGTTGCAATGGCGGGTGCGTGCTGGCGAGGCCGGTCCCGCGATGCTAGCCGAGCGGGTCAGCGAAGACCTCAGCGACGGGATAGGAGAAGCCGGGTACGACGTCTTCCCCATCAAGTGCATCGCCGATATTGAGCACGGCGACCGGCCCGACGCTGCGGCCGGCCCGCCAAACGTCGATCTGTTGTCGACCGGGCCACACCACCCACACCAGGCTCGTGCCGCCATCAAGGTAAGTTCGGGCCTTGGCGGCCACGGCTTCGAACTGTTGATCGGGGGACGCCACTTCCACGGCCAGGTCGGGAGCAAAAGGAATGGGCTTCTTTTGATCGGCGATCAGCGAGCGTCGCGCCGCACGATAGAACCCCACGTCGGGGATCAGCCCGGTCTCAGCTCCCGGGAACCTGTAGACCCCATCAGCCGATGTCACGATGCCCAGCCGGCGCGGGCGCACAAAGGCATAGAGTTCCGCGAGCACAACGCTAGCGATGGTGGTCGCCTCATTCCCACTACCGGCCACTCGAACAAGAACCCCTTCGACTACTTCGTAGCGGTACCCATCATCGGGCAAGGTCAGCAGTAGGTCGACCGTGACCGGTCCGTAGCCAGGTACGGCCTCGGCCCAGGGAATCAACAGCGCGGGTGGCTGCTTCAGCACGGGGCTCATGGGTTCTTTGTCCTCCGTTCAAGCGAGCAGCCCAACCTCCACGCTATGGCACGATAGAATCGTAGCAGTTCAGCAGGAGCAACTTCAAATCACCGAGTAGAAAGACGAGGACCACAGCAAGTGGATCATACGAACACCGACCGCCCGTTAAACATCCTCTGGCTGACCAGCGATCAGCACAGCAGCCACGCCCTGGGCTGTTACGGCAACCGTGTCGTACAGACGCCCAATCTCGACAGACTGGCGGCAGGCGGCCTCTGCTTCGACCGGCACTTTTGCTCCTACCCCGTGTGCGTGCCGGCACGGTTCACCATGATGACGGGCCTCTACCCGCATCACCACGGCGCTTTTGGCAACAACACGCCGTTGCCGCTGCGCACGCGCACCGTCGCGCATCACTTTTCCCAGGCCGGCTACGTCACTGCCTGGTTGGGCAAGATGCATCCCGTAGACGGCCAGACCCACGGCTTCGACTATTACATGGACATGGGCGCCTATTTCGACTACCTCGGGCCGAAGACGCGCACCTTCACCTACGGCATGGGTGCCGAGGACAGCGGCTGCGGCTCGCCATGGATCACGATTCACCGGCCGCCGAGCGAGAATCGCAGCGCCTGGGTCCCGGCCGACCTGCCCCGCCACAACGACACGCTGGAAGTACGGGAACTGCTGGCGGAGGAGGACCACTTCGAGAGCTTCATCGCCCGCGAGACGATCCGCTTCCTGGAAACCTACCGCGACGAACCATTCTTCGTGACGGCCAGCTTCCTCAAGCCGCACAACCCCTTTTCGCCGCCCGCGGAGTATGCAGCGATGTACCGGCCGGAGGACATGCCGCTGCCGGAATGGTCGCCGCAACAACTGGAGCAAGCGCCGCCGCAAGTACGCAACCATCGTTACCCCGGCGCCGGGACGCCGGAGGGCGACGCCTGGCTGCGTCGCTACATCGCTGCCTATTACGGCAACGTCAGTCACATGGACGCCTGCGCCGGCCGCATTCTTGACGCGCTGGACCGCCTCGGGTTGGCCCAGAACACGCTCGTCGTCTATACCACCGACCACGGCGAGATGCTCGGCGAGCACGGCATGCGCGGTAAGTTCTGCTTCTTCGACGGCTCGGCTCGCCTGCCGTTGATCGCCCGGTTGCCGGGCCGCATCCCTGCCGCTAGCCGCAGTGACGCGCTGGCGGACCAGACCGACTACGTGCCGACGTTCCTGGCCATGGCGGGCATCGACCCGGCCAGCCGCAGTCAGCCCTTTGACGGTCGCAGTTTCGCCTCGGCACTGAGCGATCCCGGTCTGCCCGGCAAGCCCTTCGCCTTCGGCGAGTTCGCCCTGCCCCAGCAGCCTTTTTACATGCTGCGCGATGACCGCTGGAAATATGTCTATTACACGGATTCGACAGCGGGACGCGCGGTGGCGAGCGGACAAAAGGCGGCTGCCGAAGAACTGTATGACCCGATCAATGACCCGGCTGAGATGACCAACCTATCCGGCGATCCAGCCCACATTGGCGTGGCCGCCAGTCAGCGAGAGGCGCTCTTTTCCTTCCTGCAGGGACAGGGTGTTTTGACAACATAGGCACAGGGCAATCTTCTACGACAGGTGCAGATTGGCGATCTGTTGCTCCAGATCACCGGCGATCTGCTCCAGGTGGTTGACGGCGCCCGGCGTACCGAAGATGTCGTTGCCGGCAACACGGGTGTCCACGTCGTGAATCGCGGCTGCCCATTGGCCCACGGTCTGGTGGTAGCGCGCAAGCGCGCCGGCATCGACGTTGGGAGGGGGTGGCAAGCTCGCGATGGTCTGGGCAACGCTGGCAGCCTGCTGGTCAACCTGCCGCAACTGGCCGGCTGCGCTTGCCAGATTCAAGTTGCCACTCTGGAATCGTGTGCCGATCGCCGTGAGACTGCTATCAATCTGCAGTATCTGCTGGGTGCTGGCCAACCACTGCGCGCTGACTGCGGCTCCGGCCGTCGCGGTCATGTCCGGCGTCGCAGTTGGCGTCGAGGTCGCCGTGGCTTGCGGCGTCGGCGTGTCAGTGGCCGTTGCCGTGACCGCAGGCAAAGGAGTTCGGTCAACTGGGGAGACGAGATCGGACGCTGACCCGCTTGGCGCCGTCGGTGCGTCTGCTACTTGGATCGACAGAGAACAGGAAGCCAGCAACACCGACCCAGCGACAGCGGTGATGGCAATGAGCCGCCGGAATGCCGCCGTTGGCGCCGCCACTCCCATTTCCCCTCTGCGTCGCAAGCGAGAGACGCATTGATTGCTGTCCTTTGAGGGGGCTAGTGCATACGGAGTGCCAGACTCGCCCCGGCACGCTTCCCAGCCCTAAGGAAAAGGTGCAAAGAGTCATTGACGGCGCTAAAGTTTAGAATTCCCTGACACATTCCCCCTCGCCGCCGCGTAGCATGCAGCAGCGCGTCCTTTTGTGATCGTGTGACGCTACTCCGCTGCCTTGAGCATAGGCTGCCACTGCTCGCGTCGTGTCAAGGAAGGGTACAATGATGCCGGTATCCCCTGTGGAGGCGCATATGGCGGGCGAGTCCATCCTCGTTGTCGAAGACGAGGTCAACATTGCCAAGCTGTTGACAATGTACCTGGAAAAAGACGGCTACCGGGTGACGGTGGCTCGTGATGGCCAGCAAGGGCTGGAGCGCTTCGAGCGCGACCACCCGGACATGGTCATCCTGGACATCCTGTTGCCAAAAATGGATGGCCTGGAAGTCTGCCGCCGCATCCGTCGCCAGTCCTTCGTTCCGCTGTTGATGCTCACGGCCAAGCGCGACGAAACCGACAAGATCGTCGGGCTCGAACTCGGCGCCGACGACTATATGACGAAGCCGTTCAGTCCGCGGGAGATGGTGACGCGCGTCAGAGCCATCCTCCGCCGCGCCAAGCAATCCACCATCGCGCCGGCCGGCATAGACGGCACGATGGAGTTCGACGACCTGCTGATTGACGTCCCTCGCCACGAAGTCCGCGTCGGCAGCCGCCTGATCGCTTTGACGGCCAAAGAGTTCGACCTGCTGCGGACGCTGGCCGGCAGCCCCGGCAAGGTGTTCAGTCGCGACGCCCTGCTCAACCAGGTCTGGGGTTACGACTATTATGGCGATGCTCGCACGGTGGACGTACACGTCGGCACGTTGCGCAAGAAAGTCGAGGTACAGCCGTCCGCGCCGCGCTGGATCAAGACGGTCTGGGGTATTGGCTACAAGTTCGAACACATTCCGGCCGACGCGGATCCATGATCAACTTCCACAGCCTGCGCTGGAAGTTGATCGGCAGTTACCTGGTGCTGGTGGCGGCAGTTTTGGTGGCTGTCGTGGCGCTGACCCGTTATTCGGTGAGCACGATCTTCGCCACCTACCAGGAGAACATTCTGGTGCACGACGCAGTTCAAGTTGCCCGCGTCTTCGGCCCGGACTACAGCAATACGCACGACTGGCATCAGATCGCTCCGTACTTTAGTACGTCGACCCAGTTTGACCGCAACGACATCTGGATACTCAACACGCAAGGGACACCCGTCCTGGAGCAACCATCGAATGCCCCGGTGAACGAGCGGCCAACGCTGGACATGCTGCGTCCGGCTTTGCAGGGCGTCGTGACGACGGGCCAGATCAACGGCTTGCTGGGGCGGCCCCGGCGGGTCTGGGCAGCGGTCCCCCTGCGCGCCAACGAGGCGATCATTGGTGCGGTGTACGTTGTGGCGGCGCCGGACAGCAGCGCGGCCCTGACTAGCCGGGACGACACTTTCCCCTTCCGCATCCTGCAGTCGACGGCCGACTTTGTGACGAACGTCGAGCGCCGGTTGGCGGTCATCGGCGGGGCAGTTGGCATCCTGGCGATCGCCCTCGGCGTCTGGCTGGCGCGCTCAATCACCGATCCGATTCAGGAGCTGCGCCGGGCCGTCAGCCGCATTGCCGCCGGGGACCTCACCCAACGCGTCCGCGTGCGGTCACACGACGAGGTCGGCGCCCTGGCGGCCGACATCAACCGCATGACAACCCTCTTGGAAGCGGACGTCAACGAACTGCGTCGCCAGGAAGGACTCCGGCGCGACCTCGTTGCCAATGTCTCACACGACCTGGCCACGCCGCTCACCGGCATCCAGGGGTTCACGGAAGCGCTGATGGATGGCATGGTGAGTGGGGAAGTGGAACGCCAGGAGTTCTACGGCAACATCTACCGCGAGGTACACCGCTTGCGGCGCCTCGTCGGTGACTTGCAGGACCTCTCGTCTCTGGAGAACGGCATCGGGCATATGCAACCGCAACCCTTGCGATTGGCCGAGCTGCTGGAGGAAGCCCTATCGGTCGAGCACGTCGAGGCGGCCGAACGCGGCGTCACGCTGGTCCGAGCGATTCCGACCGACCTGCCGCCAGTGTTGGCCGACGGCGGGAGAATCACGCAGGTGCTGCTGAACTTGCTCGACAACGCCCTGCGCTTCACGCCGGACGGTGGCTCCGTCACAGTTAGCGCTCGAATTATCCCTGGCGCCGTGGAAATAACGGTGGCAGACACCGGCTCAGGCATCCCCGCCGAGGCGTTGCCCCAGATCTTTGAGCGTTTCTACCGCGTCGACCCCTCGCGCTCTCGGGAAACAGGCGGTGGAGGGCTCGGCCTGGCCATCGTCAAGGCAATCGTCACGGCGCATGGCGGGACGATCGTCGCGACGAGTGTGGTTGGCGCTGGTACGCAAATGACCTTCACACTGCTGCGGGTGACTGAGGCTGGCGTTGCGGCAAATCGAACGCCACCAGCCAAAGCCGTGCGGCGGCGCGGGGCCGCTACGCCAGTTGGGGCCGAATAGCGTCGAGGTCGCGCTTCTTCAGGTAAATGGCCCGCCGACGCCCCAGCATGCGATAGGCCGGCAATTGCCGTGACACGATCAGGCGATACAATGCTGGGCGAAATGTGCCAAGATAGCGGACAGCATCGGTAAGGCTCAGCATGGACTCGCCATCGTCGTCAACGTCAGGAAGTACACTAAAGTCCACGTTCGTCCTCGCCCTAGGTTGCCCAGGATTCGACAAGGCTACAACTCAGCGCGCAGTATACCAGAAGCCAGCGCGCCATCAATAGGACTCCTACCGTGCATCGTGCTGCCCCATCCGTGCCATCGTCGTACGGCGATGCTGGCGCGAGCCGGAACAGGCGCACCTGCGGGTCATCCACCACATTTCACCGGAGGCAACGGATCGCTGGTTACACGACATCCACGTGAGAGCGGGCAACGGGAATCGAACCCGTGCGTTCAGCTTGGGAAGCTGACATGCCACCACAACATCTTGCCCGCAAACGGCACGGGGAGTATACCAGCAAAGGTCCGGCTAGCGCAGCACCGGCTCCGCCACATTCAGGAATTCGCTGCGCCCCAGTACCTCAACGCGGGCCGGCGTCAAGGCGAGGTTGAGCACCGTCAAGGAAGCATTGTCAATCGCCAGGCGCGTCGCCTCGAGTGGCGTGTAGCCTCCCGTGGCGACGCCGATGAGTTGTTGGATCGGTGACGCGTGCGAAACGAGCACCACTCGCTCGGCATTCCCATAGTGGCTGCGAAGGGTAGCCAGGGCCTCCCGCATTCGCGTCGCCACTTGATCGTAGGTTTCGGGCAACTGGTGCCAGGTAGTCTCCGGCACGTCGCCAAGGAGAGGCAGGTCGGGGTAACGCCAGATCAATTCCGCCCGTGTCGACGGTATCCAGCCGATAGGCGCGATACCATGGTGCTCATGGGCGATTGGCAAGAGCGCTAACGGAGCACCCACGGCTGCCGCGATCTCCCGTCCCGTCGCGACGGTGCGCCGATAGGGACTGGCCAACACCTGGAATATCGATTGCGAGCGCAATTCAGCCGCCACTAACTCCGCCTGCCGGCAGCCAAGAGCGGTCAGCTCGCAATCGACATCACGGCAGGAAAAATCCGCGTTGGCGCGCGACTGCGCGTGGCGGACAAGATACAACTGCACGAAGAACTCCTCAGAACGCTCGCAGCCACAGGCTGCCTTACGATGAAGTGCCGATCAAAACGCCGGCCGCGAATACTAACGCACCGCCGACGACAACCTGCACCACCGAGCGGAGGAAGGAACTGGCGAAGAAACGGTAACGGATGAAGGCAATCACGATCAACTCGACGCCGACGACGGCAGAGGCCAGGACCAGCGCCAGATGAAAGCTGGCGAGCAGGAATGGCAGGGTGTGAAAGATACCACCAATGAAAGTCATGCCCCCGGTGATCCCGCCACGCTTGAGCGGGCTGCCACGCCCGGTTAGCACGCCGTCATCCGAGAGGCCCTCGGAGAACCCCATGCTAATGCCGGCGCCAACCGCCGCCGCCAGACCCACCAGGAAGGCGGTGTGCGCCTTCTGCGTGGCAAAGGCGGTGGCAAAGATAGGAGCAAGTGTGGAGACCGACCCATCCATCAAGCCGGCAAGGCCCGGCTGTATGACCTGGAGGACGAATGACTGCTTGTGCCCCTGCTCGGTGAGCAGTGGGGCTTCCGGCTTCAGGTCGCCGGGATGCATTGGTGCGGGTGTAGCCATGACATCCATCTCCATGTTCTCGTTACCTTGTCTTACCGTGCTCTATCGTGTATCGTCCGCACAACGCAAAGCCGCCACTGAGACCGGCCACCATTGGTCACATCGTCGCTCAGCGACACTCCCGGCAGAATCCTTCCAGCACTACACGCTGGTCGGTGATAATGAAGCCGCCAACCTCGACCGGCACCTCGATGGTCAGCACGTCCAGGGATACGTCGTCCAGGCGGCCACAGCGACGGCAGTGCAAGTGCGCGTGCGGCTCGGTGTTCGGGTCATAATGGGTACGCCCGTCGCCCGTCTCCACAGTTTGCACTTCACCCAGCCCAACCAGTTCGGACAGCGTTTTGTAGACCGTGCCCAGCGAGAGCGAGGGCAGATCAGCGCGGACCTCCTCGTACAAATCCTCGGCACTCGGATGGCTGTGCGCGTGCTCCAGCGCCCGAAACAGGAAGAACCGCTGTGGCGTCAGCTTGCCACCGGCGGCCCGGAGCCGGGTAATCAGATCCTGCGCGGTCTTCACTGCACACTCCCGCCACCCGTTCCTTGTTCGGAATCATTATCCGTTACGAAGGAGTGTTCGTCAAGTCGCGGCTGACCGTCAAGGCCATTCGTCCTATCGCCGTTGTATAGTGCTCCCCGTTGGCGCCCCCGGAAAGGCGGCCGGGCAGCGTATAGGGAACTACGGCAACACCAAAACCTGCGGCGCCGGGATCTGATCCTGGCCGCTGAGGATGCCCTGCCCCTCATGGATAATGCCCGCAAAAAACGTGGCCTGCCCGTGGAAGCTTGCCGGCAGTTTGATGAAGCCGCTGATAACGCGGGAAGCGTGCGGCGCGAGGGGCTGGCCGAGGCTCCAGCGGAACGGATAGGGCGGCGCTGTGGCCAGGCCACGTTCGTTGTAGCTGGCGCCGATCGAGTAGGTGCCGGCGCGACCGATGGCCTGCTCCCCCCAGCCCGGCCCGAAAGGCGGCGGGTTGAGATAATTGGCCTCCAGAGAGCCGTAGGTGAAGCCGCTCTGTGGCGCCCCAGGCTGCACGTCGCCATAGAGTGTTGCGTTGCCGGTGTTGTACACGGCCACCTGAACCTGAATCAGGCGCTGGCCGCCCTGATCGACTTCGATCGCCTTGACGCCCGTGATACGCGCGTCGGCAACGCCACTCTGCGCTACCTGCACCGTCCCCTTGACACTGCTGACGTTGCCGGCGCCATCAGTTGCCTGGATCGTCCAAGCGTAGGCGCCGTCCGGCACGTACTGTTCGGGGCCGATCTGCCCGGTCCAGGTCGCCTGGTTGGGACCGGCTTGCTGTGCCTCCTGGTATAGCACGTCGTAGGTCTGCGGCAGCGGCGTTCCGTGTGGTCCCACCACCGCGATCGTCACCTGGGAAGGCTTAGAGAGCAGGTAGGTGAAGGTGGCGGTGTCGGTGCCGAGGTTGCCGTTGGGATGAAACGGGCTGGGGAAGACGCTGGGTTGCGTGATCGATGGAGCGTTCGTGTCGGCGTTGGTGATTGTCAATGTCTCGCTGTGCGTGTCCAGGACCTGGTGCGTTGCGGTGTCACTGACAGTAAACGTCCAGTGATAGACGCCGTCTGGTAACACGTGCCCGTCGAAAGCCCCGTCAAACTGCAAGGTGTAGCTGCCGGGCGTGCGCGTCTGATGGTCGCGCAGCATTCGCACCCCGCCGTCCGGACCGGTGAAACTCACCGTGACGTCGGAACGCCGCGATAGCACGTAATTGAGGTTCGCTGTACGATTGGTCGAGGTCTCATTCGGGGAAATCGTTGCCGGTGTCAGCGACAGCGCGGTAAGCGGATCGCCGCCGCCACAAGCCGAAAGGAGCGGCATCAGCAGGAGGCCCAGAACGAGTAGAACGGTCAGACGGCTCAATCGCAACAGCGAACTCCACCAGGCAGCGGCACCGAACAGGGCATGCTACCACGCGAGCCCTCCCCTACCCCCGGGAACGGCTACGAAGGGCGCAGGCAACCGGCAGATTCGGTAGCATGGGCAACACATTGCGTGTGGACAGACAGAGGAGTGAGGGATAGGCGTGCAGCGGCAACTGTTCGACATGTTGCGCCGGGCCGTGCCGCGAGTGCCGCCGGAGCTTGCCCTGGGGATCGCTGTCGTAACCGGCGGCATTGCCTATCGTGGCAATGGCGCCCTGCAGGCCACGGCCCGCCACAATATGGCGGGGCTGCTCGGCCTACCAGAGGATCACCCCCGTGTGCGGCGCGCTGCTCTGGGCGCCTTCTGCACTCTCGCCCGTAATTACGTCGATATGCTCACGGTCACCAGCCTCAGCGCCGACCAGATGCGCGAGCGCACGGAAGTCGTCGGTCTGGAGTATCTCCAGGAAGCGCAGGCGAAGGGGCGAGGTGTGCTGCTCGCCACCGCCCACCTCGGCAACGTCGATGCGGCGGGTCACGCGATTCTGGTTCGTGGCATTCGTAGCGCGGTCCTGACTGAGCGCGTGGAGCCGGACTGGCTCTACAACTTTTTCGTGGAGGAGCGCGGTCACTTCGGCGGGGAAGTGCTGCCGCTCTCAGCCAACGCCCTGCCTCAGGTGCAGCGGGCATTGCGGGGCGGACTCGGCGTCGGCATCGCCTGCGACTGGGATATGCAGGGTAACGGCATCCCGATCACCATCCCCGGTTTTAAGCAAGCGATTCGCATCCCGGCCGGCCTCGCTATGTTGGCGTTACGCGGCAAAGTGCCGATCATCCCTGTCTGGCCGAGACGCCTGCCCGACGGTCGGACACGGGCCTGCGTCGAGCCCGAGATCACCGTCTGTCCTAGCGGCAACCTGCGCGCCGATGTCCGACGAATCTCTTCAGTGCTGGCCGAACAGATGCTGCGCCGCTTACGCGCGCATCCACAACAGTGGGTGCTGTTCCACCCCGTCTGGGAACCGTCGCCGAGCAACGCCACCGACGCGAAATGAGCACGGTGCTATCCGGCACGCCCCACGCTGAGCCTCCAGTTTCCACTGCCCTTTCCCAGCACTGGCGCCACGGCGCAGGGAGTTTCCTGCCCGTGCTACTGCTCTGTGTACTCTGTTTGCTTGACTATGGTCGTTTGGTCATACCCGGCCCCTGGCCACCACAATACGTCGCCTTGAGCGACTTCAGCCGCCAGTTCTATCCGTTTCAACACTTCGTCGCCCAGCGTCTGGCCGCCGGACAGTTGCCCACCTGGAATCCCTACCTGTACGCCGGCCATCCGCAACTGGCCGATCCGCAAACCGCCGTCTTCTCGCCGCTCGGGCTACTGATCAACCTGACGGCCGGGCACGTAGACCTTTGTTATGTCGCGCTGGAGTGGCGGGCCGTCATTGATTACACGCTGGCCTCCCTCTTCGCCTACCTGTTCTTTCAGCGTCTGTCAGCGTCACGAACGGGCGGTCTCGTTGGCGCGCTCTGCTTCACCTTCGGTGGTTTCCTGTCTTCCTATCCGCTCCCCCAATTGCCCTTGTTGGAGACAGTGCTCTGGCTACCGCTGCTGCTCTACTGCGTCGACGGCACGCTGGCCTCGGCGCGGCACGGCACAGCCTGGGCCGTGGCGACCGGACTTGCCGGGGGGGCCATGGTGCTGGCCGGCCACGCCCAAACGGCAATGCTGGCCGCCTATACGGTTGCCGCGTTCGCCGCATACCGCGCCATGGCGTTGCGCCCGGCCTGGCCGCCGCTCGCCGGCCGCGCCCTGTTGGCCGTATTGATCGCCGGCGGCATTTCGGCAGCACAACTCTTGCCCACCCTGGCCTTTGCGGGCGAAAGCACCCGCGCGCATCTCAGCTTTGTCGAGGCCGGCGGCGGCTACGACTGGCACGACTTTGTCGAGTTGTTCTTTCCCGGCGGCATCTTTCAGCGCACCTACTACATCGGCATCCTGCCGCTGGCGCTAGCCGCCATCGCCGCCACACGCCGCGCCGGCGCCTTCTGGCTTGGCCTCTTCCTGATCAGCGCCATCGTCGCCATGGGGGCACACACCCCGCTCTTTCACCTGCTGTATGCCGCCGGCCCGGGCTTCGCCGCCTTCCGCGACCAGGAGCGCGCCGCTGCTATCGCCGCCTTCGCCTGCTGCGCGCTGGCAGCCCAGGGGGCGAGTGTGCTGGTGGAAAAAGGGCAGCAGTCGCAGCCCCTTCCGTCTCTCCTCTCCGTCCTTATCACACTCCCGACAATCATCGCTGGCCTGCTGCTCTGGCCTCAAGGCTCAACGCCGGGCGGCTCGGTGGCAGCAATGCCACCGCACCTGAACGTGTTCACCGCCGGTTTGCTGGGGGTGACTGCCGTCGCGCTGCTGGTGTTCACCTTTCGCGGCCAGTTGCCGCGGCGTGACGTTGGCGTGCTGATCGTCGTCGTCAGCACCGTCAACCTGCTTTCGGCAGGGGCGCAGTTGAACCGAGCCGACGCCATGCCCGCCGCCCCGCCAGATGTTACGGCGACGCTGCGCTGGCTGGCTGCGCAGCCCGGTCCCTTCCGCGTCGGCAACTCCAGTGACAACGTCATCACCAACGACCTGGGAACCGAGTTCTCGGTTCCCGGGCCATTCGGCGACTCACCGATCGAAGCCCGCCGCGTTGCCGACCTGATTGCGGCTGCCGGCGGCTACCGCACCTGGCAGTTCTTTAGCGTGCAGTTTGTCGTCACACGCCGGCCGCCCGGTGACGGCTTCGTGGAGGCGCATCGCCAGGGTGACCTGGTGACCTACCGTATGCAGTACGGCTTGCCACCCGCCTGGGCAGTGCGTGATGTGCGTGTTGCCACCTCGGCCGGCCAGGCTCAGCAGCTCACGGTGGCGTTGCCGCAGCCGGGAACGGCCGCCGTCCTGGAAGGACAACCGGACCTCGCCATTGCCGGTCCGACCCCGCCGCAGGCGCAACGGGAGACCTGGCTGCCGAGCGCTCCCGGTAGGCTGCTGCTTTCGGCAACGTCCAGCGATAACGCCGTTCTGGTGATCAGTGAGCCATTCGTCCGGGGGTGGACGGCAACACTCGACGGCCGGCCGACGCCGCTCTACCACGCCGACGCGGCACTCATGGCGATCGGTCTGCCGGCAGGTTCCCACAGCATCGCCTTGCAGTATCGCCAGCCTGGCCTACGTGAGGGACTGGCTCTGGCCGCCCTGGCCCTCCTCCTGGCGTTTGGCACACTCCTGTTGCATTTCCGCGCCACTGGCCGCCGTCGTGCCTGATGTGAGCAGGATCCGGAAACTGGTCGCCCCCGCACTGCTGTTGCTGGCGGCCTGGCTCCTACGCTCCTGGCATCTTGCCTTCTATGACTTTCGCGGTGACGAGGTCTTCGGCATCGACTACGCCACGGCGCCACTCAGCCAGGTGATTGGCATGTTGGCGACGGGTGAACCACATCCACCACTGTTCTACCTGCTGCTGCACTGGTGGATACCCGTTGCTGGTAACGGCGCCTACGCCCTGCGCTGGCTCTCCGCGGCCGGGGACACACTTGCTGTGGTGCTGCTCTATGTGCTGGGTCGTCGCCTGGCCGGGCCGGTGGTGGGGCTTGTCGCCGCCCTGGTGCTCACGCTGGCGCCGTACCACATCTGGAACGCCCAGGATGCCCGCATGTATACGCTGGCTACGGCCTTCGCCACCGCGGCGATCTACTGGGCCTGGCGACTGCTGAGAGACGACCAGCCACGTCGGTATGCCGTGCCGGCCTACACGCTGACGATGCTGCTAGCGCTGTACACGCACTACTACAGCATCTATGTCTGGGTGCTGATGAACGTGTTTGCGGTCTCCCTGTTCGCGCGGGGATTCCATACTGATGTCGCACGCCTGCGCCGCTGGGCTCTCGCTCAGAGCATTGTGTCCTTGTGCTACGTCCCCTGGGTCATCTTCGCCTGGCAGACGCTTACCACCTACCACGGTAACGCCGGATCGCCGTCACTCGGCAGCGCCGTACACGACGCACTTCGCACGTTTGCCCTGGGCTGGGACCTTCCGCCCCGCCTCGACTCGCTGCTCCTGCCGGTCTATATCGTCGGTTTGCTGCTGGGCTGCATCGCCCTGCTGCGCCTGCGCCAGGGCCGGTCTGCCCTCCTGCTCATGCTGCTCTGGCTACTCGTGCCGATTGAGGCGATCTGGTTCGGCTCTCGGACGCGGCCTATTTTTGATGTGCGCTACCTGATTGAAGCTTCACCGCCCTTTTACCTGCTGCTGGCCCTCCCCGCCGTCTGGTGGCAACGCCGGTCTTACCCGATGGCGCTGCTCGGCGCTGTGAGTGTCGCAGCGGTCCTTGTACCGCTGCTCCCGGCACTGTGGTCTCTCTACTTTTACCCCACGGACGGTCGCGGGCACGCCTACTTGGCGCTCGGTCAGTACCTGGTCAACCATGCCTCAGCGGCCGATGTGATCGTCGTTAATCACCTGGACCCTGTCGTCCGCTACTACGCGCAGCGCAGCAAGGTAACAGCGCCGCTCATCATCGAACCGGTACAGCAGGATGAGAGCCCCCAGCGGTTGAATGCCGACCTGACCCGAATCACCACCGGCAAAGGACACATCTGGCTGATTCCCGACGACATCGGCGCCTGGGACGGTCACCACACGGTGCTGGCCTGGATGCGCCGTCACCTGCAGGCGCTGGGGCAGGTCGCCACCGGCTTCCACGTCATCGAGTTTGCTCCCTGGGTACCGACGGCTCCCCTTGACCTGACCTTTGCAGATACCCTCACGTTGACCGGGGTCACGCTGCCGGCGACGAGTCCAACAGCGGGCCAGGATTGGCAGGTGGTCCTCTTCTGGACTGCCCCCCGCCCGACGCTGCAGAGCGAGACGGTGAGCCTGCAACTGCTCAATGCCGCCGGCCAACTGACGGCCCAGTTGGACGCCGTTCCTCAGAATGGACAGGCGCCGACGATCGGCTGGTTACCCGGCGAGACGGTTCCTGACCCGCACACGCTGCACTTGCCGACCAGGCTACCGCCCGGTCGCTATACGCTCAACGTCGCCGTCTACCCCTCCGGCGGGGGTACACGCCTGGCCGTCCCCGGCAGTCCCGGCAACCTGGCGCCAGTCGCCGCCGTCACGGTAACGTCGTAGCTGGGCTTGGCGCTACCATCACGTCCTCCAGGGTAACGGCGTCATCCGGCGCCGGCGGCACAGTGGGTAGACGGGCGCCGGTGGCCGGCAGATACCAGCCCACCTGGATATGGTACCGTCCCGGCGACAGGTTGGCGGGCAACCGGAGTTGCCGGGGATCAGCGACCAGTTCGCCCGGTGCCCACGCCGACGTCGGGTAACGCCCCGCCAGCGGCGGCGCGTCGGCCTGAGCGACGAGCGTGCCCGCCGCATCCAGCAGATGGACGAACACCGTGTAGTCACTCGTCGGCGTACCCAGCGCCAGCCAGCGCAACGGGACGCTGATCGTCGTGCCGGGCTGCGCCGGAACGTCCGGTAATCGCTGGCCTGGCGGTGCAACCAGGCCAATGGCGGAACCGAAGCGCTCCGCCACTGGCAGGCCGGCCGGCGCCGACGGTGCTGCCACCTTCACAGTGGCCAGCGTCAGCCGCGGCGCGACCTGGCCGTTCGGGCCGGCTAATGGCTGCAAGGCGCCGCCCGGAGCAAAGCGCTGGAGGCTGAGGGTGTACACCCCCGCCGCCAGCCCAGCGGGCAACGGCAGACGGAATCTATAGGGAACATTCTCCCCAGCGGACCAGAGGGTACTGAAGCGCAGGTCCACGTTGCCGTAGCTCTGGGTCTGCGCGACCGGCTGGCCGCGCCCGTCCAGCAGTTGAAAGGCAAACACCTGGTCGCCGGCTGTGGGGCCGGGTACTCGCAGCGTCAGGTCGAGCTGGAGCGTCGTGCCGGGCTGCACCGCTGGCAGCCGGCCAGCGGTGAGACCCTGCAGCCGCAGCGTGATGACCTGCGGTATCGCTGGCACAGCAGCCGACGCACAGGGTAGCGTCACCGGCCCGAGGATGGCCGGCGCGCCGGCGCCTACCGCCAGGCCGACGGTGAACGTGCCGGGGCAGGGCGCACCGGCCGCGGCCGGCGGCAATGGGATAGGGATATGGTCAAAAACGACCATCCCGGCCGGCCAGCCTGTCGTGGTCACCGTGCCGAGGCGCGGACCGCGTGTGCTGCTGGCCAGGACCCGTCCGCTGGCGGAGAGCACCTGGATCGTCGCCTGCTCATTGCCGGCCGGCGCACGCTGCACCAGCCAGGCGGTTTCCAGGACGGGCGTTGCGCCCCAGAAGGGCGACCGCACCACCCGCCAGGCGGCAGCCTGCAACGGCTGCGCCCTGCTTGGTACGGCCGGCAATAGCCAGGCGGGCTCGTTGGCCGTGCCCATCAGCGCGGCAAAGGAGAGCGCGGGAACGGCGCCGCTGAGACCGATGCCGAGCAGCACCACGGCGCCTGCGCCGAGCAGCACGGGCCGCCCGGCTCCCAACAGCAACCGGAGCGCCAGCAACACGGCAACCAGGGTGATACTGCCGCCGACAATCTCCACCGTCGTGAGCCGTCGGGCGACGACCAGGCGGTGCGTTCCGGCCGGAATCGCCACACGCAGGAGGCCGCTGCCGTCCGGCGAGACCGGTACATCCAGGTTATCTACCTGCGCCTGCCAGCCGGGAAAGTACCATGTCCCAAGCGTGATCGTCGTCGCTTGCTGAACCTGATAGGTGAGGGTGAAGGCGTCGGCGCGCCCGGTCAGCGCGGTGACCTGCAACGCGGTCGTGGCGGGTGATGGGACAAGGGCGACAGGAACAGCCGGCGATTGCCCCGGCGCCCAGCGCGGCAGGAATAGGCCGCTCCCGGTGGTGCCGTAGCCACCGATGAGTTCACGGCGCATCTGCGCCGGCCAGGTGATGGCGCCGGTGGCGATGCTGACCGGGTCGGGACGCAGGTAGAGCAGCGCCGGCACGATAGCTAGCGTAATGCAGCCGGCAGCGAACAGCAGCCGCCAGCGCGCCGGCGCCGCACCTATCAGCAGGCCCAGCAGCAACGCGCTGGCCAGGCAGAGCGGGCCGGCAAAGCGCCAGGGGAACTGCAGCAACGTGAGGTGCGACGCTGTCCGCCAGAACGGCAGAGACAACGAGGTGAGGAGAAATACCGACAGCAGGCAGGAGAGCGCGAGTGCCGGAACAAGGCCGCGTCGCCGGGCTGCGCCGCGTCGGAGGAGGAGGAGTGACGCAGGCGCCGCCAGCCAGGCGAGGGTGCTCGGGCCGGCGCCGAACTCACCATATGCGCTCGGTGCGACACTGAAGTTCCACCAGAAGCTGCCGGCCGCATACCAACCCCAACCAGGAACGGCAAAGCGGCGTTCGACAAGTGCCCAGGGGTGGAGGAGCTTGGCATAGAAAGCCGGGTCGTCGGGAATGCGGGCAAGGTGCGTGAACGCTTGCCACTGCCAGGCGGGCAGCAGGAAAAATGCTGCCAGACCGACGGCAAGCAGCGGCGCCGCCAGTAGCGGCAGCACAGCGCCAGCACGTTGCTGCGGCGCACGGCTCGCCAATCCTCTCCACACGAGCAGCAACCAGACGGCCGCGAAGAGCGGCAGAAAGGTGAGGACGCTGAGATTGTGGCAGAGTGGCACGGTCGCCAGCGTCAGGGCGGCCAGGACCAGCGACCGCCGGGAGTCCGCGCCAGTATGGGCGACGGCGCCGAGCCGGAGCAATGCCCCCAGGGCCAGCGCGGCACAACTGGCGGCGCTCAACTCAGCCAGATCAAGGCGCACGTAGGCATTGGCCAGCGTATACGGAGCGTAGAGGTAGGTGACGGCGCCCGCGCAGGCCGCAACCTGTCCGGCTACCGAGCGTAAGCAACTGTAGGCGCCCAGCGCTCCCAGCAGCAGTGCCAGCGCCACCGCCAGTTTGACCGCAGTGATCGGCGCGATGCCGAGGAGCGTCAGCGCCGCCGGGAAGACGTAGGCCAACGGCGAGTACACGCCAAAGAACGGGTAGCCAAAACCGAGTGCCAGATTCGGCTCCCAGCGTGGGAGCAGGTTGCCCACGACGCCCGCCTCACGCCAGGCCGTGGCGAGAGCCAGCACCCGAACGACGTGTTCGACACCGTCGTGCCCCTCGATGAAACCTGGGAGCAGTAACGGGCTGAGTGCGGGCAGGGAAAGGAGAAGCAGTAGCGGCAGGGCAGGCCAGCGCCGTCGTGTGGGTGGCGCGCTGATCGCCGTTGGAGGCAATGGTGCTATTGCACCCACCACACCGGCCAGCGGGCCGCTGCCTCCCCCACGCTGGTCTCCTTCACGCCAGTACCGGCTCCGGCCAGTATACGCCCGTGTCCACCGAAAGTACCGACCACACCTGGTACGTCTTCGCCATAGGCGAAACAGGCAACCGCCGGTAGAGTCTAGCCGTACTGCGAATCCGTACTGAAGTGACGTGAACACGAAGGAGAAAACAATGACTCTGGCAATCGCTCGGATGCTCAGCACGTGGACAGCCTTCCGCAAGAGCCAGGAAGGCCAGGGGCTTGTTGAGTACGCCCTCATCATCGCCCTGGTCGCAATCCTGTTGGTGGTGGCTCTGACGGCCCTCCAGGGCCAGCTCTCCTCCGTCTTTAGCAACATCAGCGGCGCACTGTAGACCCGCAGCCAAAGTCAGACAAGGGCCGGGCGGCCCAACGACGCGCCACCCGGCCCTTTGGCATGCCTAACTCCTGCCCCGTATCATGCTCCAGGATCGTTGCGCCGTCGACCATGCACCGTTGCCGCAGGGCTTGGTGCTGAGAACCGGCGATGGCGGCGGCAGAGCAGGCGGTGGGAGTGCGTGGCATGGCGGGCTTGACGGGCGATCAGATTCGGGACACCTTCCTGCGCTTCTTTGCCGAGCGCGGCCATCTGGTTGTGCCAAGTTCCTCGCTGATTGCCGCCAAGGAATCCGGCCTCATCTTCACCACCGCCGGCGTCGACCAGTTCCTGCCCTACATGCTCGGTCACGTCGAGCCGCCATCCCGCCGCCTGGCCTCCGTCCAGAAGGTGTTCCGCACCACGGATATCGAGGAGGTGGGTGACGACATTCACAACACCTTCTTCGAGATGCTCGGCAACTGGTC
>DHIZ01000228.1:44630-56977 GCA_002404055.1 Chloroflexi bacterium UBA4733
CTTCGAGATGCTCGGCAACTGGTCTATCGGCGACTACTTCAAGGCCGAGGCCGTCGCCTATGCCTGGGAACTCTCCACCGGCGAACTAGGCCTGGAGCACAACCGTATCTCCGTCACGGTCCACCCGGACGACGACGTGACCCCTGCGCTCTGGCGGCGAATCGGCCTGCCGGACGACCGCATCGTCACGCTGGCCAAGAACTGGTGGCCGGAGGCCGGCGCCGTTGGCCCCTGTGGTCCCGATACAGAGATGTTCTACGATCGCGGACCGGCCTTCGGCTGCGATCGTCCGACCTGCGGCCCTGACTGCGATTGCGGTCGCTTCGTTGAGTTCTGGAACCTCGTGTTCATGCAGTACAACCGCGACGCCGCCGGAAACCTGCAACCGCTGCCCAACGCCAACGTCGACACGGGCATGGGGCTCGACCGCATGGCCTGCATCTTGCAGGACGTGCGCACCAACTACGAGACCGACCGCTTCAGGCCAATCCTGGATCGTGCGGCAACCGTGGCAAAAACCGCCTACGGCGCCGATGCCGGCCACGACCGCTCGCTACGCATCATGTCCGACCACGTTCGGGGCGTCACCTTTCTGCTGGCGGATAACGTGCGACCCGGGAACGAGGGGCGGGGCTACGTGCTGCGCCGCCTCATCCGCCGTGCGGTGCGCCACGGCGTCCTGCTGGGCATCGATGCGCCCTTCCTGGCCGACCTGTCAAGCGTCGTCATCCGTTACTACAGCGCCTCCTACCCAGAATTGCAGCAGCGCAGCGAACGCATCCGGCAGGTCCTCACGGACGAGGAGCAGCGCTTCAGCGCGACCCTGCAGGCCGGCATGGCGGCGTTCGAGCGGCTGGTCCACGAGGTGGAGCGGCGTGGCGAACGGGTGTTGCCGGGCGAACGGGTCTTCCGGCTCTACGACAGCCAGGGCCTGCCACTGGAAGTGGTGCAGGAACTAGCTGCCGAACGCCACCTCAGCGTCGACGTGGACGGCTTCGAGACGGAGATGGCGCGCCAGGTAGCCGGCGGTAAACGCGATTACCGTAGCCGCTCCAGCGGCGCAGTAGGTGAGGCCGCCTCCAGCGCCATGACCACGCTGCCGCCGACGGAGTTCACGGGCTATACCGAGTTACAGACCGAGGCAACGATTCTGCGCCTGGTTGTTGACGGCCAAGCGGTTGGTGCAGCGGAGCCGGGCCAACAGGTCGCCGTCGTGCTGGATCGCTCGCCGTTCTACGTCCAGAGCGGCGGCCAGGTCTCGGACACCGGCGAGATCCAGGCGGGCGACGCCCTGATCACCGTCACGGAGCTGGAAAAGCTCCCTTCCGGCGTCGTGTTGCACAAGGGCACGCTGGCGGATGGCGAGGTCCACGATGGCGACGCCGTGACGGCCGTCGTGGACCAGCGACGCCGGGCCGACACGCGGCGCAACCACACGGCAACCCATATGCTGCATCGCGCCCTTCGGCAGCAACTGGGCGAACACGTCGAGCAGGCCGGGTCGGTGGTCGCTCCCGACCATCTCAGCTTCGACTTCACACACGGTTCCCGCCTCTCCTCGGAGGAACTCGTCGCGGTTGAGCGCGCCGTCAACGAACAGATCACGCAGGACCTGGCGGTGACGACGGTCATCAAGCGGCTGGCCGAGGCCCGAGCCGAGGGCGCGATGGCATTGTTCGGGGAAAAGTACGGCGATGCCGTGCGCGTGGTGACGATCGAAGGCTACAGCAAAGAGCTGTGCGGTGGTACTCACGTCCGCCAGACCGGCGAGATCGGCAGCTTCTTCATCGTGACGGAAAGCGGCATCGGCGCTGGTGTGCGGCGCATCGAGGCCCTGACCGGACTGAGCGCCGTGGCCCACGCCCGCCATCAAGCGCAACTGGTAGAGGAGCTGGCGCGGCAGGTGAAAGCGTCGCCCGGCGAACTCTCGCAACGGGTCCAGGCCATGCAGCGCGAGGCCGAAGACTTGCGCCGCACATTGCAGGCGGCTGAGCGCGAACACATGCACCAGGAAGCGGAGCGACTGGCCGCCCGTGCCGTCACCGCGACTGGCTTCCGTGTTGTCGCCGAGCAAGTGACTGGGGGACAGGCGGAAGGCTTGCGCACGCTGGCCGACTTCCTGCTGGACCGGTTACAGCCGGCTGTGATCTTGCTGGCAGCGCCTGCCAACGGCCGAGCGCAATTACTTGCCGCCGTCTCCCCCGAGCTTACAAAGGCCGGGCAAGACGCCGGACGCCTGGTTAAGGAGTTGGCAAAGCGTAGCGGCGGCGGCGGCGGCGGCGGCAACCCACGCATGGCCACCGGCAGCAGCAGCACCCCTGCCGGTATAGCCGGCGCGCTCGCGGCGTTGCGCGACGAGCTGGTCACAGGATGACGGTCGAATGAGCCGTATCCTCGCCATCGATCTGGGTGAACAGCGCATCGGGCTGGCGTTGAGCGATCCGTCCGGCCATATCGCCGGGAGCATCCGTACCATCCGGCGCGGTCTGCGCGATGAAGAGATGGCGGCGATCCGCGCCGTCATTGTTGCCGAGGGGGTCGCACGCATCATCGTGGGCATGCCACTCGGCATGAATGGCCAGCCCGGTGTGCAGGCTGAGCTGACCCGGCGCTGGGTGGAGGTCCTGCGGCGTTACACTGATCTCCCGCTAGAGGTCCTCGACGAGCGCCTGACCAGCGTGCAGGCGCACCGCTCACTCGACAGCATGGGAGTGAGACGCCGCCAGCACCGCCAGCACGTCGATGGGGTCGCGGCTACGCTGTTGTTGCAGGGGTATTTAGATGGGCATCGCGAGGACGCGTAAATGGCAAATCGACAGGTAACCGGCCGCACACGCGAGCTTTCCGCAGTGCGGCGCTCGCGCGTCCAACGCACCGGCGGCAACCGGATGTTTCGACGTCCAAACAGCGGTGGAGGGGGCGGTGTCGCCGGACTGGTGCTCCTGGCAGTGCTCGTCGGCTTCGTGGTAGCCCTCTATATTGGCGGGCGCGACCTGCTCTCCGGCAACCAGACCGCCGCGGTACCGGCGATATCAGGAACGGCAACAACAGCCTCCGTCGTGATCCGGCAGAGTACCGTGGCGAACAGTCTGAGCGCTGTCGCCAGCGGGCAGGGTGTTCCCTTTGTCGTGAAGAGCGGCGCTACGTGGACGGATGTCGCCGATCAACTGCAACAACAGGGCTTAATTTCTAGCGCTACGGTGTTTCGGATTCAGGTACGGCTCACGGGGTCCAACGGGGCCCTGGAAGCCGGCGCCTACACGCTGACAAAAGGCATGACCACTGACCAGATCATCGCCGTGCTGGAACACGCGACGCCTCCGGTATCGGTGGCCGTGCGCTTCACGGAAGGCTGGCGCATGGAGCAGGACGCTGCCCAATTGGAAAAGCAAGGTGTCGGCACCGCTACCGACTTTCTCTCCGTCACCAAGAGTCAGAGCGCCAATTTCAGTGACGCCTTTCTGGCTGATCGTCCGTCCGGCGCCAGCCTGGAAGGGTACCTCTTCCCGGATACCTACGACTTTCTGCAGAAGGTGGCGGCGGCGGACATCGTGACCAAAATGCTGAATCGCTTCGGTGAGCAGGTGACGCCTGCGATGGTCGCCCAGGCCAAGGCGCAAGGACACACGCTGTATCAGGTGCTCATCGTCGCCAGTATCGTGGAGCGGGAAGCGGCGGTGCCGTCGGAGCGGTCGCTCATCGCCGGTGTGTACTGGAACCGCATCAAGCTGGGCCAATGTATGTGCGCGGACCCCACCGTGCAGTACGCCCTGGGGCAATCCAGCAACTGGTGGCCGACGCTCAACGCCGAAGCACGCACCCTTGCACCGGATTCTCCCTTCAACACCTACAACCATCTGGGCTTCCCTCCGGGCCCCATCTGCAGTCCGGGTCTGGCCAGCATCCAGGCGGCGCTCAGTCCCACCGGCGACTACCTCTACTTCGTCGCCAAGGGTGACGGCACCCACGTCTTTTCGCATACGCTGCAGGAGCAGACGCAGAACCAGCTTCGCATCCAACAGTCATCCACCAAGTAGCAGCCGGAAAGGCGGCGACATGACCACGGCGCCACTCGCCGCGATGCTCTCGGCCCTGGCGCTTGGGTTGGCTGCCTTGGCGGCGGCGCGACTGTTGCTGGCAGGCGTGGCCCGACGCGAACCGGAGGAACGGGGAGCCACGCTGCCTCCTGCTGGTGGACTCACGCTGATCCTGGCGGTGGTGCTTGCGACGCTCCTGCTCCTTTGGAACCGACCCTTCAGCGCCGTCGCGGCCGTCGAAGCCTGCTGGGCGGCTGCGCTTGCCGTGATCTTCACCGTTGACCTGCGCGTGCGCTACATCCTCGACCTCTGGACAGCGCCTCTGGCACTCCTGGCCGTTATCGCCGCACTGGTGCTCCCCCACCCGGCCTATCCCACGTTTCTCAGCGTGCTGGGCGGTGGCGCCATCGGCTTCGTCCTCTTCAGCGCTTTCTATGGCCTCGGCCTGTTGCTCTTTCATCAGCCGGCCCTTGGCCTGGGCGATGTCAAGCTCGCTGTACTGTTAGGTCTCATGGTCGGGGCCGAACGGGTCCTGACCGCCATCTTCATCGGCGCAATGCTGGGGGGCATCGTGTCGCTCGCTCTGGTCGTGCTCCGGCGCGCCACCCTAAGCGACGCGCCCGCCTATGGGACGTACCTGACGTTAGGTGGCTATGCTGCGCTACTGGAAGTTGCCGGGTTTTGGCGATAAGGCGGCGCCTGCGGTCTGCCGCCTCGTTCTTACCGAAGCGAACGGTATCTAGCCCAGGTACGACACCGTCGGCGCACCGACCATAACCCGGCGGAGCTCGCCTTCGTCTTCCTCGCGCGTCGTCGCCAGGACAACATCGCCGGCCTTCAGCACCAGCGAGCGATCGTAAAGCGGCGCCTGATTCGTGCGTAATACCGAAAGCAGGCGCGTGCCGGATGGCAGCGCCAGATCGGTGAAGCTATACCCAACGGCCGGTGACGAAGCGCGCAAGGTCAGTTCAACCAGTTCCAGGCCGTACTGGCGCAACGTTGCCAGGTGGACGACTCCCTGATCCGGCAGATCCATCGAGATGGCAGCGAGGACGAGTTGGGTAGGGCTTATCGTCACGTCGATTCCCAACTTGATGAAAATCGCCTCGTTCTTCGGATTATTGATACGCGCGATCGTGCGGGCGGTCTTGAACCGGCGCTTCGCCACCTGACAGATGACGAGGTTATCCTCATCGTCGCCAGTCACGGCGATCACCACATCGGCGCGCTCGATGCCGGCGTTGGCGAGAACACGGGGGTCGCAGGCATCGCCGGCGATCACCGCATCACCCAACTCACCGCTGAGCATGTGCGACCGGCTTGCGTCCTTCTCCAGCAGCACACATTCCAGGTTTTGGACCAGCAGCGATTTCGCCAGGTAGTAGCCGACTTTGCCGCCGCCACAGATCAGCGCAAACATCCCCTAGCGTCCCGGCGTTCCGGCTATCGCTACGGCGCTGTGCTGTTCAAAACAGTTCACGATTTGTTGCGCCCCGATGGTCGTCGGGCAGATTGTCTCCAGCCCGAGGTCGCGATACGTTTCTTCCCGCAGGGGATCGTAAATGCGGCAGACCACTTTCGGGACCTGGAAGACGTGCTTGGCGACCTGCGCCGCCATGATGTTCCGGTTGTCCGCCGTCATCACCGCGGCGAAGGCATCGGCGTGCTCGATCCCGGCACGGCGCAGCACGTCCTCATCAATGCCCGTGCCGATGACCGTGTCACCGGTAAAGTCATTGGGAAGACGCTCGAACGCCTGACTATTCTGGTCAACGATGGCGACCGAATGGCCGCCGCGACCCAACATTGTAGCCAGCGTCGCGCCGACCCGGCCACAGCCAACAATCACCACATGCATTGTGTTCTGTCCATATGCTCGGCCTGCGCACACGGCAGACCGCTGACCGTCGTTGTCACTACACACTATACCGCCATACGGTTGGGCGGGGCGTTATCGGCGACGGCCCCGACGCCGGGCCTGCGGTCGTGTCACTCCGCCGGCCGCCGGGGGAATCGGCGCCGAAGCCCCTAGCGGGGCAACGTCGTCCTCCACGTCCTCCACGGGCGCCACGTCAGGCGGTGTGGACCGGGCGGACGGGAAGGCGCGGCCGCTCGGAGCGGGCGGGCTGAGCCGGATGCGGAGCGGATAGGCGCCAACAGCGATGCGTAGAGCATGCTCCAGGTCGTACTGGAGTTCAACTTTTCGTTTCCGTTTCAAGTCAAGCAACGTTTCAGCCGCCTGCCGCGGCAGGCCGATGTGGACGGCTCCCTCCTCATCGAAAAGGAGCGAGCCGGTCTCCGTGGCCAGGCCGAACCGGCGGCGAATGTCGGCCATCGGCACATATGGGCGGCTACTGATGAACCAGAGCAGGCTGCTCGACTTGACCCGTCGCGCCTGCTCGAGTACCGGCTGCTCGTCGTCACTGCTCGTCAGCGTGTCGTCAATCACCGCATGCGCTCCAAACCGTGCAATGGCTGCCAAAACCGCCATGCCAACAATAGCATCCTGGGCAGCACTGGCGGCGTGGCCGGCGGTCAGTGTGAGTGCTGGGACGCTGTCCATTCGGCAGCACGCACATCTTTACCGATGAGGCCGAACCAGAAGCGGCGATACCAGGGGGAGGAGGGGGGCCGGGGGATGGAGGATGGCGCTGGCGGCGCCATCATTGGTATCCAAGCCGCAAGGGTACTCCGAAGGCGAACCAGCTCCTGCTCCAACGCCTGTTGCTGCCGCTCCGCGCCTCTCAGTTGTTCTAGTTGCCGCTCCAAGGCGGCCTCACGATCAGCCACTTGCGGGGCGGCCCGGTATTCCGCTTCCATGGTGTAAAAGCGCGTCGCTAGACGACCGTGGCGAAGGCGCAGATCGGTGACATCTGCAATGGCAGAATGGTATTCCGATTCCAGGGTGAAAAGCCGCACCGTCGCCCGTGCGTGGCGCAAGCGCATGTCGGCGGTGTCGGCCTGGGCCTGATCACGCTCCCGTTCGCACTGCGCTACTCGGTGCTGTAACATCTGGATCCGCGCCGTCGCGGCGCGAAATGCCGATGACCGCTGTGCCACGACACGGAACGATTGAAGCGAGGGCGCCTCTGCGCCCTCGGCATATCTAGGAGTCGCCGAATCGCTGGGCCTACCTCCAGATGGGACCATCGCTGCGCGTGCCGTTAGGCGCCCGCTCCTCACCGGACGAAGGAATTGAGCGGCGCGAGAGCGCGGAGGCCGCCGGTAATGGGTATCCATGTCAGCAGTATACAGTGCCCGTCGAGCAACAATTGCACTGACGCCAGTATCCAGTGCTTCCGCGACACAATTGGTTCAATCAGTATACAGTGCCCGTGAAGCAACAATTGGACTGACGCTGCCAATGGCCCGCTTTGGTCATCCGCACCGTCGGCATGCAGCGAGTAGCCACGCCGATCACCGTGCTCCCATCCGCAGCGAGGCCATCCCCGCTTGAAGGAATGCCGGCAGGCAAAGCGCGCGGGAGACGTTCGCCATCGCTTTAGTGGACCGTAACGGTACCCGCAATCACTGCATCGCCCCCAGTGCTGAGCGGCAGCCGCAGGAACTGCTCGCCGCTCTGGCGATAGAGGCCGACCTCCAGGCGGTACGTGCCGGCGGGGGTCGAGGCCGGCAGCGAAACGACGTGCCGGTCGGCGATCCACTGCCCCGGCACCCAGCTCGTCGTTGGGTCCGCGCCGCCATTCGGAGGCCCGTCGTGTTGGCGTCCGCCGATGGTATTGGCGGCGTCGAGGAGGTGGACGAACACTGTGTAATCCCGATCGAGCGTGCGGCGACACTGCCAGGTGAGTGTTACCACCACATGGCCACCCGGATGTGCGGCGCTGCTGTCCACCTCGACACCGGCTAGGAGCGCAGCGTCGCCAAACAATCCTCCGACCGGTGTGCCGATATCCGTCGGCTCGCTCATGTCGCGCGGCGGGGCGTCCACGATGATCGTGGCCAGAGGTATGACTTTGTCCTGACCACCGGCGGCTCGAACACGCAACTGCAGCGTCGCCGGACCAATGGGAGCACGCGGCGGGATCTGGATCGTGCGGATGTCCTTGAAGGCTGCACCAACCGGCCAGTGCTGCGTACCAAGACTCGGGGTCGGCGGCGCCAGCGTGCTGAGGGCTAGCGGCGTACCCGATGTCCCGGGAGGCATCAGCTCCAAACGTCCCTGGTAATCGGCCCCTGGCTGACCTATTGCCTTCCAAAACAGCGGAAGTTCGAGGGATGCACCCTGCTGGAGATGCGTTGGAACGTCCGCGATGCCCCAGAGTTGTAGGCCCTGATCGACGGACAGGTTCAAGACGTGAGGTGGGGGTACCGGGTTGCCGTAGTGCTGAGGCGGCAATACCTTCACCATGCCGAGGTCGACCTGAGTACCAATGGCGCCACGCACGGCATCGACGGCGGGTAGGTCCTGATGTGCAACCGGGTCATACAGTGAAAGGGTGAGATGGTAATCGGCCGGTGGTACCTCGGCGCCGGCCTGGAAATCGAGGCGGCCGGGCACATCAATGCCCGGCAGCCAGTGTTGCGCCGGATAGGCGTACAGCGACGGGCGCAGCGCGAGCTGAGTCCAGACATGGCCGTCGCGTTCCAGACGCAACACCGCCTGATAGTCCCGGTCCAGCGGTGCGTCGGTACGGAACCAGGTATGAACCACGAAGGGCAGATCAGCCGGCCGGACGCCTTCCTCCAGCCCGACTCCCAGAAACGTGATGTGTTGACCAAAGCGGACGTTCATGGGCTGTAACGGTGTCGCTGTCGGCGAAAACAGCCAGTCCGGTCGCAACTGGTAAAGCCGCAGCTCGTAGTTGGCGGCGGCGGTGTACGTGAGTAGGCGCGTTGCCCCTACGTCCAGTGCATTGCGGAGGTAACCGGTCGGGTCGGCAAAATCGTTGTGCCAGAGCACCACCCAGAGCCGGGAGTGGCCCCGCGCCGCGGCATTCAGGGCCACGGCGAGCGCGGGCAGATCATCGCCCCGGCTAAACTCCGGTACCACGCCGAACCAGGGGATGCCGTCCATTGCCGGGGTCCGTTTGGCGTAATAGGCGAATACCGGGCTGGTATCCTGCGCCAGGAGCACCGCATCGCCGGGCTGGGCGTGGGCGGCGATGAACGCGACGACCGTGCGAGTGTCGCCGTCCTTGATCTCCGCAGACGTCTGCGGCGCGTGGTACAGGGCGTGGCCAAGGCTGGCCACCAACAGCAGACCGGTGAAGGCGAGGAGGATACAGCGCCGCACACGCTCGCCCAGCGCGGCCGTACGGTGGCGCGTGGCGATCGGCGCCACCGCCATTGCCGCCAGGCCGGCGAGCCCGACGTAGGCAAACGGCGCCACCGGTAACAGGTAGCGATCGATGAACTTGGGGAAGATGGCGGTCAACAGCGCTGCTTCCAGCAGGGGCAACAGCACCAATTCAACCGGAAAGAGCGCCGTGATCCTGCTGCGGACCGGCCCGCAGAGTGCGGCGAAGGTTGCCAGGCTGAGGCCGACAGCACCACCCCCCAGCAGCGCGCGCGCCTGGTCGGGCAGAGCGCCGGGAGCGATGCTGATGGCAGCCAGCACCCGCTCCGGCGCCAGCGCCGGAGAAATGTGCCCCGCCCAAAAGTCGGGCGCCGTACGCATCGCCGCCAACTGACGGCCGAGGGAGGGCAGCCACGGTAGATACAGGCCGGCGCCGGCCACCCAGGCCGCCCCAACCGCCAGCCGGCGGCGGCGATACACGACCACCAGGAGCAGGTGGGCCGGCATCAGTAAGAGCATCGCGTAGTGCGTGTAGAGTGCCGCAGTCGTGGCCAGCAGATAGGCCCACCACCAGCGTGCTGGCGGCACTGCCGTCGCCACATCAAGGAGGCGCACAAGCGCGTAGGCTGACAGCAGCCCCAGCGCGGCAGCCAGGGCATAACCGCGCGCCTCCTGGCTGAAGTCGATCAAGAACACCGAGGTGGCGGCTAACAGTGCGGCAGTCAGCGCAGCGGTTGGGCTGGAGAAGAGTCGGCGCGCCAGCACCCAGCAGAGCGGCGCCACCAGCGTGCCGGCGGTGACCGACAGGTAACGTAGCGCGTACTCGCTGTCACCAGCAGGCCGCAGCCAGACGTGCAGGAGGGCAACGTAGAGCGGCGGATTGAAATCGGCGCGAGCAAGCTGGGACAACAACGCTGCCACGGGCTGACGCGCCAGCGACCAACTCACGCCCTCGTCGTACCAGAAGCTGGGTAACCCCAGCAACCAGCAGCGCAGTCCGAACGCCAGCAAGGTTATCGCGCCGCCAGACCAGACCATGATACGGATCCGGGGTCGCTCGGCAGCCCGAGATCGTTCCGTGCCCTCGGCCTCGGCCGCTGCCGGCAGCGGCGGTCGGCGTGCCACCGTTACCTGCATCCCATCCCGTTCACACTGCGGCCATCGACCCACGGGTACCGTACTACATCCGGTCGCTTCCTGTCACGAGCATGGGACCTACGGCGGAGTATCACCGCCTGCCGGCACGCTGCGGCGCCTTCCGCGCCGTCAGGTACACTCCGCAGTTGGAGGGGATGATGCCGCAGGACGCTCAGGGCCGCCCGACCACACAGGCTGTTGAAGACTACGTCAAGGCGATTTATCACCTTGGCGGCTCGCAGCAGCCGGTGAGTACGACAGCGCTCGCCGATTGGTTGCACATCACTGCGGCCGGAACGTCGCATATGCTGCGGCAGTTGGCCCAGCTCGGCCTGGTCGACCACACACCGTACTACGGCGTGCGCTTGACCGAATCGGGGAACCGGGCGGCATTGGAGGTAATTCGCCACCATCGCCTCGCCGAGCAGTTCCTGGTGCAGGTGCTTGGCTATGCATGGGATGAGGTTCACGACGACGCCGAACGGTTGGAACACGCGATGTCGGAGCGCCTTGAGGAGCGGATTGCCGATAAACTGGGGAACCCGGCCGCCGATCCGCACGGTGACCCCATCCCGACGCTGGCCGGCCAGGTGCCGCCATCACCGGAGCGGCGCCTGGCCGACCTTCCGGCGGGCGTCGCAGCCCTGGTGCGCCGTGTGAGCGACCGTGACCCGGCCAAACTCCGCTACCTGGCCGAACTGGGGCTCACACCGGGCGCCGAGGTCACAATCCTGGCCCGCGGTCCCTTTCGAGAGCCGTTGCGCGTGCGCGTCGGCAGCGCGGAGCGGACGATTAGCCTTGATCTGGCCGCTGAACTGACGGTCGATCCTCAACCCAGCCTGGGTTCGTGACCGCGCGCCATCCGGCGCGTCACTGCATGTAGCAAAGCGATAGCAACACGGCGCCGCTGGCCGGTGTCATCACCGCTTGACGGTTGTGTTATTGTGCAACTGCTGGTAACATACTAAGCCTTAAAATTTCAGGCACAGAGATAGCAATGCTGAGGAGGTGGCTCAATGGCTGCAGTAATGGAAGAATGGTACCACACAAACGCGAGCGAAACACTCACCTCCGACGATGCAAATTCAACTGAGTGGGCGCTGCCCGTGTCCAGCCGCCCAGCTCGATCTCGTTATGAAGAGGAAGACCCCCACGCCCCGGCACTGGACAGCCTGGCGGCCTACCTTGCCGAGATCGGCGCCGCCCCGTTGCTGACCCCCGCCCAGGAGGTCAGCCTGGGCCGCCGTGCCCAGCACGGCGATCGTCGTGCCGTGCATGCCCTGGTGCAGCACAACCTTCGGCTGGTCGTGAGCGTGGCCAAGAAGTATCAGAACCTGGGCATGTCCTTGCTGGACCTGATCCAGGAAGGCAGCGTCGGGTTGATGCGCGCTGCTGAGAAGTTTGATCCTTCGCGCGGCTTCCGCTTCTCGACCTATGCCACCTGGTGGATTCGCCAGGCCATCCTGCGGGCGCTCAACGAGCAGTCGCGCCTGGTGCGGTTACCGGAGTACCTCTCCGGCCGGCGCAACCTGGTTGACCATGCCCGGGAAGCCCTGCGCGAACGCCTCGGCCGGACGCCGTCCGACGCCGAGGTGGCCGCCGAAGCCCAGGTTCCAGTCGAGCAGGTGACGGCGCTCGCTCAGGCGTCGCGGCCGGTCGCTTCCCTCGACGCCCCCCTGGGGGAAGACGGGGAACTGGCCCTTGGCGACTTGATCCGCGACAGCGATCCCGGCGCCGAGGAACTCGCTGAAGCGGAAGATCGCCGCTCGGCCGTGACACAGGCGCTCTCCGTCCTGGAACTGCGTGAGCGCGAGGTGATCCGCCTGCGCTACGGCTTGACAGACAATGGTCGTGAGCACACGCTGGAGGAGGTCGGCCGCACGTTGGGGCTCACCCGCGAGCGCATCCGCCAG
>DHIZ01000031.1 GCA_002404055.1 Chloroflexi bacterium UBA4733
ATTATCTGAAAGCCCTCTGAGGAGGCCATTAAGGAGCTTGTCGCCAATGCTTGGGACGCCGATGCAACAGAGGTAGGTATCCATCTGCCAGAACCGATGACAGGTCACCCTATTTTCTTGCGTGACAACGGTTACGGGATGACGCGACGCGAGGTCGAGGATGCGTACCTTAACATCGCGTATAACCGTCGCGCGAATGGCGAGCATACGCCGAAGGGACGCGAAGTCCGAGGTTACCGCGGCATCGGAAAGTTTGCGGGCTTGATCGCTGCACAAAGGATGACGGTCGTCACCGAGTCGTGGGACGGTCGCACACGTCTGGTGCTTGACCGTGCGCAACTCGCAGATGGATTGGACGATATCGAAAAGGCGGAGATCACGCTGGAACTGGAGGCCGGGACCGGACAACACGGGACAGTGTTGGAGCTTTCCGGCTTGCGTCAGACCTTTTCGTTACCGACCCGTGAGTCGCTCGGCCGAGTGCTCCTTCGCGAGTTCCGGCGAGTCGACAACTTTCGCCTCGATATTAATGGCATCCAGGTCGCGGCCGAGGTGTTGTCAGGCGAACGCATGACGGTCAATCTGGCGTTGCCGGATGGGCGCATTGCTCCCTGTGAGGTCTGGTTCGTCGCCAAGCGCGGAGTGGTGGCAGACCCTGGCATCCTGATTCGCGTCGGTGAGCGCGCGATTGGTGCCCCGACGCTCTTCGGTCTGGAGAAAGACCCCGAAGTGCCCAAGTCGCTGCTGAAGCGAGTATATGGAGAAGTCAACGCCGATCATCTGGTCGATCACGTGCTGGCGAGCTGGGGCGGCTTTGTCGAGAACAGCTTGGAATATCGAGCGCTTCACGAAGCGGTCCGCGTCTGGCTGAAGCAGGAAATCCTCCAGCGACGAGACACCGAAGCAGGCGCAGCGCCTGAGACTTTTGTGGAGAGCTACGCAGCGGAGATTGAGCGCTTGCCGGCGCCACGCCGCGAGCAGGCGCGGCGTGCGTTGGAGCGTGTCTTCAAACGGTTCTACGACGACGTGCCAGACAGACGTGATGCTATCGCGCGGGTTGTGTTAGAGGCGTTGGAATCGGATGAATACTGGGCCTTGGTCAAGGGGATGGACGAGGCCGAGGACGGCGATATCGTTCGGCTTGCGGAGTTACTTCGGCACTGGGGGCTGAGCGAGATCTCAGCACTCGCATACCGAGCGCGAATGCGCCTTCGGGAAGTGGACGCGTTTGAGTGCTTGATCCGTAATTCGGCTACGCTTGAACTCTCGGGCGTACATAAAGCCTTGCAGGAAAATATCTGGTTGCTGGGAGACCAGTACGAAGTGATGACGTCCAATAAGACGTTGAGAAGTGTAATCGAGCAGATGCTTGGCCAGAAGTATCGAGGCGATCATGCCGACAAACGCCCCGACCTCATCCTCGCTGGATCGCACGCACGATACCTGCTGGTCGAACTGAAGCGTCCGAGCCATCCCATTGACCACGGCGACATTGCCCAAGCCCTCGGCTATCGTGATGAGCTCCTCCGGTACTTACCGGGCAGCGGCTTTGATGTTGTAGTCGTTGGCGGAATCGTAGCCCCCGCTTTTCGACCGGATGCTTACCATATGGACGCGGTGCGGCCAACGACATTCTGGCAAGTCGTTAAGGACGCGCGCGAACGGATGAAGTGGTTGGTCAAGCACTTAGCTCTCGACGATGACGATGACGGTGTCAGCGCCATCGTAACTATTGACACCAGTACCGAGACGATTTAGCCGCCGTTCAGACCGCCCAGGCCGATCTATGTGCGGCTCAGCCGATCGATTTCCAACAGGAACGCCTGCACCACGCCTGCGGCCTCCTGTCGGCACCGCGCATCGAGGTCGCTCCGACCCGGATCGGTCAGGAAGCGGGCGTAGCTGACGGGGCCATCTTTCCGGGTGCCTGGAGTATACTCATCTGCGGTGAACCGGTCGCGGAGAATCGCGACCGCCTGGGCGAACAGCGGTTCATCGGGGAACTGCTGCATCGAATGAGCAAAGGCCGCAGCAACATCGACGGGTCCGGCGCGGTAGTAGCTCAGACAGTAGATGAGATCGTAGGCATCTTTCTCCTCAAACCGGTCCTGATAGGCGAGCGCCTTCAGCACAACGAAGGGCACGATGCCTGCCACGCGTATCGTCTCCGTGGCGACGCCGCCTTCGTCCAGCAGGTTCGCGGTGAGTTCCACGCCGACGTTGTCTTGCATGGCCAGGTGCGCTCCCGGAACCTTGAGCGCAGACAGCCGCCGTTCACCCGGAAGAACGGCGACCTGTCCTCCCTCAGTGAATGAGGCGTCACACAGGAGGTCCACAATGACGGTGATTCCCGAGCCGACTGATCGCCGCCAGGAGTAGTGCTGAACATTTCCCTCTTCGTTGGTACCGCGAACGAAGCCCAGGGCTTTCAGGTTTTGCTCTAATCGGCGGTAGGCCTCAGTCTGAGCGAGTATTTCGAGGTCCACGACGATGTCAACATCAGTCGTACCGGCATGCGGCGGCGTCTCTCCCTCGGCGCTACGATCAATGAGGTAGCGAGGTACCAGACCACCAACCAGGCAGATCGCCGCCTTCCATGGCCCCAGTCCGCGGAGCAGGGTGACGAGTGTTCGCTCGCAGAACTCAGCGTGGAGGGGCGTATAGCCGCCCTGATGCTTGGGCTTCACGCGACCTCCTAATACGGTAGTAGCTCGGAGCGCAGACGCCGCGCCTGCTCCTTGCCGCGCTTCGGCCACGCCCAGAGGTCGAGATAGAGCCAAACGGGGCTGGCGACGGAGATGCCCATTACCTGGCGACGGAACTGCAGCGGATCCTTGCTCCCGTCGCTCAGGAAGAGCACGTTTTCTCCCTCTTGGGCGGGAGACAGTCCCGCCGCCTCAGCGAAGTGGTCGATGTCGGCAGCAGAAGGGACTAATACCTGCAACTGCGACCCTGGCGTGCCGAATGGCGCGACGAGTTCAGCGCCGGAAGCGAGCGTGAGCGCATAGGCCACCCCCTGCGTATCCAACGCATGCGTCACGAACCCGCGCAGGATGGAGGGTGACTGAGTCCAGTGATAATAGCGGTGGACGGTATAGGCGGCAAGGCTGTGGTCACCGGCCCACGCATCAAGAAGCTTCCCAGGTTCCCGTAACAGCCGCGTTGTGGCAGGACCTGCTCCCTGCCGCTCAACCCAGAGTTGCTCTTCTAACGCCGTGAATACCCGGTGTACGGTATAGGGAGAGACTTCAGCCTGTGCGGCCAGTTCCTGGGTGTGCCAGCGCCGGTCGGGGTCCAGCAACATGGCGTGCAGCACCCGTGCGCTGCGCCCCTTGTAGAGATGGCGCAGTGCCCTCGGTTCTCCGCCCAGAGGGGCACGATCAACATAATAGAGGGCCCAGGGCAGTTTCAGATAGAGGCTACCGCTCCGATCCCAGTACGCCATGTCTTCCTGACGCAGGAGCTCCCGCGCACCGACGGAAAGGCTTGCCGTTACCAACACTGGGATCACGACGGTACCGTTGTTCCCGGCGCGTGCCTCGACCATCTGCCTCACCTGATGCATCGCCTCGCGCACGTCACGGGGATAGCCACTTGCCTTCGCTTCGATGACGACGACGACTGGACGACCTTGCACCGTGATGCAAATTTCCAGGTCTGGACGGTATGTCCTTCCGTCGACGTCGCCACCCAGCTCGGCATGCGGTGATCCATCATGCACATCTACGCCGGGCAAGGCCCGGAGTGCTGCGATCGCTTCATCGAGAAGTACGGTTGCTTCGGACATATTTGGTGAACGTGCCTTATTTGCTGTACAGCAAATATACCGTAAGTGGCGCGTCTGTGCAATGGTGGATCGGCGCGACGAGTTGCGCTACGTGTTGGACCCGAGCGACGTGTACGGGCCGGAGTTTCCGGGGGAGACGTTCCGGGTGTTGCAGAGCAACGAGATCAAGCGGTACGGGGAGTACCGCACGCGGCGGCTGGTGTTGGCGGCGTGGGATGGTTTGGGTTTGGGGCCGCGGATGCGGGAGGGGCGGTATGAGGCGCGGTGAGGGTAAGGCGGAATTGGCCGCCAGGGAAGGTGGTGCAGGGGTAGGGCAATGGTGGCGGCGATGTTCGTAAGGACAAATGACAGACGCCATAGCGCGCGAACAAGCTCCGGGCCTCATTTGCGTCGTCGGGGCCGAGGCGGCCTGGCTTGCTGAACGGATGCGCCGGTTTGTTTCACCGGAAGTGGCGGACGGCTCCGGACATCAAGGAACAGGTGGGTCAGAACGATCACCGGCGTGCTGCCCGAACGAGGATGCCGCGACTCGTAGACCGTGGCGAGGTTTGCAATGGGGCTGCGTGGTCCCAACAGATGGGCGCTTCCGAGCGAGACTGTCCGTGTGACGCGCAAATTCACCTGCTGCCATAACTGCTCTGGATCACCGTGGATCACATAGCCGGCCATGGCTGCCGCTCGCACAGCGCTCGCATAGCGCTGTGAGACGAAACGGATCATGCCCTCTTCCACGTATTCAGCGATCAGGTCACCGGGAGCAAGTCGCTTACACTCGATGGTGAAATAGGCGCCCTCAGCCAAGCGGTCCCACCAGACCGCGATATCGATGCGCGGCGCACGATTTGGCCTGGCGCGTCCGGCAAGAACATCGGCACTGAACTCGACCTGCTCCGGTTGGGGTAGGAAGGGTAGGTCGCGCTCGCGACGGACCTGCAACATGTGACCGATGAGGACGGCAGTGAAGTCATTTTCGTGGTCGCCCGCGCGTTGGAATCCGCCTGCTTTCCAGCGCTCAAACCCCTCCACAAGCAGTTCGAGAATACTACGCTCGAACTCCGGCAAGAGCAACCGTGCGAGTTGAGCGGGTGATCCTAAGTAGCCCCGAAATAACTACCGATGCATTCTTTGGGCTGTCTACCAGGGGAATTCACATCGACAATTGCATCAGTTATTTATTCGCGGGTCCTAAGATCGTATCGTCCGAATCGGACATCAGCTCGGCACAGCGGCGCGGAACAACTGGGCGATTGTTTCGTCGGCGTCATTGCAACCTATTGACGGCGTCCAAAAGCGGCGTTCACCCGGCTTTACGATGTGTACCTCATTATCAATGAAGACCTTGACGTTGCGCCGGAGGTATAGGCTGGCCGACTGCCGCTCCAGCGAGACGCCGTCCAGACGGCGCAGCAAATCGTCCAAGCCTTCCGCAGTCACGACCTCCGTCGCTCTCGACGGGCTGGCATCCACCACGAACCGGAAGGACACTGCGCGGAAGGGGGCGCGGCCGGAATGGACCGTGGCCGTGACACCGCGCCGACCAAGAGCGGCCTGAAACACCCGTCCGAACGCCTCGGCATAGGCAGTGAGCTCATCGCCAGACGGTGGGGCAAAGGCGGCGGCCTTCGTGCCTTGGTAAAACTGGTCGAGGACTGTAGTAACAGTGTCATGGACGAGTTGCCGTTCCGTTGGTGTCAACGCATAGGCGTCGAAGACCAAGGCATCAAGTTCAGCGCTGTTCCAGGCTTGCCCATCGCCAGCCTGCGCCGCGTCCACAAAGCCAAGGATCTGCTGCGCGAGCTCGGGGCGCTCGGTAAGGTCAGCGAAAGGGAAGGTCACATGTTCCTGAAGTTGAATGACATCCCGCTCGACCCCCCATGAACCTGACGTAAGAAAATAAAAGTAGCGCGCTAGAGACGAATTTAGGTATGCACTGAGCAGCTTCAGTATGTTCGTGTCATGATCGGGACCAGCAATGCCAACTATGCCGTCTGTGAAGATCGCCGCATGGTTAGCGAAGGTGGCAGCAACTACCCCCCCGGCCAGGAGTCCGCACCGAACGAGCACATGTGGAGGTTGGTAGAGAAGGGACTCGCGTGGCCTGTGAAATACCTCTGTGCCGATTCGGCAACGCCGATCGGACGTGACATTGAAAGGCTTCAGGGCTTCCACTGGAATGTACGTCATCGCGGCAAGATCTGGCCGATGGTGGCGGTCGCCTCCCCCGACCTGCAGTCCACGGCTTACGAACCATCCACGCCCTGTCGCGAAGAGTCCAAGGGCGGGAAAGCGCCGCCGCAAGTCCTGAATAAAAGCGAAGTCGCGGGCCGTTCCCCACAAGGCAATTTTCCAGGCGTCAGGATGGTCCAGCAGCTTCCGCGAAGAAAGCCGTTTGACTTCATCGCCTGAGATAACCACGCCGGCCAGACTTTCCGAGAGCGGAGACGGATGTGGTGTGTAGTAGCGAAGCTCGTCACGCGCTAGCACCGCTCGATGCTGATAAAACACGGTGACCATCGGCGCTGTTGCATTCTGGAACAACGAACGCCGAAAGCTCGAGAAATCAGCGACCGCTGAGACCGAATACTCGCGAAAAAACATGCTGCGGAACGCGCGATTTGGACCACTCTGATTGAACAAGACACCCTTGCTCGGAGCAAGAAGACCGGCTCGCCCGGCGGTGGTGAGCAGATCGGGTACGCGCCACAGAAAGGCCTGCGCAAACTGTTTGTCACCCACTGGCCGGTGCAATTGTTGAATGTACGCCTGTGCCAGTACGCTGAGGCGACTCTGCCAAGGGGGATTGCCGATGATGACGTCGTAACGCGCGTCGTTGAAGGTACCCGCCACGTCGAAGAAATCGGCGACGAATAGGTTGGACCCGATGAGATTCGGGAAGCGCACCTGCTTCCAGATGCTCTTCGGCTCGAGAAAATCGAGCAGCGCGAGATAAAGGCTGAAAGCGGTGACACGGATGGCGTCTTCCTTGATATCGACGCCAAAAATGCTAGAAGTGAGCATCCCACTCAGAACATCGAAGCTGAGAGTACGCTTCGTATCTCCACTCGAGCGCCGCATCACGAGCCGACGATAGGCCTCAACCAAAAAAACACCCGAACCGCAGGCCGGGTCCAGCACGCGGACGAGCTCATCCGGCCCGCCCCACGGCAGCACCTCATTCAGCACAAAGTCAACGATTTCCGTTGGCGTATAAAAGGCGCCGATGATATCCCGTTCCTCATGAAGGAACTCTTCATAGATGCTGCTGATGAGCTCGATGGGGATGAAATTGAAGTCGTATGGCCAGAGTGCCATCTGGCCGGTTGCTAAATTGGCGCCTTCTAGGAACTGACCCAACGACGCGAGATGGTGTTCTTCAATTTGGTCCAGCTCGACCTGATCGACCGGAAACATGTCTCCATTGAACGTCTCAGCGAGGGATGCAAAGAGTCGATATACTACTTTCTTGGCCTCTGGCATTCGGAGCAATTCGGCGTAGGAACTCTTCGCGGCCAATTCAACCCAGAAGTCAGGCGTGAGCACGCCGCGGTCCTCCAGGTACTTTACGAAAATTGACCGTCCAACAAGGCTGTTGACCACATGAGGCTGTAGCCCCTGGTCGAGAAATCGACGCCGTAGCTGCCCAAGATTGAACAGCAGACGCTGATCGACGCGTTGGTCACGACGGAACCTCCCCGCATGGACGCGGGCGAGGCGGCCAGATTCAACCTCCGCTCGCCGAAAGGGATCAAGCGTGCGCCGTAATTCCAAAATGTCTGCCGCAAGGTGCACGGACAGAAGTAAGGCAGAGAATGGCGCGTGACTCCGATCTCTGCTCGCGTCCGGCGGGGCGAAGCAGTTGTAAACCCGAACCTCCTGTGGTAGTACCGCAATGAACAGCGGCACCCGGTTGTGGTTCCAAAGCTGACGGTGGAGTTCGGCAAGGTCTTCATCGCTATCGGCTCCGGCGGCCAGACCCTTGAAGTACACCACGGGCACCGCACCGTGGAAGTAGGCGGCGTCAACGCCGAATTTAGCTTGAATTTCCTGCCAGATGTAAGAACGGCTCGCCGGCACCTCCTCCGTCTCACGGGTGACGAGGCTATCGCTCTCTACGTATTCCAGCGCCTCCAGGACGGAACGCAACCCGGCATGCATCATTGCGCACGCCCTCCCGGCGACAAATCACGACTCGACCAGACCACCATCATGGGACCCGTCATGCGGTCATCAAAGCGCGAACTTCCTCCACAACGCAACGCAGATCAAGGACCCAGGCGAAAGTCGTTTGCCCGGGTCGGCGAAGGAGAGAATGAACTTCGTCGCTCTGGCGTTCAAAGACATCGACGCCATCCGAAATGAGGTAGGTTTCGACAAGCGGCGACTCGAGCCCTTCGCGATCCTGCAAGTATTTCGTGACCTGCCGCAGCTTCTGCAGACTGATGCCCGCGTTGCGGAGACGGCAGGCGACGCGAAGCGCCACCACATCCTGGAAGCTGTAGATTCGATCGCTGCCTTTGCCCGTCGACTGCACGATGCTAGGAACGATGAAGCCGGTCTTCGCCCAGAAGTCGAGGGTGCGATAAGACACGCCGGACAACTGCGCGGCAGATCCAGCAGCAAACCCTCGCTTCATATCGTGCCGTTCCATCCTATACAGCTTCATAGATCATAAAACACTTGATTGGATTATGCAAGTGGTGCAGGGTTGTTCGAGGAGGTGCGCCATGTGCTGCATCCGATGGCAACTTACTGCCCGCAAGTGTAAGCGTCGGCGTGCCCCAAACAGGGTTGTGCTGCCTGACAGACCCAAGTGATGTCTACTCGCATAGCGGATGCCGCCGGTTCACGTATCACGTCTCGCCAGGCATCTGCCCTTGACACCGCGTCAACACAATGTTATCCTTGTGTCGTGATGCCTCCGTTTGAGTCTGATGGCAACTTGCCGCCAGGGATCCACTGGGTCGACTGGAGCGAATTCGTGGTTCGCTATGGTACGACAGATTACCGACGACAACTGATGCGGGGACTTAAGGCAGCGCTCGATTCGCTCAAAGGGGCAGGTTGTATGAGCGTCTACGTCGACGGCAGCTTTGTGACGAGTAAGGTAGTACCGGGCGATTACGATGCCTGCTGGGACGAAACTGGTGTCAAGCTGGCCCTCCTCGACCCGGCGTTGCGCACCTTTGCCAACAGGCGATTGGCACAGAAGATTAAATTCATGGGGGAGCTATTTCCAGCGTCAGACGCTGCGGATGGACAAGGAGCCACTTTCCTAGCGTTCTTTCAGATTGATAAAGCAACTGGTGGGAGCAAAGGAATCGTTGCCATAGACCTTCGGAGGATGCCATGATAAAGAACCAGCGTCAGTATCGAATTACGAAGGCGCAGGCCGACCGTTTTGCGCAGGCGCTTTCCCGCTTATCGGCGCCAGGGCAGGATCAGCAGGTAGACCCTCTCCTTCGCCAGTTACAACAAGACGCGCTGCAGAGTCAGCTCGATGACCTGCGTGAGGAGTTAGCTGAGTATGACGCCGTACGCGCAGGGCAGTACGCGCTTCCTGGCTTCGCGCTATATATGGAACTTCCCCGCCTGCTGATCCAGCGGCGGATTGCGTCAGGAATGAGTCAAAAGGACCTGGCGGATCAATTGGGCCTCAAAGAGCAGCAGGTGCAACAATACGAAGCAACCGACTACGCAAGCGCCAGCTTCGGACGACTTCAAGAGATGATGCGCGCGCTTGAAGTACGCCCTGCCATCGATAGTGCGGCTGTCGCCACTCAGGCGTCCCTCCAGACACTCCTTGATCGCCTGAAAGAGATCGGCTTTGATCGGAAATTCGCCACAACTCGTCTCATTCCTCGGCGGCTCTTGGCGCAACTGGAAGCAGTAGGTGAAGCCGGAGAAGAGAGCAAGGTGCTGGTGCTTCGTGCGGCGGAGGCTGCCGGACGGTTGCTTGACTTGAGTGCTGCTGCGCTCTTTGGGACCGGTATCCCAAAGCTGGACAGCCAGGCAGCACTCGCGGGTGTACGGTTCAAGGTAGCGGCGGGCGTGAACGAGGAGAAACTCTACGCTTACACCGTATACGCTCATCATCTTGCGCGCCTCGTCCTTGATGCCACTCAGCATTTGCCAATCCGACCAATTCCGACCGATTGGCGCGAGGTGCGGTCGGCCATTCTTTCGTCGTACGGAACGATCACGTTCGAGCACGTACTGAGGTACATGTGGGATCAAGGAGTACCGGTGCTGCCCCTTCGTGATGCCGGCGCATTCCACGGCGCTTGCTGGCGAGTGAATGGCCGGAATGTGATTGTGCTCAAGCAGCAGACGCAATCGCCAGCGCGCTTGGCACACGTTGCCCTTCACGAGTTCCGTCACGCCGGCGAGGCGCCGGAGGCATCATCATTCGCCGTGGTTGAGGCGGGGTTAGAGGATCACCAGTTCCAACGTCGGGACGATGAGCAAGTCGCTAATACTTTTGCAGGAAACGTCCTTCTGAATGGGCAGGCAGAGGAACTAGCCCATCGCTGCGCAAGTGAGGCGAATGGCTACATCCCGTTCTTGAAGAGAATCGTGCCCAGGGTAGCCAACCAGGAGGGCGTGCCAGTTGACTCCCTCGCCAACTACCTGGCGTATCGACTGACGCTGGAGGGTACGAACTGGTGGGGCACGGCGGCGACACTGCAAGAGAGTGGCGTTGATGCCTGGGAACTAGCACGCAGCGTGTTCGCGGAGCGCGTTCAGGTCGATCAACTCGAACAGGGTGACCAAATGGCGCTTATGCAAGCTCTCGCTGAGGGAGAGGGATGAGTTGATGGCCGGTAATACAACGCTGCCTGGCGGGCTAAAGCCGCTTGGCATGACGTGTACCAGTACGGACTGCGCAAATGGGCTTCACTTTTTTCGCCCCAAACCGCCGCAGAAGCGCAAAGTGATCGCTGCACGCGCGGCTACGAGCCAACTGACGCTCCCTTTGCCTGGGTTCGCGGAGAACGCACCCGCTGCTCGGTGGCAGCCGCCGATCTCGCCGCGCGGGCTGTGCCGAGCATGCGGAGCGGATCTGGTGGACTGGAACCGTGTGACACAGCGCGACCTCTCCGACGTGGCTCACACATTCGAGGAGATGCGCAAAGAGCGGATTCGGCACTATTTCTGGCATGCTGAGTTTGATGAGGCAGCCATACGCCACGCGCTCGGAAAAGGCATGCGCGGGCTCGACGAACGAGCAGAACAGGAGATCCGCATCAAGGTCGGGAGAACTACTGGCTTTGATGGACGCCAAACCCCGTTGACGGGTAACGTTATTCACTACGCGCAGCACGCGACTGCGACATGTTGCCGCAAGTGCATCGAAGAGTGGCATGCAATCCCGCAGGGGCCACCGCTCGAAGAAGCCGAAGTGACCTACTTGACCGATCTGGTCCGCCTATACGTTCACGAGCGCCTACCCAACCTGGCCGAAGATGGGGTGAAGGTTCCGCGGGGTCGGGGGCCAAGCGGATTTCAAGAACTGGCAGCGCATAGGTGAACGCGTTGGCGCGTGCTCTTTTGCGCATCCTCATTCTCGCCGGCCCGATCGGCGCCGGTCATGGCTAAGCAACGCCTTATCGACACGGACGCCGTCTCGGAGCGCTATCGTGCGCTTTCAATCGACCTGGGGGGCAGACGCCTGCTCATCAGTAATCTGGCAGGCTCCGAAGAAGAGAGGGATCTGACCGTCCCGCCCAATTGCCAGGGATTCGGCCGTATTCACCACTTTCACCGAGAGACCAGCACAGGCTGGCCCCAAAATCCGCTGCCGATTGATCCGGCATGTCGCGCGCTTGGCAGCCGACCAGTCGACACACTTCGCGCGCAGGCTTTCCAAAACGCTGCCTGCAATTGGCGCTGCTGGTACTGTTATGTGCCATTCAATTTGCTGGCAGCTAGCAAGCGGTACTCAGACTGGCTCACGCCAGCGCAACTCATTGACTTGTATATAGACCAGCCGGAGCCGCCATTCGTTATTGACCTGACCGGGGGGCAGCCGGATCTCATCCCAGAATGGATACCCTGGATGATGAGCGAACTGCGTTCACGCCACCTTGATCGGGACATCTACCTATGGTCGGATGACAACTTGAGTACGGACTATCTGTGGCGCTATCTCTCAGATACTGATCTGGACATGCTTGTCAATTACCGGAACTATGGGCGGGTAGGCTGCTTCAAGGGGTTTGACGATCACTCCTTCTCATTCAATACGTGTGCTGATCCAGCCCTATTTGATCGACAGTTTGAGTTGATGGGGCGATTGCTGGATCTCGGGATCGACGTGTACGGATACGCTACATTCACCACCCCTGCTCGGCCCAGCGCAGAAATCCGTACCGCGATGGCGCGATTCGTCGATTGGCTGCAGCGTCTCGATGAAAACCTGCCGCTTCGTACCGTGCCGTTGGAAATTAAGACGTATACGCCCGTCGAACGCCGTCTTCGGGGAGAGCAAATGGGAGTGATCGACAGCCAAATACCCGCTATCGCAGCGTGGCAAAGGGAGCTAGAGGAGCGGTTTACAGCGGCCGACCGCGCGAAGAATATCGTCGATGTTCCCCTCCGTGAGCAACGTCACCCACAATGACTGCCTATCCCGCTGCTCGGGATCACGAAGCCAATCTTGGCGGTAAGGCAGTGGTACTCGCGCAGTTGCGAGCGGCGCTAGCCGATGCTGTTCGCGGAGATCATTTTTGGGAAGGTTATCTCGCATCGCTCCGTGAAGGGCTCTGCTCCCCCTGCGTCGTACACGTTGTCGTGTGCGTGGAGCCGTTCCTCCAGGATATGCTCGACGGACGGAAGAGCATGGAGTCCCGGTTCTCGGCTCGCAAGATCGCGCCATATCGACACGTTCAAGCCGGCGATGTGCTCCTTCTGAAACGGTCGTCCGGTCCGATTGTGGGCCTCTGCCGCGTTCGAGATGCGATGTTCTACGAGCTCAATCCCGGCTCATTCGCTTACATAAGAGCTGAGTATGCCGAAGCGCTCTGCGCCCAGGATCCGGCCTTCTGGGAACGTCGCCGATCGGCGTCTTATGCGACGCTCCTGAGCATCGACCAGGTGAAGTTAGTGGAGCGCATTGCCTTTCCGAAGCGGGATCGCCGCGGCTGGGTAGTATTGCCATTGTCTCTCAGCCTTCCGTTCCCCGCCGAAACGTGAGACCGGTGGCATTGGCCTTTGCGGGCGGCATTGGCAGCGGAAAGACGACGCTCTCGACCGAGGTGGCTGAACGCCTCAGTTGGCCAAGGGTTGCTTTCGGCGACTACGTTCGTGGTGTTGCTATCCAGCGAGGGATCGCAGCCACGCGTGATCGGCTGCAGAGTCTCGGAGCGACGCTGATTGACGAGCAAGGTTGGGAAGGTTTCTGCCGTTCTGTCCTCGGTCAAGCGATGTGGCAACCCGGTGCGTCGATTGTCGTTGACGGTGCGCGCCACGCTGAGGTCGCAGTATCGCTCAAGCATCTCGTGGCTCCGTCCATCTTCCTGCTGGTGCTTGTCAAGACCGACCCCGTCGTCCGCGCCCGCCGAATAGCGGAAAGGAGAGCGGCCTACGAGTACGATCTCCCGATCGCCGCGACGCATTCTACTGAGGAGCAGGTCGGGGATTTACTGCCGTCACTGGCTGACCTGGTGATTGACGGTTCGCAGCCATCTTACCAGTCAGTGGCTGCTATCACTGAGTGGCTCTCTTTCCAGTAGCCGCCGAGGAGGGCAGTTCGTGGCCTTCAGAGCTGGCGGCTTTCTGTCCGTACTGCGCGTGGAGGTCGCTCCGGCACGCAGATTAGGAAGCTGACGGAGTTGCCGGGACTAGTGCGAAGTGTGGCTTCCACGGGCATATTTGGTCACTATCCATTACTTGCTATACAGCAAATAAGCCGCAACTTATGCCGCCGCGCAATCTTGTGGATCGGGAGGGTGGGGTCGCCCTCGTAGCGCGCTTTAGCTTGCTTGGTTATCGTAGCCTGCCCGTTTACGGGCAGGCGCGGGTGGCTTGAGCGGGACTACTGGTAAACCGTCGAAGTCCGGCACGTCGACCAGATAGAGGTTGCCATAGCCGTCAGGGTCGGCAGTGAAGACGACCTGGAGGCCGTCGACCGAGAAGCGCGGATGGACCTGCAGCCGCTGCACGTGGAAGGAGCCGCGGTGCCGGCAGAGGCAGTCCCCTTTTACTGCGGGTTGGCCTGCAAGAAGGCATCCACGGTCTGCGCGATGGCCTTGCCGGCGTCGGCGGGGGCGACGGTGTTATTCCAGATCTTGCTCAGTTCCGGGTTGATCAGCCCGTTGATCTTGTCCTGATTGACGGAGAGCAGTCGGGTGAAGCTACCCGGGCCATCGGCCATGATCTCGACGACGGCGTTGGGTGTCTCCAATGACGGAATCTTCTGCAGCGCCTGCTGGGCGATCTTCTGGGCGTCCGGGTGGAAATAGACGTTGGTGCCGGTGGTCGCCGACACCGCGCTGCCCTCCGGGCCGACGCCATATTTGACCCACTCCCAGGCGGCGTCAGCGCCTTGCTGGATTTAGGAGCCGCGCAGCAATAACCCTGTCACTGTCAGCACCGCCACCAGGAGGGAGGGCGGGCAAAACTGCAAGAGTTATTCTTGCGCGGGTCCTTAGCGATGGCATCGCCGGAGGTGGCGAAGTCGTGGGCATTGACGGTCTGCTTGGGGTAGGGGACCATGCCCCATTTGAAGCTGGTGATCTTGTTGTAGGTAAGAATGCCCGATGTCCAGCGCGGCATCATCGCCACCTTGCCGATGCTGAACGCTTTGGTGTCGTCGTTGCCCACTTCCTTGCTGAAGTTGACCGGCATGACAGGATTCCTGTACATGAGGTCGTGCAGCATGCTCAGGCCTTCGATCGCGGCGGGGTCACCGTACAGACACTGTTTTGGCGCCTTGATGTCGTCGAACTCCTTGCCGCCGGCGCTATTCATCCAGAGGCGGGGCAGGCCCATGGAGGCGCCGGCCGGCGCCCAGGTGGCGCCGGTCTTTTTGGCGATATGGGTTGCCCCACTGGTGAAGGCTTCCCAGGTCCAGCCGTTCGCTTTCCACAGCTCGTAGGGCGTCTGGAGGCCGGCGGCGCGGAACAGGTCGGCGTTGTAGTAGTAGAGGTTGGGCGCCGCCCCATTCGGCAAGCCGATGGCATGGCCCTGGTAGCTCATGATGTCGGGGCATGTTCTTCTGGTCCGCCAGGCTGCTCCGCCTATTTCCCCTTTATCTGCCGTAGCGCCTCATCGAACTCGATCTCGCCGGCGGCGAGAAGGTCCAGCATGTCCAGGCGCGAGGGGGACGGCGCAGGTCCCGGCGCCGGCAGCAAGGCGCAGAGCGTCGCCGATGCGCTCAACCGTCTGCTCAGCACCCTCGTGATCCGCGCCACCAAGGCCGAGGGGGTGCGTCACTACTTCGATATCGGCGTCATCGGCTATGGCCGGAAGGTAGGTCCGGCCTTCGAAGGTACCCTTGCTGCACGGTCGCTGGTCTCGGTGGAGGATATTTACGCCAACCCGGCGCGGGTGGAAGAGCGGACCCGCAAGGTGCCCGATGGCGCCGGCGTGGAGCAACTGGCGACCGCCGAGGGCGACCTGCGCCTGGGCGACACGCTGGTCATGGCGACCGACGCACTGGCGCAGTGGTTCCTCCGCCGTCATGAGCAGGGCGAGCGACCATGGGCCAGCCTGCCGGCAGATGCCGATTTCGCCGGCTTCATCGCCGAGCAGCGCGCTCAACGGCGGCTACGGAATGACGATATCGCAACATCCTGGTGGCGGGCGGCCATATCCGACTGGTGGACTACGACGGCATGTTCGTGCCCGGCCTGCGCGGCAACGCCCCCGACGAGCGCGGCAACGACCAGTTCCAGCACCCCACTCGCAGCAAGCAGGACCATGATGAAGGGGTCGACCGCTTCGCAGCGCTGGTGATCTACCTCTCGCTGCGCGCCCTGGCTGTTGACCCGCACCTCTGGGAGGAGTTCCACACGGGGGAGAACTTGATCCTGTCGCGCGACGACTTTCTCTGCTATTGCCCCGAGTGCCTGGCGCAGGGGAAGCGCACGGCGCTCCACGGCTGGCAGAAGGCGCCCTGCGGGCACATGGCGATGTCACCTAGCTCCCGGTGATCTCCTGCACCTGCGCAAAGAAACCCCGCTTGCGCTCTGTGTTGAGGCGCCAGTTCACCGGCACGTTCTGGAAGCCTTCAGTATAGTCGGAGTGAAAGGCCCCGCCACCGGCCGCCGGTCCGGGATCAAAGTAGCCCCAGGAGGCGTGTTCGGCTGTGGCTGCCAGGAAATTGTTTATGGGCTGGTCGAAGTCGAAGTGGTCGTCCTCGTTGAAGACGATGGGCATTGGCCGGTAGGTCGGCAAGGCGCGGGTGCGGCCCACCATGTCGCCGATGGTCGCCGGATCGCTGACGCCGTTGCCGTGCAGCAGCGCCAGGTCGGAGACCGCCAGGACGCGCTCGCCGGGGATGGCCCGCCCCTTGTAGCTCGTGCCCACCAGCAACCGTCGTCCATCCTTGCTGGTGTCGCGCACCTGCTCGATCAACTCGTGAATCCGCTCCGGCTGTAAGATGGCGTGCTCGTAGCGCGGCACGTCGCATTCGTTGGATATCTCGATGATGGCGTTGCCGTAGCCGCCCTCCAGCAGCCAGTGGACGGCGTTGTCCACGCCCCGCCGCACAGCGGCCTCATCGCGCAGGTGCTCGTCCTGACCGAAGTAGAAGAGGCCGAGGATGGCCACCATGCCGAGGGCGTCCAGGCGGTTCAGGATGCGGCGCAGGCGGTTCAGGTAGGCGGGGCGCAGTTGGCCTTCCGCTGTGAAGCCGCTATTCAGCCAGGGTTGCAGCCTGCCGTAGCCCTCCGGGTTGCCGCCCTGGAGGTTGAGCGTGACCGCCAGCAAACCGTGCCGTCGGTATTCCGGCAGCATCGCCAGGAATTCGTTCGCGTTGCGTTCCGCATCCCAGACGCTGCTATCCGGGTAGGCCCAGCCCGGCCGCGTCTCCGGATTGAGGTCGTCGAACGTCGCCTGCACCATCCGCGAGTTCAGCAACAGCCCTTCGATGCGCTGTTCCTGCCAGGTTCGACCGGGGTAAGTCGGCTGGCCGTTGATGAAGAAGTCGTCGCCAGAGATGGAGACCAGGGTCCGGGTGGTCACTATACACTCCTCCAACTCGGGTTGACGGGTACGCTACGCCAGAGCGAAGAGGCGACCGATGAGCGCCAATCGTCAGGCACGCACCGCTCCCCAGAACGTCTCAAATGTAGCGTAGTCGAGGGCGCGGTAATGGGCGAGCTGATTGCGCACGGCCTTCACCTGTCGGAACAGGGCGACCGTGCTGCCGCCTCTGCCGTCGGGCAGACTGCTTAGCTCGGAACAGAGGGGACCGAAATCAGCGCCGAACGGACCCTGTTCAAGGCGGAGCCGGTCCTCATGGTTGGTGTCCTCGGTTATGTACTGCTTTTGCCAGTGGTTTCCGCGCTTCGCGCTAACGTGGTGGCAACCGGCGATTCGCACATGATCGACGAGAGGAAGGAGCACCTGTTGCTGACCGCGCCAGAGGAGATGCTCGATCTGTTGCTGGTCTGGGCAGGTGGCGAGCCGGCAAGGATGCTGTTCCTCCCCGTACTCGGGGGAGCCGACGATCCCCCCGCTAGCCCAAACGCCATGTTGCGCATCGGTAGGTCGATCAGCGATGCGCGTGCAGGCGAATCGACTTTGGGAGTGCTGATCACGGGGCTGCTCGGCACTCCCAACGATCGTATGCTGTTGGGCGAACTCTAGCAAACTGTCGCGCAGCTCGGGCAGTGATTTTGGGCAGTGCGTCCACAGGTACGCTGCCAGGCTGGCGTCGCCTGGCGCGACACCGGCGACCATGCTCTCGCGCCAGGCGGCGAGGGCAGTATCTCCCCCTTCCAGGTTACGGCAGTGTGTTCGCAACTCAAGGGACGATGGAAGCCCCCACCAATAACGCAGGGCGAGGTGGACGTCAGGAGGTGGTGTTGAGGGCAGCGCCGATGCTTGTTCGATCAGGCAGATGACGCACCGAGGCTGCCGCTGGCTTGCGCGGCGAGTTTCATCCGCCCAGTCGGCGATGAGCTTCAGCCATGCCGTGCGGCCGCTCTCCGCCACATGGCCGACACCAGTAATGATGAAGACGGTTGGAAACGACGGTTCCCCGAATAAGTCCTCCAGCGATCGCTCTCGACCGACCGGTATGCCGAGCGCCTGATTGAACAGTGATTGAGCGCTGTCAGGCACGGCGTGCCAGGCCGCGACGTCTACGCGTTCCGCGGAAACCTCACGGTTGGCGAGCGCACTGTGCAGCCAGGCTCCGACGTCGGAAGGGCACATGGCGGGAGGCAGTAGCAGTATGGCGCTCTGGCCATTGTCGAAGCAGTTCGCGATGCTGCTGAGCAACCGTTGGACGGACGGCAGGTACTCTGTGTCAAGCCACGGTGTGTCGTTCATCGCTGCGTCGCCTGCGCGCACGCGAGCGAAACCGGAACAATCGCCCGCTCGCGTCGCTCTAGCAGCGCCAGTCGTTCAAGGAGGAGCACGGCGCTACCAATTTCCTCGTCGGTGGCTCCGGGGACAAGGTCCGCGATTGTGTCCATCAGGGCGCCGCCCTCGCTCGCGGCGCTGCGACGGCAAAGCGCGGCAAACAGATCTGTGGCCACCCGCTCAGTTGCTGGCGGAAGCAAATCGGCTCGAATCGCGGCGAGAAGTGGCGATTCATCATCGAAGGCGCGTGTCATGCTGTCAAGCGCTGCGTTGACCTTTCCCTGGCTCGCCACGAGCTGAAGGAAGTTCGTAACCAGGGGATGGTAGCCGCCGGTCATCTCGAGGAGGCGCGAGACTGCTGTCGGGCTGTGCGGGACGTTGATGTCGGCAAGCACCGTCGTGATCGCGGCCGGGTGCCAGCGTTCCAGGACCATGCACCCTGTTCGCGCTTCCACATCTTCGCGTTCCTCTGCCGGCAACGTCAGCCAGGACGCCAGGGTTTTGGCGTCACCGAGCAGCAACACGCGACCGCCCCCAGTGCCGAGGTGGTCCGCGATGGCGAATGCTGCCTCGACCTGGCGGCGAAGCGCGGGTGCGTCACCCTGTAGCACGACGGAGAGTACGGGGAAGCTGCTATTCGGTAGATCGGTACGCATCGCGCGAGCTTGAACGCTCGGATCTCCCAGCGAGAGTGGTGCATCGCGATGCAGAAAGCTGAAAAGCCTGGGATTCGCGGCGCCGGCAAGGGTGGTAAGCCAGGGCGGTATCGCCTCGAGCCCCGTTGCCGACGTGCCGAAAACGAGCGTGACGCCACCGCTCTGCAGACCGAGTCGGTCCAGTTGCCCTTGGGAGAACGGGCTGTAGTGCGGCGTCGAACCAGTGGAGGGCCGCCTGTGCTCGCTCGCCACGCGGCGTTCGGTGACGGTGTTCTCCGGCAGGTTGCTCGTATGCAGCAAGTACTCCTCAAGTTCCGCCTTATCGCCGAGGAGGCGAGCGAGGTTTGGACTGCGCAACTGATAGGTGCCGTCGGTCAGGGGAACGAGCACACCGAGGTCCGCCAGTTCCTCCAGGTAGGTGCGGAAGCGGTCAGGGGACAAGGGCGCAAAGCCCGCCGCCCACCACCACTCGCCGAGTTCGCGCAGGTCAGCGATGGTGAAGGTTCGCGACGGGCCAGACGGCGACGCCAGTTGCTGCTCGATGACGGCGCGCGTCAGGACGCCGTAATGGGGATCCAGGTCCAGCGTCCAGAGGAACAGGTCCCGAAACTCGCCACGCAGCGTCGGGTCGTTCGCAACCCGCTCGACATCGGCAAGCGTGAGGGTGTAGGGTGGTAGGCGGAGCACGTCCCCGCGCAAGTGCTCGACAAGGTGGTGACAGAGTAACTGGAGCAACGCCGGATGGTAGTTGGTCAAACCGAGGATCTTGAGCAAGACATGGTCATCCAGTTGGAAACCAAGCAGACGGAGCCGGCCGACCAGTGCCCGGGCCTCGGGTGGCCGCAGGGAACCAATGACGATAGGCGTGCCAAGGTGGGCGAAGGGCTGATTGGGTACTGCGGCGGTCCGGCGGACGTTGTGCAGTCCGGCGATCACAAATTTTATGCGCCGTTGAGACTCATCCATGAAGCGTTTCAACTCGCTGACGATGGTGAAACCGCCTTCTTGATCGGCGGTCAGAAACATGTCGGCTTCGTCCAACATGATCAGAAGTTCGACCTTCTCGTCGCGCAACCGACGGAGCACGGTCTGCGGTCGCTCGTTTGCCGTATGGGGGGCAAGGTCGCGCGGAAGACCCAGGGACTGCCAGCGGTCGTTGATACGAGTCCAGATCTGTTGCGCTGATTCGGGAGTACCGGCATCTCCAACGTTGCGGAGATCAACGACCATCGCAAACCGCCTGGCATCCGGGGCGTGAAAGTCGCGTTCTACCTGGCGAAGGAGACTCGACTTGCCGAGCTGGCGGCCGCCGTAGAGGATCGCTGCGCCTCGCGGTGCGCGTAAGGCCTCGCGCATTGCTTCACGCCCCACGAATGCTTCCGGAGGCGTGTTGCCGGCTGCGAAGGGGAAGAACGGGTTGACATGAGAGGTCGGGAGGGTGCATGCAAAGAAGGCGTCCAGGCGATAGCCAGGGATGCTTGCCAAATACAGCAGGAGCAATTCGTCGAAGAGTAAGGCCTGCAAGCGCGACCGGTAGGCCATGCGCGTGAAGTCCTGCCAGGCGCGATCCGTGGCACGACCGAGGTACATTACGATGATCGGATCCGACGACTGCAGTCCCGCCTCGCGGTAGACGTGGTCCAGGCGGGCCAGGCCGGGGCGCTCCCAGAGCAGGAGAAATTCGTGTGTGCCACCATGATCAGAGCCGAACTGGGGAACGGTATTCGCCGATTCGGCCTCCATCTTGCCCTGCCATCTGGCCCAGCCGCGCCCAAACTGACGTTGGCTGAAGGCCGCTCGGTTGTCCATCCGCATGTGGAAGCTGAGGAACCGCATGAGTCGCCAGAGATGGAGGCTATGATCATCCCGCCTGGGCGCCTCGCTCAGCTCTGCGCCGATGCGCCCGGCTGTTTTCATCGCCTGCCAGGCGCTCAGCGCTTCAGCGACGTCATTGGCCTGTGCCTGCGTGAGCGGTTGCGATGACAGCACGGTCGGCGTTTCACCGGCCCGCAACCTCGTCTCCAGGTCTGACAGACGAAGGGCGCCCTCCGGTGCGCTGAGGAAGCGGGTGCGCGCTGCCCGAAAAGCGATCAGTTGGTCGACAGTTGTGGCATCGGAGGCGAGTTCGTTAGGCAGGTTGGCGAGGGCGCGGTCGAATGACGGTCGGTCGGTCGCGCGTTGGAGCGCCGGCAGGACCTCGTTGAGGACGGTCTGGTCATGTCGATCCAGCGCAGCGCGGATGAGCCGTCCAGCGTCATTGACGAGGTCCACCGGGGCGAATGTCAGCAAGCGTTTCTGAACCTGGTCCCAGCTTTCGCGGTACGCGCCAACCGGGGCTTCACGCTGCAAGTCGATAGCCTGTCGGGTTACCGCCAGACCTTCTCGAAGAGCCGAGACGTTGATGGCCTGCACCGTCGTGTCTGCCCGCTGTGCCTCGAGATCCGCTCCCAACTGCGCTCGGACCGCGCCTCCGATTGAGCCGTCAGCGTATCCTGCTTCCAGTTGCTCCTCGGCCGCCGTGATGTCGCGCAGGGCGGCCTGGACCGCCTCGCGTCGGGCGACGTCGACCCGCTCTGCCAGGGAGATGCGCTCGTCTTCCGGGATATCAGCAAGCAGACGCTCGGTGAACCGGAAGTCGGCTCGGGCGAGCCAACCGGTGAGTGCAGTGGCGACGTCGGAGGCAGGCCAGTATGTCGTCAGGTGTTCCCTGAGGGTTTGCCAGCCGCTGTCGGGAACGAGCGGCAAGCCCGTCGGTGAGGCGTCTAACGGCATATCCGGGTAGCGCAGGAGACGGTCGCTCAGGCCGTCGTCGATTCCCCTGCTGTTGCGCGGTGTCGCCGCCTCGGTCGGCACGTTGCCGCTGAGGAAGGTCGCAACACCGGCCAGAGCGTGGCGTATCGGCTGGTATGGCGCAGGGGCCAGGGCGTTGAAGGCGGCAGGTATTGCCCGGTTCAGCGCCTGCGAAAGTGCGTCAAGACGGCGGTGCAGCATGGACTGATCACCGCTGGCGGTTTTCCACTCGCTCGCCTGCTGAAGCCACTGATCGGCGACGCCGATAATGTCATGGACGTTGTCAATCAACTGGTTGAGGGCCATTCCTTCGATTGCTCGCCAACGGCCATAGCGATGGAAAGCGCGGTGCTGCGTCTGGATAACGTTCTCAATGGCACGCCGATCATGCCAGGGCTGAAGGCCAGTGTATAACGTGTCGACGCTCAGGCGCTGGTCGGCTGTCGCCGGCGCGAGCGCTACCGCGAGCTCGCCACCAGAGGCGCAAAGCGCGTGCAGGACGTCGCTCCCGAACACGATAGAGCGGTGTTGTGCCGCCTCAAGACTGTGGCGCAGGTCGGCGGCTGTGTGGCGCAGCCGTCCATCCAGCTCGGAGACGTTGCGCTGGCCGTTCACATCCTCCGGGGTGATCGGCAACTGCAATTCGGCAAACTGACGCACGGCAATGATGATGGGGTTGAGCGTCTCAAATGGCGTCGACAATTCCTCCAGCCAGTTGGCCGCGCCGGTAGCCGGCGAGCGCAGGGCGGGCAGAAGCGCAGCGGCTACGGCCAGGGCCGCGGCCACGTCGTCGGTGGGCCGCGGCTCGTGAAAGATCTCCAGCAGCTCCACTTCCACCACTTCGCCGCCGGTGAGCAGGGCACGACTTCCAATCAAGGCGGCAAGCACACCGGACGGAACCAGTGGGACTTCACCGGACGCCTCTTTGGACCGGGCGTACCAGTAGCCGCCGTCCAGGTCATCCGAAGCAAGCGCCTTCCAAAGGAAGCCCTCGCTGTCTGTCGTTGTTGTCTTGTCGGCTGGTCCGAGCGGCTGGTCGGCAGTCGCTACGCTGATCGTGTCGCCGGACGGCGCAACGGAGGTAGCCTCGTCAGACGCGAAAGGAGGCGCGCCCAAACTGACCGCATCATCAGCGACGCTCCCTAAAAGCGCTTCCGGCTCAGCGCTTGGGCGATCTTGATCAAGAGGCATGGCGTCTGCCGACCGTTCGGGGGTCCCGTCGGTATCAGATGCCGGACTGTCTATTTTTTCAGCAATCGCTTCTGCAACCTCGGCGGGCGCCTCGTCTACAACGGCGCCGCGCGGCGCGTCATCCAGCGTCGCGCCGGTCGTGGCGGACGCTGGTTCTTCCGGCAAGGCGGCGGTCGCCTCGTCCGGCGGCTTCAGTTCGCCGGGGATGGCGTCGTGAGCCTGCTGCACGTCGGACGACGGGTCAGTGGCGAGAAGGGTTGTTCCCGATGCGGGTTGAGGCGCCGCGGCAGCAACCGGCGCGAGTTCGGGCGGGGACACGACGGGCGGGCTTGCGGAAGCGTCTGGCGACCGCAACAGTGCCTCCAGTCGTGTGTTCATCTCCTCCGTACGAGCGTCCATGGCGGCGATCATTTCCCGGCGCTGGCGGCGCTCCGCCCACGTGCTCGGCTGCTGGGGTTCGATCTGCGGATACTCGTCTAGAAGCGCAGCGAATTGGTCCAGCAACGTGGCGGCCTCGTCCAGCCGCCCTTCCGGGCAGCCGGAGGCCGCCCAACCGTCACACGTCGTGGGTACGTTAGCGCCTGCCGCTCGCTCACAGACGATCGCCAGTTTCCGATCCAACTCGACCCGAACGCTGGTGTGTTGCTTTTCCATTGCCTTTTTGGCGGTGAGCGCTCTGACGGCCTCGACGAATGCCGCCGTGTTGTCCCAGACGGCATCCGTCGGTGGCAATGCTTCCAATTGCTCCAGCCAGCGGCGAAGGATCGACTCCGCAGGCATACCCCCAGCACCCGTTGCGGACCCCCCGGTCGGTCGGGCACGCTTGTAGATCATCCCTTCCCCGGTTGCGTCGTCCGATTGGCCGGCAGTATCCGAATCCTCCGCCGTTGTCCTGCCGTTGGGTTCGACTTCGGGGACCTTCGCTTTGGTCTCGACATTATCGTCCTGTGGGACGGTCGTCGCCACAGTCGGACCTTTGTCATCTGCCGACCTATTGGTCATGTATGCAATGGCGAGGTCAATCTGGATCGCCGAGTATTGCGGAAGCTTTTCCCGAACCTGCTGCGCAACTTCTTCCCAGTTCTCAAAGGTTATCTGTGGGTTGGGGGAAATTGCCTTTACTTCGGCGACAAGGCCGTGCCGAGCTCGCTGAGCCCAATGGGAGAGGAGCAAATCGTGGATAGCAGTGCTTGCTGTTAGCCAGTCTTCAATAGCGCTTCGCAGCACGGCAGTCGAACCGTTGAGAGGGTTGGAATGGCCAGTAATCAATTTTGCCTTTACAAGCTCGCGTGTCAAGTCGGCCCGTGCCTTCGCTGGCATCGCTTTGAGTGCCGGTGCAAGTTCTGCTGCGAGCGTAGCGCCGTGCGCTTTGTCTGTCGGTGAAAGCTTGCTTGGTACGAAAGTCTTGGGTGCTGCCATGGGGCTATCCTTTCACTTCTTGCCGGTCAGCAGCGCCTGGAGCGCTGCCACGCTTGGCATGCCGAGGTCGGGTGGGGGAGTATCGGGCGACTGACCTGCCGCCTGGTAGTCGGCTTCGGTTGGTGGGCGGCCGCGCAGCGCTTCCAGCCAGGCGGTGAGGTAGGCGTCGCCCCAGGTCAGGAGACGCGCGCCTTCGTCGATGGTGCGCCCGCCGGCTGTGCCTTCGGGCGGTGGAGTGGGTGGGTGACGGTCGGCGACGGCGGCGTCGAAGGTGGCGATCAGCACCTCGTCCGGGGTGATGCCGAGCGACGACGGCACCCCGGGCCAGGTGAGGGCGTAGCAGGTTCTGGCGTCGGGCGCGCCGCCCGGTTCGCTGATAGAGTCCAGGTGCATGCCCGGCGCGGGGTGGGCGCTACACCAGGCGGCGAGCTGGGTCTGGGTGGCGGATGACGGTGGTTGGCGAGTGGTGGTCGGAGTGTCGGGGCGGACGAAGCTTTCCAGGTCGGCAAGGGGGCTGTCCGGTCGCGCCTGCGCCAGTTCATCCAGTTGGCGGCGCGCTTCGGCCAGTTCCAGCTCGCCGCGGGCGACACGGGCGAGGAGGTGGGGCATCTCGGCAAGGATCGGCTGCAGCGGCCCAACGACCTCCTCGAACAGGCCGATACGGGTTTTCAAGACCCGGTAGGTGTCTTCCTCGATGGTGTCGCGCACGTAGAGGTTGACGATCTTCACCACCGGCGCCGTCTGGCCGATGCGGTCAACGCGGCCGATGCGCTGCTCGACGCGCATGGGGTTCCAGGGCAGGTCGTAGTTGACGATGGCGGTCATCCCCTGCAGGTTCAGGCCCTCCGAAGCGGCGTCGGTGCCCAGCAGGATCGTCAGCGGCCGCGCGTGCTGGCGGGCCGCCCGGGCTTTGATCTCGGCGCGGTCTGCCGCTTTCCAGGCGTTGCGCTGCCCATCCCAGACCTCCCCGCCGCGCCCGGAATAGCAGGCCAGGTGGTCGGCGTGGCGGGCGACCAGGCGTTCCCGCAGGAAGTCCAGCGTGTCCAGGTATTGGGTAAAGACCAGGACGCGCTGCCCTTCCGCCAGCAATTGTCCCAGAGCGGCCGCAAAAACGTCGTACTTGCTGTCGCCCTGGAGTGCGCCGAGGGCGGCCACGTAGTCACGCAGGTAGTCGCGTTCGCGCTCCAGCAGGCGGCGGCGCCGGGGATCGCCGGCCAGGCGCTGCAGGCGTGCGCGCTCGCGCAGGCGCTCGATTGCCGCGCTGCCGGCGTCTTCGGCCTCCCGTTCGTCGTCATCCGGTTCGTCGTCATTCTCGGCCTCCCGGACCAGGCCGGCGGCGTTGAGCCGGCCCAGGCTCAGTTCGATGGTGTTGAGACGGCGCTCCAGGCTGCAGCGGAAGGCGGCGAAGCTGCTGGACAGCCGTTTGCGGAAGACCGCCATGAGGAAGCCCACGCCGGCGCGCTCCTCCGGCGGCAGGTCGGCTAGGCGGTAGAAGTGGGAGCAGAGGTCGTCGATGCGGACGTAGAGGTCGCGCTCGGCTGCCGTCTGGAAGCTGACGGCGGCATCCACCGGCTCGCGGCGCGCCAGTTGGGCGACCAGCCCGCGTTCGGCGTAGGCACGCAGGGTGGCGCGGGTGTGGCGGAACATGGAGACGGCCAGCGGCGTCTGCCGGGCGAGCTCGGCGACCAGCGCGTTCGCCTCGACGATTGACAGGTTACGCAGGGCGAGGGCCCGCCCGGCTTCTTCCCGTAGGCGGGGCACGAACGAGCGCCAGGCAAAGGGGTTCCAGCCGGGCGGCGGCTGGACGGCGGCCAGGTCTGGCGCGCCGTGCGCCACGGCCAGCCGAGCCATGGCCACCACCTCCGGTCGAACGTCTCTGTTGGCGGCGAACTGGCGCAGGCGCTGGAAATAGGCGTCGAAGGCGCTCGCCTGGCGCCAGCTCTGCCAGCTTGGCGCGTCCAGGCCGCAGAGCAGGAGCAGGTCGTGGACCTCGTGGGGGGCCAGTTGCATTGGCGTGGCGGTGAGCAGCCAGAGGCAGCGGTAGGCGTTCCGCCGGCGCAGCTCCTGCAGCAGCGCCAGGAACTGGTTCGGCTGGTGGCGGCCAAAGACTGTCCGGCGGGCGGCGTGCGCTTCGTCCACGATCAGCACGTCCCAGGGGCGGGCTGCCAGCAGCATGGCGCGCCGGTCGGCGCGGGCGATGAGCTGGCGGGAGACGACGATGACGCCGTCCTCCTCCAGCGGGCGGGCGGCGGGGCGCAGCCGCCCGGCCACGTCGCGCAGCGTCTCGCCGTCGTAGAACCAGGCGGTGATGGCGAACTTCTCGCGCAGTTCCTGCAGCCACTGGCGGGCCAGCCGGCGCGGCGGGATGATCAGGGACCGTTGCACGTCGCCGCGCAGCAGCAGGCGGCGCAGCGCCAGCCCGGCTTCGATCGTCTTGCCCAGCCCCACCTCGTCGCAGAGCAGGAAGGCTTGCGGGTAGGCGCCGACGACGCCTTCCACCACGCGGGTCTGGTGCGGAAAGGGCAGCAGGGTGAGCGGCGCCAGCGCCAGGCTTTCGCCGCCCGGTCGGCGCGGCGCCTCCAGCAGCCAGTGGGCGGTCAGGCGGTCCAGCAGGGCGGTCGGCAGAGGCGGTGGCAGGCGCCGATTGTCGGTGAGCGGGTCGCGCTCCGGCGGGCCGTCCGGCTGGGCGAAGCTGATGAGCTTGTCGCGCACGGCGTTGGGCAGCGACAGCACGTGCAGGCCGGGGTCACGGCCGTGCCAGAGGGTGTCGAACTCGCGCGTCTCCACCTGGATATCCTCGGCGTCCTGCGGGGAGTACCAGGAGCGGCGGACGTCGAACTTCTCCCGGTTGCGCGTCCAGGCGGCGCCGGTCTCGTTGACGGAGCCTTGAAAGGCGACGCTGTCCCCTGCCGCGTCCCAGAGCACGCCGGACTTGACATGGAAGAGCGCTCCCTGGCGGCCGGGCAGGTAGGGCCGCCCGTCGGGATCCAGGGGCAGCGCGATCTTCACTTCCAGCAGCCCCGAGGCGACCATCCAGGCCAGGGCGCCGAGGCGGTGGCGGGCGATCTCGTCCTCTTCCGGCCGCCAGCCAGGCGGCAGGCCGAGCCGGCGGCACTCCTCATCGGAGGGGGCGAAGTGCCCGAGCAGCCGGCTGCCCAGGCTTTCCGCCAGTTCCGCATGGCCGCGCTCGTAGGCGTCAACGTCGGCGGCCGTCCAACTGGCGCTGGTGATCAGCCGCATGGCCGGGCGCCGATCGTGGGCCGTCGCCTGGCGGATGAAGCCGGCCAGCCCGGCGGCCACCTGAACGAGTGCGCCGGAATCGAAGTAACCGGCCTGGCGGTCGTAGCGGATCGCTTCAGCCAGCACCGGCCCGTAGAACTCGTCGACCAGCCGCCCCGCCTGATCGGCATAGTGGCGGCGTAGATCGGCCAGCGCGCGAAAGGGCATGTTCGGTCAGCGCCTTCCCGCCGCCAGCGCGAGGTCCCAGACGCGACGCGCCTGCACGGCGGTCGCCTTCCAGGGGTCGGTCAGGGCTCGCCGGCCGAAGGTCTCCTCCAGCAAGGAGAGGGTGACAGCGAAGGCGCCGCGGAACTCCCGCCGCGCGGCGTAGCCGGAGGTGCGCAGCCAGTGGCGCAGCGCTTCCGGGCCGCGGGCGTCGGCGTCGGCGCCGACCATGAGGGCGATGGCGTTCCAGACAGCGGCGCCGAGGAAGTTGGGGAAGGCGCGTTCCTCCCAGGCGTCGGTCTGCTCGCGCGCCGCCCGCCCGCTGAGCGCCGGCAGTCCTTGCAGCCGGCGGGCGAGGGCGCCCAGGTTCAGGTCGGCGGGGCCGCTCAGCAGGTAGAGGTCCTTCTTCTTGCTCACCAGCCCCATGCGCTCGAAGTCGGCGGGGTCGACGTTGAGCGCCTTGGAGAGCTTGCGCACGTCGTCGGAACTGGCCTGCTCGCCGGCGAAGGTGTCCAACCAGAGCCAGAGCGTCTGCGTGTCGCGATCGACGTCGGGCGCATTAAAGCTATCCAGATCGGCGAACTCGGCGCGGCTGAAGATCTCGCGCTGGATGCCTTCCAGCCGCCAGTGGCCGACGGCGGCGTAGGCGGCGTCCAGGGCGACGCCGAGGTCAATGGCGCGGCCGGCGAAGTCGGTGACCGGCCAGTTGCGGGCGACCTCGCCGAGGGCGGGGCCGAGCGCGCTCAGGTAGAGGTCGGTGCCGCGCAGACCCTGCCGGCCGAAGAGGGCGGCGGCGTTGCGGGCGACCTGACCGACGCGCGTCTGGGTGGCGCCCCAGTTGCCGACCGGCTGCTCGCGCTCCTCGCGCGGCAGGCAGAGCAGCAGCACGGTGGAGCGGGCGGCGTCCAGACCGTGGATATTGAGGCTGGATTCGGCCTCGGTGTGGATCGGGGCGGAGGAGCGGATCTCGAAGCCGGCGCGGATCAGCGCCATACCCAGGGAGCGCCAGGCGTTGGTCTCGCGGTGATTGAACATGACCACCATTCGTCCGGCGGGGTGGAGCAGGGAGCGGGCACGAGAGAAGACGGCGGTCATCTTGTCCTCGTAGAAGCGGTCGGCCCGTTCCCTGGTCGTCGGCGGTTTGGGGCCGGCAGCGGCCAGCGCCGCCGTTCTGGCCTCGCCGACCCGCCGACCGGCAGCGCGCTCCCGCGCCAGCGCAGCGTCGTGGCTCGCCTGCCAGCGCGCCCGGTCCGCCGCCGCCGCCGCCGCCCAGCGGCTGTTGTTGGCCACCGCCTCCCGCCCCGACTCCGCCAGCGGCTCGGCGAAGAGCGGGGCCAGGCCGTGTACGTCACGCAGGGAGCGTTTGAGCCAGACGTAGAAGAAGTTGGAGAGTTCGGAGTACTGCACGTTGTTGTAGTAGGGCGGATCGACGCAGAGCAGGTGGACGCTGCCCGGCGGCGGCTCGGCCAGCGCGGCGGCGTCGTTGCAGGTGATGGTGGGCGGGATCACCTCCGGGCGCAGCACGAAGGCGCCGCTCGCCCCGCCGGCAACGCCGGCGCCAGCGTCGTCCCCTTCATCGGCGGCAGGCTCGTCGGCGTCCCCATCCTCGTCGTCGGCGCCGTCCAGCGTCACGTTCTGGCCGTGGATCAGGCGAGCCAGCGCGTCGTAGGCGCCGATCACCTGGGCGGCGCCCCACAGCACTGTTTCGCGCGCTCCTTCGAACTCGCCGAACGCCGGACGGAAGGCGAAGTCGTGCCGGGAGAAGGTTTGCGTGACTTTGCGCCGCGTATAGTCCCAGAACGTGTTGACACTGTTGTAGTTGACGACCTTGCTCAGGATGAAGGCGAGGTAGACGCAGACGGCCTCCGCCTCCGCCGGCGGCAGTTCGGCCTGCACCCGCGCCTGGGCGGCACGGATCTCCTCCAACACCGTCATATTGGTGAGCAGTTGGCGGGGTGCGAAGAGGTCGCGCCACTGGCGCATGCCCATGTTACGCATCCGCAGCGTCTCGTCCCCCGGTTCGATCTCCTCGTCCGGTACCAGCCCGGCGGCCTCCCAGTGGGGCAGGCGGCGTTGCAACTCCTCCTCGGCGGCGCGCACCGCCGCCAGGTCGGCGGCCAGCGGGGCGCGGAAACGCCAGAGGGAGCGCACTTTCGACTCGCCCTTGCGGTAGGTCAGGCGGACCGGCACCTGCGAGCAGACTACGTACAGTTGCGCGGCCAGGCCGCCGGGCCGCGCCTGGGCGACCGTCTTCACCTCGTCGCCATCGACCACCCGCCCACAACGCGGGCACAGCGCCTTGCCGTCGTCGTAGGTCGGCGTGTTCGACGGGTGCCACTCCGTGAAGCCAGGCCGCGGCCAGACGCAGGCGCCCCACTCCGCCTTGCGCACGATGCGGAAGGTGCAGTCGTTGCCGGAGCCGTAGCGCGGCACTTCGGGAAAGGCGGCGGTATCGTCGTTGCCCCGCCCTGTTACCAGGCTATAGTTTCCGGCGAGAGGAATGTTCAGGGCGCATCCCGGGCACGGGACAGTCCGCAGCCAGAGGTAGGTATTCTTTTTGGCCTCCTGATCTTCCGCCGGTTCTCGGTTTAGGATGGAACGGCTAGAGAACTTTGCGGTCGCGCTCGCCTGTTCCTCCGGCCACCACTCCGAGGCCGGTTGGAACGGGAAATAGCGCGAGAGCCGCTCGCGAACCCTGGCATCAATCTCGTGGGCGTATCGCTCAATATGGGGAACAAGCGCGTTGCCGAAGCGAGCCGGGTATTCCATCGTTGCCTTGAGCACGGTAGCAGCGACAGGATTCAGGTCATTAGCATGCACCTTGAAGCCGTAACGAACGCCTTCCAGCGGAATCGTGCCGCCACCCGCCATGAAGTCAAGGATCGTAATGGGCTCATCCGGACGCATTTCAAACATGCCGCGAATCACCCGATGGAGTTCCGCTAACAGTTCTCGGGTCGGCGTAATCGCGAAGGCGCGCTCGTGGCGATAGCCCCAGACCGAACCGAGCGTGATGTTCTGCCCGTTGTTGGCACCTTCGGCGGCGGCCAACCGGCGATAGGCACGGTCTGCGTCACCCAGAATCTCCAGCGCCCGCAGGAAAACGTGTGACGCCGGCGGCATCTCTGTCGGACCAATGTCTGCCAGGATGTGCTCAAAGAAGGCCCGTTGCGGCTCGTATTTGCGCGACAACCCCGTGAGGTCCTCCGTCGTTGGCTCAGGGACGACGGGCGGGAGGACTGATGCATCAAGGCGCAGGTCAAACGGCAGCAGCGCGGCGAGGATGGCGGCGCGGCAGACGGTGGGCGGGCGGCGCGCCCACCAGATGTGCAGCCGGTTCTGGGGTGGTCGCTGCCGGGCGTTGTTGTCGCGCTGCGATTCCGCCGAGAGGGACGCGCAGGGCAGCCCTGCCTCCAGGAACGATGGCTTCGTCTTGATGTAGCGCTCCGTCACGCCATACCCTCTTTCTCGCTCCCGGTGGCCACGCCGGCAAATTCTCCCCCGAACAACGAGGGCGTATCCTTCTTCGTATTCTTTCCGCGCGGGCGCATGGAGTGCGACACGGGCGCGTGGTCCTGCGCCGCGTCCTCGTAGATGAAGAGCGTGCGCAGGGCGGCGCGGCCGGCGGCCTGGCGGTAGCCATAGAAACAGAGCGTGAACCAGTACAATACGACCTCGGACGGCAACTCGGTTAGCCGCTGCTGGAAGTCGCGCCGCTGGGCCGGCGTGGTCAGGTAGCGGGCGGCGGAGAAGGCCAGCGCCAGGCGCATGCCGTGCTCGTGGCACAGCCAGCAGACCTCCGGTTGCCGCCCGAAGGTCTCCGCCGCGACCGGACCGGGCTCTTCCACGGCGGCCAGCCAGGGCGCCGCCAGCCCGCGCAGCCACTGGATCGACTCCGGGGCCGAGGCTGAACCGAGCAGGCGAGCGTTCGCCTCGCGCAGCCGGTGCGACGGGTGCTCCGGGAACATGGCGACTTCCCAGACCTGCCCGCGCTTTGCTTGGTGACGCACCCGCAGGCGGAAGCGTTCCATCAGTAGGTCGTGACCGCCAGCCGGCCCCGCGCCGGCACGGCCCGCACCTCCAGTTGACCCTGCCCGGCGTTCATCAGCGCAGTCCGGTAGCTCAGCAAGGCCGGATCGTTGGCCGCCACCGGCGGCTCGAACGTCAGTTGCACTTTGATGGTCAGGTGCAACTGCCCTTCCCTGGCGAAAGGCCAGATGTTCGCCAGCAGCGCGTTCAGCGATTCCAGCCGCCCCGCAAAGGCGAAATGGACCTCCTCTTTGCCGGTCGCCTGCTCGCGTTCGCCATCGGCTTGGACGGCGACGCGCACGGCTGCCGTGGGCGGGTGGTCGGGCCAGGTGGCGCGCACGGTGTTGTCGAAGGTGGTGCGGTCCTCCGCCGTGAGCGTGATCTCGCGCAGCAGGACGTTGGGGAAGGCAGCCAGCGCGTCCCAGACGGCGGTGAGCGCCTCACGCGGCGTGCCGGCCGCTTGCACCGGCTGGGGTCCATGACCGGGGCGCAGCGACTGCACGGCGGCGTCGCGGGCCGAGCCGGGTTCGACCAGCGTCCAGAGCGGGCCGACCAGGAGGCTGGCCGGCGCGTCGTCCTCGGCGGTGAAGTAGGCGGGGTCGTCCCCGCCGCGCAGCAGGCCCCAGGCTCCCGCCCGCAGGCCGTCGCGCAGGACAGTCTCCAGGCTGACGCGGGTCAGCCCCGGCCAGGTGTCGCGCGCCCGGCGCTCCAGCAACTCGGTCGGCAGTTCCTCCACGCCGGCCAGCCAGGCGCGTTCGCGCAGGGTGTGCGCCGTCAATTCCGGGCGCGTCGGGCTATCGTCCTCGCCGGGCCGTTGCCGGGGGTAGAGGTCCTGCTGCAACGCGGCTTCGTAGGTCCAGAGTTCCGTGTCGCCGTCCAGGCGCGGCAGGGAGGGCCACTCGGCCGGCTCGTCGGCGCCGATAGCAAGCTGACGCTCGCGCAGGACGAGCACCCATTCCCGCGCCATGGCGCCCTGGCGCAAGGCCTGCCAGAGCACGCTCCGCTCCGGCAGCACGGGGAAATGGGGGCTGGCCGGCAGGGCTTCCCACAGCCTTGCCGTGCTGGCGGCCGGTACGTGCTCGGCGCCCTCGCGCGGCCAGAGGTAGTCCCAGACGTCCCGCGGCTCGATGGCGCTCACCGGGTGGATGCGGTCTTGCACGGCGGCGGCGCGATCGTAGAGCAGCGCGGTTTCCGCCACCACCGGCGTCAGGTCGGCAGCGTTGGCGGCGGTGTAGACCTGCTTCTCGGCGCGGTTGTAGTAGGTCCAGAGAGCATCGGGGCCGCTCGTGAGGCCGGCGCGCAGCGTGGGCAGCAGGTCGGCCGGGCGAAGCAGGATGGGCAGGGCAGGCTCGCGGCGCAGGCGGTCCCACACCTCCGCCGTGCTGACCGAACGTTCGTCGTCGCGCCAGAGCGGCGGGCGGCGCACCACGTCCGGCGCCAGGACGACGCGGCCGCCCGTCGCTTCCGGGACCAGCTTCTCGTTCTGGCGGAGGCACTGCAGGATCGGCGTCTCGGCCACCGGCCGGTGCAGGCCGCCGGAGCGTCCGCTCGCTTCGGGCACCTCGCCGAAGTCGACGCGATAGCACTCCAGCAACTTCCCGCCTTCGCCTGATTCGTTTGGCCGGGAAAAGAGGTCGTAGACCTCGCGTCGGCCGGCGCCTTGCGGCAGCGCCAGGATGCGGTAGGCCTCCAGCACGCGCGAGCGGATATGTACTTCCTGCACATTGGCTTTCACGGCGACTTCGTCCCGGTCGTGTTGCAGCGCCAGGAACTCGGCGGGGACGCCGGAGGCGCCGCGCTGGGCAAGGTCACGCAGCGCGCGGAAATCCCGGCCATCGGTTTCGGCCAGGGACGCTTGCTCCTGCTCGATGCTGCGCTGGACCCGCTCCCAGGCCAGCAGTTGGCGGACGGCTTCCTTCATCCCGTCGACGCGCGTCGGTTCGGCCAGCAGGAACAGCAGGTTGTTGCGGTAACTGCGCGGGCTGGCGGCGGCCCCGCTGCGTTCCAGCAGGTCCCGGCAGAACGTCAGCCGCTCCCCGGCGCCGACGCTGCCGCACTCGCTGTCGTAATGGACGACGGCCAGGCGTACGCGCTCGGCGCTGTCGGCGATGGCGGTGTGATCGGTGGGGAAGGGCACCACCTGGAAGGACTGGAAGCCGCTGAAGAGGTCCTGCACCCAGCGGTCCAGCGTTTCCCGCGCCTCGCCCGGTTCCACCTGGCGCAGCAGGTCCTGGAAGCGCTTGTTGACGGAGGCGCGGGTGCGAAACAGGTAGCGGTCGGCTTCGCGGCGCATGTACCAGGCGTTGCGCTCCGTTTCCTCCAGGCCGCGGGCGACATAGGCCAGGTCACAGCCGGGCCGGCCAACGGCCAGCGCGGCTTCGGCGGCGGTCAGGCCGCGCGAGCCGGCGGGCAAACTGTGCAAGAAGACGGCCAGCGCAGCGTCGGTGGCGGCCGGCCAGGGCCAGCCCGCCTCCACGTCGCCGGCGTGGGTGACACCGCCGAGCGAGACAACGTCTTCATCCAGGGCGTGGGCAAAACTGGTGCGGCCGAGCCGGCTCAGCAACTCCGTGCGCAACTCCTCCCGGCGCAGGTCAATGTGCTGCGGCTGGAGCAGCGGCGTGTCGCCCAGCTCGTGCTGCCGGGCCCATGTCGCCCGAATGGTACGGGCGACCAGCCGCAACGCGCCGCGCGTGGCCTGGAACTCGGGAATATCGGCCAGCCGGTCGGCGAAGAGCTGGATCAGTTCGGGGTGGAACGGGTAGCCGGCCTGGATTTGCTGCTCGTAGTCGGCGTGCAGGGCGCGACCATCGATCACCACGCCGGCCTCCTGCTGGGCGACATAATAGTCGTGATAGGCGCGGGCGACGGCCGGGGCGGGGCTACTATCGACCGCCGCAAACAGGCGCCGACCCAGCACCGCTGCCCGTTCGTTGCTCTGCGTCGGCGTCAGGCCACGCGCCTGCCGGCCCGCCGTCTGCATGACTTCATCAACGGTGTCGATCACGGAGGGGATGGCGGCGCGCAACTCACCAGTGAGGCGGCGGTTGGCATCCTGTTCGCTGGGCAGGGTGAGCAACACGACGGTGCCGGCCCGGCGGGCGGCGACGCCGAAGAGCGTCTGCAGGAAGGTCGGCCACTGGCTGTTCAGGCGGGCGCGCTGGTGATCGGCGGGTAGGGCGAAGCAGCGGGCCATATAGAGCACGAGCTCGTCGACCACCAGCAGGGCGGGGCCGTCGCCGAGCGCCGCCTCCAGGTCGCCCCGGCTCGGCGCGACGCCGCGCTCGTCGTGCTCGCGCAACCGCTCGTAGCCGGCAAGGCCGCCGACCATCGCCGCTAACTGCCCCCACGGCGTGAAGACGCGCACCTGGCGTCCGCCAACGTCAAGAGCAATGCCACTCAGCGGATCGGACTCTTCGCCGACGAAGGCGCCGACGCGGGCGGAGCCCGCCACCGGGAGATGATCAATGCCGTAACCGCTGAGCAGCGGCGCCAGGTCGGCGCCGGAGCGAGCGACGTGACAGGCGGCGATCAGCGCGTGCGTCTTGCCGCCACCGAAGCCGGTTTCCAGGCGGTAGACCGGCGTGCCGCCGGAAACGCCCGCCAGCCGATCGCCAACGTCGCGCAGCAGCACTTTCAGGCTGGCGGTGGGGTAGGTGCCGGCGAAAAAGCGCTCGGCGTCGCGGTAATCCTCGTGTGCGCGGCCGGTCAGCACGTCCCAGAGGTCGGCGGCGAAGATAGAGTCGGGCAAGTCGCCCACGAGCACCTCGCGGCGGGGGATGCAGTGCTCAAAGATGGAGGGCAAGGGGGGCATAGGTATCCTTCCAGTCACGCCCGCCAGCGTAGCGCGCAACTGGTGTGGACGCAAGGCCCCCGAAGGCCGAGCCGTTCCCGTAGTTACTGCCGAGCGAGCATAACCTCTTCGGTGGCTATGACGGGCAACCATTGCTCATCATGCAAGCGCTGCCACGCCTTGCGAATATGCTCGGCCTTGAGCAATTCGCGCTTCCGCTCGCTCCAAGCGTGTACCCTGTCCACCGCCACCGCAGCATCCGCTGCCGCCGCCGAATCTTCTTGGGTCACCCAATGGACAGTCGCCAATAGTTCCATGCTATGCGGGGTCTCGAAACCCTCGATCAGTTGGCTAACCCGCGCTAGCGGCTGTTCCGCTTCAGGCGTCGTCGCGAGGAAGGCGCGGGCTGCCTCGCTCGCCTCAGGCAGCGGATAGATCGTGGCCTGCCGGCTCCGATCGCCATAGCCACGAAGGTAGTGGCCTTCCATGCGTTGCATGACGTGATTGAGACTTTCAGCGTATGGTCCGTATGGTCCTTTCGCCCAATCCAAACGAAAGGGAACGCCGGCAACCTGGAGAAAGTAAGCGAGCTTCTGAACTTCCAGGAGGGTGAGACGATAGCCAGGGATCCCGTACCGTTCCAGGATCAAGACGAGGACAGCACGAGCCAGCGTCATCCGTGGCCTGCTCGTTGCCACGGGCATTTCTGTTGTCTCGGGCGCGCGGCCAGGGCCGAAAAGGATCACCTGGACATCGCTCAGGTCGGCAAACGCCGCCTCAATGCGCGGCTTGACATCCGGCCAATGCAGACCACCGTTGCCGCAGCCGAGCGCCGGTATGGCGATCGAATGGATGTCATACTGCCGCACCGTCTCAATCAGCGCCGTCAAGCCGGACTCGATGTCTTCCAGACGCGACCGGGCTTTCCAGTGCCGCTTCGTTGGAAAGTTGATGATGAACCTGGGGTTCAGCAGGCTCTCCGTCGGCACTACGAACATGTGGCCAGGCTGTACCTCATGGGCAGCACAGGCTTGAACATAACGGCGATAGTTCTCGGGGAACGCCTGCTTGAACTGCAGCGCCACGCCTTTGCCCATGACGCCGACGCAATTGACAGTATTGACGAGCGCCTCGGCGTCGGCTGTGAGCAGATTGCCGTTTCCGCTTTCCATCATCCGATCCCTCGAACAAGTGTACTATATTCCTAACGCCATTACCACTCTACCGAAGGACGGTGATGCTGCACGGTATATCAAGCCATCCTCTCAGCCGCGTTGCCCGATGGTCAAAGTTGGTAGTACCAGTCCTGATGAACTCTGACCGGCGGCTGGTGCCGTTCCGTGCTCAGCAGACCGTTGACGACGCGCTGCATCGTGGCATTGATTACACCGATTTCCAGGATCGCCGACCAGGGCAACACATGCCAGATAAGAAACTCCGCTTGCCGCCTGCGTCCGCTATCGCCATCACCATTCGCCCACGCCCACTGTCTCGCACGCATAATCGACCAGTCAACTCGGTCTAACGCATCAAGATCATCGAAGAAGTTGGTAAGCGACATGATGCCGTGTCCATCAGTAAACGCAAACTGCAGTCCCATCGCCTGGACCTGTTGGGCGGTCGTTACCAGATGGATAACAGGAGCTTGACCACCATCATAGCCGACCACCTTGCCCCGACTAATCGAATACAACATTGGTGAGCGTGGTGCGAAGTAGAACGGGACATAGTCATGCAGCACACCGCCTGGTCCGTGTGTCACGACGGTCCTCGCTCGGCGATCCTGAATGCGCGCATGCGCAATGTCAACGTAGTTGATTCCTGAAGGGCGCAGTGCCGAACAGCAGATCAACCCGCCACGAGTGATGATTGACGGGAGATTACCTGCGTGAGAAATGTGATAGATGGGCGTGGGTAGCGGGATCACGGCTTCCGTCGGCTTTCAGCTACCAGAGCGTCGCGAGAATGGGCGCTGTCCTACTCGCCATGGTACCGCGACCGCAGTCGCGGCCCGGTACTCCAGATGCAAACTCCGTTCGATTGCTGATCGCTAATTTGCGTCTCACCCTTTGGCTGCCATGAACAGATGATGAATGCTGAAGGGAACCGCCTCGTGTGCGCGGTTGTGCCGTGTCTCGCGGGCGCGAGCATCCCCTGGCAGCGCCGTGGAAGGAAGAAACGCTTCGGGCGCAGCCATGCGCAGCGCAGTGGCCTGCCGTCGGATGTTCCCTTCGACGTTGGTCATCGCCTGGGAGATGTTGCCGTCAAGCACGTAGCCAACCATCCCGCCATGGCGCACTGCCTTGGCGTACCGACCCGTGACAAATCGCAGCATACCGAACTTGACATATTCCGCCGTATATGGATGGCGTACACCATCCCGGATCACATTGAGCCGCTTACCTTCCAAACAGAAATAGGCGCCTTCTGATTCTCCAGATAGATTGAAGACAATGTCCATGACGCCGAGGTCTCCTTCTACCTGAGGTTCTATTTCGACCTGCTGATAGTGGATTTGGAACGGCAGTATCCGAGCAGCATGATTCATCCGGAGCGCTCGACACAGCGCAATCGTGATTTTGTCTTCGAACTCGTCCGACGATGGGGAGAGCATTCCCTCCCAGGTTGCGATGACCAAAGTCAGGATGTCGGACACGAAAGGGCCAATCACATCCTGCCACTCGTTCGATGAGCCGACTATCGTCACGCGAGACTCTGTGGCGGGTGCATGAGGATACTGCCGGCAATCTCGTCGGCGTCATTCAAGGCGGCGGTCTGTGTCCAGAACCGTTGGCCGATGGGCTTCATCAGATAAAGACGATCTCCGTCAAAAATCTTGATGCCGCGGATGATCTCGACCATGTTGATCTTCTGTGATGTAACCTGGCGGAGGTGCTCAAGTACAACCAAGAGATCTCCGAGGTCCTCCAGGTGCATGGATGTTAGTTCGCCGCGACGAGTCTTTTGCAGTACGACGAGGCCAAGCCCGATGTTCATGGAGGCTGTCGCGCTGCCTTGCACGACGAACGCACTACCCTTAGCCCACCCGTTCAGGGTGTCGCACAGTCGACGTATGTAATCGTTTCGCTGATCCGCCTTACTCGGCGTGATGGTAGGTACGTGCTGTCGGTTCCTGGATGGTCGGGTGCTGGGAACGATGACGCGAATCGTGTCATCAACAAGGACTTTCTCGGTCGGCAGAACGTCGAAATACTCGTCCACCAGGTTCCGTGCAGCAGCGTCGGCGCTCTGCACAATACCCTTACGATTAGTGAAGTCGTCGTCGGCCTTCGCTGCCGCCGACGTCACAATCTGGGCAACCTTGTTGACGCAGTCCCAGGCGTGCGCGGAGTTTGGCATTGCGTCTGGTAGTGGAAATGGCAGTCGGAGTAGTTCCTCTACATGAACCTTTTGCCGGCTTATGCCCCAATTGGAAGAGGTATGAAAAAGAAAATACCTCGCGAGCGGCGAACGAAGGTACGCGGCGAGGAAGATAAGCAGGCTCCGGTCCTCAATAGGAGCGCTAATCCCGCGGAGAGCGTGTCGGAACGAGACGTCGAAGTCGGCGAAGGCTACACTATTAAATCCAGTCGAAACGATGACGTGCGGAAATCGGAATATATCTGTGCCCTTGTTTGACCTGCTTCTTACGAGAACTTCCTGTGTAGGTAGTCGGTTGCAGTCATTGGGAAGCAAGAATAACTTTATGGCGGAGGACTTTGCCTCAATAAAGTGATGTGACGGTAGTTGAATCGTCCGTGCCATCGCCGGGTCGTCGTTTGGTCCCACTGGCTGGAATCCCTCAGCTATAAGCCAGGACTTTTCCGGCGCTGTCTCTGTCGTCTGCCGAATATGATCACGTAGACGGGAATAGAGTACGAGTCGGTCAATCAACCGACGGTCTCGGGCTGTAGCCCAGTATCGTTGCTTCCATATTTGGGGGGCATCCGGCCCTTGCAAGTCGTCAAGCACCGTGCTCACACTGAACGTGCAACGATCGTCTGGCATAACGGCGACAACGTCCGCCCGGGTTGCCATCCAGTCCACTTTTGGCGCCCAGTATTCAAGGGCATGTCGCAGGTCGTTCGGCGGGTTGTTCCGGTAGGTGAGCACAATCGCTGGATGGCGGGCCTCCTCGAATAGAAAGTTTTGGTAATCTGCGAGGTTGAGTACGTGATCTACGGCGTGGCGCCTGAATAGGTTCCGTTGAAAGTCTAGTGCGGTTGTGCTGTGATTGAACAGTGTGCCGTGCGGAAGGATAAGACAAATTCTCCCACTGTCCGCGACGTGATGCGCCGCTTTCCAAACGAACGACGCTGCGATCTGCTTGTCCGGGATGGGGTATGGATGAGCGGGCTGGGCGCACCACAGGGCGGCGGGCGTGCCAGTCGCTGCAGTGCTCCCCCACGGCGGGTTACCGATGACCAGATCGGCATCCATGGGGTACCCGGCGTCATCAGCGAAGAAATCACCGCACCGGATGTTGCCTTCAATCTCTGAGTCCGCGGTGTTTCCCGAGTAGTGGACGAGCCGCGGTAACTTATGGCCATTCCGCTGCAGTTCCTGAATATCCCGAGGCGTGAGCTGAGCCAGGTACGCGAGGTACAGGCTGAACGCGGTGATCCTGCACGCCGTGGGATTGATATCTACGCCGTAGAGACCGCCACAAAGGACCTCCCGTAATTCTCGCGCTCGGCGGTCATTGCCGGCCGTCGGGTTCGCCCGCTTCCACTCCTCAGCCATGCGGTTAAACAGGCCGACCAAAAAGATGCCTGACCCACAGGCGGGATCGAAATAGTGGCGGCCGAGCAACGACGGGGATTCGGCGAGCGCCACGTCGAGAACAAGTTCAGCGAGGAACCGTGGCGTGTAGAACGCGCCTTGCTGCTTCTCGGCGCCTTTCAGGAACCGCTCGTAGATCGCGCTAATCACCTCAACCGGGACCACCGCGAAGTTGTAGGGCCAGAACGCGCCCTGACCGGTCACCACATTCGTCGCCTGAAAAAACCTGTCGAGGGTATCGAGAACCGCGGGAGACACCAATTGGGCTTCCACGTCAAGATCATCGCTGAACAGGTCGCCGTTGAAATCGTCGCCCAGCTTCTGGAAGAGATCGTAGAGATACTGCTTTGCCTTGGTTCTTGGTTGCAAGCGCAGCACGTCCCGCAGGTGCTGTGCCCCCGGCAAGCCAAGGGCTTCCAGATAGCTCTGGCCGATTACCTCACGGTCGAAGAGGTAGCATACGAAGACAAGCCGACAGAGTAGCGCGTCTAGCACGTCGGCGGTGCCAGCAGAAGTGGCGAGGAGTGCTCCCCGAGTCGCCTCCAGGTTCTCGAGCAAAACTCGATCGACACGATGAGCCGGATCAAACAATGCCGCATGTTGCCGGAAATAGTCGCCGGATTGGACGGCCGGTAGGAACTCGCGAAGCGCTTACGAAGCTCGCTGCAGAGTTTCCACCAAGCTGAGCATGGGAACACCGGATTGCCTGCTCGGTAGCCTTGGCTTACTGAGACTCGAATAGACATGGACCTGATCCGGCGCGACGAGCACGAGCACTGCTGCCCCACCGTAGTTCCAAAAGGTGCTATGAAGTTTCGCAACTTCCGCTGTCTCGATGCGCTCAACCCGTTTGAAATAGACGAGCGGGGTAGTTTCACTGCAGAGGACGCCGTCGAGCGTCAGCAGTTCAAAGGCACGGCGCACGACATAGCTCTGCGAGGCGTCTACCCCAGGCGTATTCAAGTCCGAGGGGCTGGCGAAGAACCCCTTTGCTTCGTCCGAGACGATGCCGAATTCACTTCGCCAGTCGTTCATTGCAACGCTCATGGCAGATCTCCGGCATCCTAGCTCACCAGCACAACGTCAAGAGCCGATTCTTTCGCCTAGACTATTACACCCTGCTCGTACAAACGTCAAACGACGGGTGCTGCAGCCGCCGATGGTCACGCCGCTCCTAGATCCTTCGCGACCGAACGTACAAGTACATGCTTCACACGTACATATAGAGGGGAGCGTGATCCGTGGCCAAGTGATCCGAGAGGAACGACCGTGGGCCGTGTGGTGACGATCGAAATATCGGAAGCGGCGGCGCGCCGTGCTCAGGAGACTGCCGTCAAGAGCGACCGTCGGGTCGAGGACGTCCTCGCGGAGTGGCTTGATCGCATGGCTGTCGATCCACCGGTCGAAACACTGCCCAACGACCAGATCCTTGCCCTCTGTCGGCCGGAATTAGCGGAGAGCTGGCAAGACGAATTGGGCGAACTACTGGCCCGCAATCGGGAGGGCATATTGACAACCCTGGAGCAGGCTCACTTCCACGAACTGATGCATGTCTACCGCCGTGGGCTGGTGCGTAAAGCCCAGGCTTTTCAGGTGGCCGTCGCACGCGAACTGATCCCGTCCCTCGGCTGAACGGTGGCGCCGCGCCTGAGAATACCTTTGTCGGTCTCACGCCAGTCGGACCAGCCACCGTCGAAGCACTGCATCTGAGCACCGATCCCGATGCGTTGATCGTTCGCAGCTACTGGATTGCTGCTGGGCGGCACCCGCCGCAAGAGTAACAAGGACGACGGGTCAAGCGTAATCCCCACCCTGCTCATCCAGCCAGCGCTTTCGCTCGGCATAGTCCGGCATCGCCAGGTCGACGCGCTTCCAGAAGGCGTCGTCATGGTGGGGGACGGCGAGGTGTACCAATTCATGGATGACGACATAGTCGATGATGCGCGGGGGCAGGGCCAGGGTGCGCCAGTGGAAGTGCAGGCGGCCGGTTGGACTGCAGGAGCCCCAGCGGTAGCCGAGTTCTTTGACTGCAACGCAGCGCGGCGTGACGGCGATGCGGTCGGCGTACAGGGCCACACGGCGGGTGATCCAGGGCTGCCCGTGCGCAACGTACCAGCGGGTCATGTGCTGCTGGCCACACGGCGCCGCATCGCGCCGGAGCAGGAAGCGCCCCTGGTACAGGCGCAACGGTGGTTCAGCAGGTGTCCCGGCCACGAGCAGCAGGCGGTAGCTACGTCCCAGGTAGCCGAAGCCCTCGCCATTGACGAACTCCTTCGGGCGTACCGGCCGCCGCAGCAGCTCTCGCTCCGCGAGCCTGGTGTAGACCCAGAGCAATTTCGCACGCGCGGTCTCGGCTATGCTGTCCAGCGAACAGTCGACAGGGGCGGAGAGGATGAGCGTCCCGTCGCGGTCGAGGGTGATGCCGAGGGTGGTGCGACGGGTACTGCGGCGAACGGTAAAGGCGAGATCGCCCAGGGCCAGTGTCTCCGTCACGCCAGCAGCCGCGTGTGCAGCGCACGGGCCAGGTCCACCAGTTGGTCCGCTACCGCCTGTTGGCGCGCAAAGGGGATATACGTTCTTGTGTCGAGAAACTGCACGAGCCAGCCCCGCAGCACCTGCTGGGCATGGACGCTGCGCCAGAAATCGACCAGGGCAATCTCCTGCCGGATATGCTCAACCATCTCGACGGTCAGGGCGGCCAACGCCGCCAGGGTCGTCGGCACAGAGCCAACGGGCAGCATCTGCTCGTCCAGCAGAAGCCGCAGGAAGGGGGCCTGCGTGCGCGCATCCAGCCCGTTCGTCGCCGGCTCCGGCCCGGAGCGTACCTCGTCCGAGAACCGGCGCAGGGCGGCGACCAACTCCTCCCAGTTGTCGGCGAACTGCTGCAGAATCGCTGCCAGCCTTTCGCTGAGCTTGCGGTAATAGGCCGGGTCTTCGGCAAAGTGGCTGTCGATGTGGTGGCGCGCCGCGAACTCCATCTCCGATGCCCTGGCCCGGTTGGAGGTGTGCGCCTCGACCACGCCGGCGAAGTTGGCGTCGAGAATGGAGATCGGCGGAATCTTGGGGTCGATCCCCTGCGCCACGATGTACTGGTCGATCAGCGCCCGCACTTTCGGCTCGGCACCGACGAGGTTGAGTTGCTCGTCGCGGTAGAGGTTCGCCGCCGACTTGTTGATGTAGCCGAGCAGCCTGGCGTCGCGGATGTAGGGCAGCGCCTCGGGACGCGGCAGCACGATGTCGAGACTCTCCAGGAACTGCTTCAGCTTGACGACGAACTCCGCCCGCCCGCGCAGGTCGCGTAGCAGGTCGATACAGGGGTTCACCGGTTCCAGACCGGCCAACCCACGATCGCGAAAGACCTGCACCACCCGTTGGTGGCGGTCACGCAACTGGGGCAGTTCGTCGTCCAGGCGTGTCAACGCGCCCTGGACTTCATCGGCGCTGTAGGCGGCCAGCGCCTCCTTCAGGTGCCAGGCGATGCCGAAATAGTCGACCACCAGCCCGTGCGACTTGTTGGCGGCCGGCCGGTTGACGCGGGCGATGGCCTGCAGCAGCTCGTGACTCTGCATGAAGCGATCGAGGTAGATCACCTGCTCGACGGGGGCGTCGAAGCCGGTGAGGAGCATGCTCTTGACGCAGAGGAAGGCCAGTGGGTCCTGCTGCTCTGAGCGGGAGGCGCCCAGTGGACGCTTGAAGCGGGCGATGCGGGCATCGGTCAGCCCCTTGTCGGTCCAGGTGTGCCAGGCAGGATCGTCGTTGTGGCTGCCGGCGGAGATGACGACGCCAAACTCCAGGCGCCGCAGCAGGTCCAGATGGGCGTGCGCGCGGACGAGGAACTGCGTCTCGGCATCGTAGCGCAGGAGCTCATCGTCCGGCAGGGTCAACAGCGCCAGGTCGAGCCGTTCCACCGCCGCCACGATCTCGTTGCGGGCCTTGAGCAGCGCCGCCTGGTAGCGCACGGCCGCCAGGCGGCTGGTGGCGACGACCTGCGCTTTGAGCCCGTTGGGCAGCACTGTATCGACATAATGCCGCAGCATGTTGGCAGCTTTGGCGGCGATCAGCTTCGGCGCTTCCAGCACATCGCCGGCGGTGGCGTACTTGCGCTTGATCGCTTCGATCTCGTTTGGTGTCCGCTCCCGAAACATGTCCTCGAAGAGCTGGTCGAGGCTTTGCCCATCGACCACCGTTCCCGGTGCGGTACGGCCCTCGTAGCGGATGGCGACGGTCGCGCCGTCGGCCTCCGACTGCTGGATGGTGTAGCGGTCGATGAAGTCACCGAAGATGTCGCGCGTCTTCTTGGCGTCACCCATGAGGATCGGCGTGCCGGTGAAGCCGATGCGGGCGCAGTTCGGCAGCGCGTGCAGCAGGCCGGCGTGGAGCGTATTGTTCTGCGAACGGTGCGCCTCGTCCACCAGCACCAGAATCTCCGTCGACTCGTTCAAGAGGGGGTAGTCAGGCTCCGCCGCCGGCAGCCGCAATACCTGCCCGCCGGTGGCGTACTCGCCCGGCGTCTCCGCGACCTCGCGCATCTGGCCTTCCGCCGGACGCCGTTCCAACTCCAGCACCGTAACCTCGTCATCCGGCGCGCGATACTTCTGGATGGTGGCGAAGACCAGGTCCGGTCCGTCTTCGCGTAGGATCGTTTGCAGATCGGTGGCGCTCCGAGCGCGGCGCACGGTCTCGTTGGTCAAGGTAGCGGTGCCGCTGAGCTGCTGCTCCAGGTCGGTGCGGTCGGTGACGATCACCACCTTGAAGCGGCGCAGCCCCGGCACTGTGCGCATCTTGCGGATCAGGAAGACCATGGTGAGACTCTTGCCGGAGCCCTGGGTGTGCCAGATGATGCCGCCGCGCTGATCCTCCAGCCCGTGCTGGGCCTTCGTCTGCCCGTGCAGCAAACGCCGCACGGCTTCCTGCACTGCCCGAAACTGCTGGTAGCGGGCGACGATCTTCACAGTTTTGCCGCCGGCCTGACTGAAAAGGGTGAAGTTGCGCACGATATCCAGCAGGTGGGCGGGACGCAGCATGCCGGCGACGAGCGTCTGCTGGCTGCTGAGGTGGTCCACACCCAGCTCCTGCGCCACCTGCGCCATCGGCACGGGGCTGGTATCCTTCCACTCCAGGTAGTGCTCGTAGGAAGCGCCGATGGTCCCCACATGCGCCTGGTGGAAGCAGGTTGCCACCAGGAACTGGTTGTAGTGGAAGAGTTGCTCCGCGCCCTCCTCGGCGGTGACCCAGCCGCGCCGGTTGGTGTAGCGCAGCAACTGCGTGATGCCGGCCTCGATAGGGTCGGTCGCTGCCGGACTCTTGGCCTCGATCACGACCAGCGGGATGCCGTTCACGAACAGCACGAGATCGGGGATGATTGTGCGCTGGCCGCCCGGCCCATCGACGCGGAACTGGTTGACGACCAGGAAATCGTTGCGTTCCGGCCGGACAAAGTCGATGAAGCGAGCCGTCTGCTCCTTACCGTCGTGGCGCAGTGCGTCGCCTTCGACCGCCGTGCCCTTGAGCAGCAACTCCGTCGCCAGTTGGTTCGCTTCCAGCAGCTTCGGCGCACCGAGCCGTTCCAGCTCACCAGCGGCGGCAAAGACCCGGCCATCGTCCAGCCAGGGCAGGCCATCCTCATCCACATTGAGGCGCCGGATGGCCGCATGCAGCCGCCCCAGCAGCAACACCTCCCGGAAGCTGCGCCGCTCCGTCAACTCCGGCACATCGGTATCGCCCGCCAGATACTGCCAGCCCAGTGCCTGCAGTTGGTCAATGAGCGGACGTTCGACCTCGGTGTATTCGTCGGGGAAGGTGGTCACGCGTTGTCTCGGGTTCGGTAGGCCTGGGCCGGGTGGCTGGGCGTATCCGGGTACAGCATCTCCAACATCCCTCGCCTTACGAGAGTACGCAAATAATGCACACGAACGGCTATCGCGTCGCGATGCAGTGCTGTAGCCAGCTCTCTTGGGGTAACATACCGACCCCGGCAGAGCGCAAGGATGGTGTACTCAGTAATTGCTCTGGACACTCTACCCTTGCTCTGTGCGATTGCGCCAAATTCTGCCAGGGCGCGCGTAGCATCCAGAGATCGCTCCATATGTTCGACCTGGACGCTCGAATGTTCGGGTTCAAGAGCTGAATGTTCGACCTCTCGCCTTGAATGTTCGAGGTCCGGGCCCGAGTGAGCGACCTCTGCCGTCGAAGGTTCCACTTGTCCCCGTGCGACGGTGGCAAATGCCGCCCCCACCAATGGGAAGAGGCCTCCACCATTTGGCGCGCCTGGGAGTTGGTAGTACGTGCCCCGGCCGACTCCATCGGAGAGCAGCAGTCCCCGGCTGACCAGGCTGCGCAGCAATATCGTCAGATCACGCGGGTGTTTGTCGGTGATCTCCCGCAGGCGGGCATTGGTCAGCCGGCCTTCAATGAGCGCCGTCGCCAGTGCCAGCCGCTCGTCACGCCCCAATGTTCGGAAGTCTGGTCCGATCAGGCGATCCAGCTCATCAAGCGCTTCCTGGGGCAACAGGCTGATCATCGGCAGTTGCAGCGTGGTGTATTCCGGCTGCAAGGTCTCCCGCAACAGCGGAGCGCGCCAATGCTCTTCGGACCAGGCGCGGAGTATCTTGGCGTAGCCGGACCCGGCCTGCTCGCCCAGCCCGACCATCTGAAACATCTTCTGCAGGTTGCGGTTGCGGCAGTCGCTTGTGCCGCCGGCCAGAACGGCGTCGACCGACATGCGCAGCCCACCGGGGTTGCGAAAGACAAAGCGGTCCGGCTGCTTGATGGCGAGAATACCGATGGGGCCGGCATAGTCCGCGTGGATCAGCGTGTTGACCAGCGCCTCCCGCACTGCCTCATGCACATGCGTCTCATCGATGCGCTGGTACCCGTGCTCCAGCCGGAACGGTACCTTCAGGCCGTCCGTGAGTTTGGCATAGGCGCGACGATAGAAGTCGAACAGGTTGCCGGACCAGGTGCCGTCGGTCGTCACCCGATCCAGCCAGCGGATATCGGACTCTGCTCCCGGTCGCTCCTGGTAGTCGACGATGTAGTAGGGGACCGCTTCGTGAATCGGGCGAAAACGTCCGAACATCAGGACCCCGGCCAGGGTAGGGCCTTCCTTGCCGCCCTCTCGCTCCTTCAGCCAGCCGCCCAGGTTCGCCAGAAAGTCGCGTTCATCGAGGGTGATCCAGGGGTGCCCTGGTCGTGCCGAGCGAAAGAGGTTCCGGTAGGCCGCCAGGCTCTCCAGATCCAGGTCAGCCAAGCCGAAGCCGGGCAACAGGTGGGCATCACGCGATTCATCGCTGGAGTCGGCCAGCATGCGGCGCACCGTCGCCTCGTCACAGCGGTAATCGCCCTCAAAGTTGCGCCGATACGTACCGGTCAGCGGGTTCGGACCGATGTACACCGGGCGCTGCTGGCGTGTGGCGCGCGGCACCTGGATGCAGAGCAGCTGCTTGCCGTCGTGCTCGATCACCTGGGCATCGTCGCTCTGCAACACGTTGGCGCTGACGACGTGCCGGTCGTTGATCTGGTCCCAGAAAGCCTTGAGTACCTTCGCCGGCTGGTGCAAGCCGAGCAGCGTCAAGTCCCGGCTTTCGTCTTCCCTGGCGCCAAGCAGGATGATACCGCCCTCAGTATTTGCCATAGCCGAGTAGGACTCCCACACCGACCGCGGCAGCTCCCCGTCGCCGTCGCGCCCCTGCGCCGCCTTGACCTCGAAGTCGGTATCCTCGCGGCGCGCCAGGATCTCTTCAATGTCTGTGTGCGTTGCCATCGCTCGCCCTGCTCCCCATCACGCACCAACCGGCTCGAAGAGAATCACCCGCACATTCGCCAGCGGGCTACATGCCGCCTCAATGCGCGGTTTGACATCTGCCCAAAGCAGACCGCCGTTGCCGCAGCCAAGCGGAGGAATGGCGATCGAGTGAATATCGCGCTCTTGCACCTCTGCTACCAGCGTGCGGAGGCCGGACTCGATATCTTCCAGCCGCGACCCGTTCCTCCAATGCCGCTTGGTGGGGAAGTTGACGATGTACCGGTGACGCCCTGGAATGCCGGTATCCACCACGAACATCCGCCCGGGCCGCACCTCGCCGGCGCATGCCTGAGCGTAGCGCCGGAAGTTCTCCGGGAACGCCTGCTTGAATTGCAGCGCGATGCCCTTGCCCATAACGCCGACGCAGTTGATGGCGTTGACCAGCGCCTCAGCGTCGGCTTGGAGCAGATCGCCGTGCCCGAGCTCGATCATGCAGCCCCCTGAGGTAATTCCGATTCTTGCGGATGTTAGCCTGCGTAACGATACCGCGCTGCTGCATGAACGTATAGTCGGCCAGGAACGATCATGGCCGTTGGCTACAATAGTGGAGGAACGGAGGCTACCGGGGAAGACATGCAGGTATTCACTATCGGCTATCAAGGGCGCCGGCTGGACGAACTCACGCAGACGTTACAGAAAAACGACGTTGATATCGTCCTTGACGTCAGAGAGTATGCCTGGAGTCGGAAGCCGGGATTCTCCAAGGGCCAGCTCAAGCGTGCGCTCGAAGATGCGGGTATCGATTATCTTCACGATTCGCGGCTTGGCAGTCCACTGGATCTTCGCAAGGCATATCGGGCCGGCGGCGAGTGGGCACAGTTCCGGCTCGGCTACATCGACCATCTTGGAAGCCTGATTGGTCTCATTGGCGACTACGTCTCGCTCCTTTCAGGTCGACGGGTCTGTCTCCTCTGCTTCGAAGGGGAGGCGAGCCTGTGTCACCGGTCGCTCATCGCTGACGCCTTTGAAGGCATCCTGGCGTCGACTCCCTGTCACCTGTGAGGGCCGAGCCGCCTGGGGCGGCGGGTCCGTCGTCAATGGCGGGTAGAACAATCCAATGATTGTCCACGTCGCGGGGTGTGAACTCACCGTCCCCACGTAAAAGTGAAGATCTCGACGCGTGACAAGCTCATCGGCATATTTCTTCTCCATGGCGTCGCGCCACCTCGCTCCATACTGCCGGGACCACTGTCGGTATGATTGGGCGACCTCCCAATCCAGCACCTGCATATCGTGTCCGTTGCACTCGGGGTCGTCACAGGTGAACTGGTAGCGGAACTCGTAGGGAATCTTCTCGAGCGAGCGGTACGGAGCAGATCGAAAGAGTGGCGTCCGCGTGAGTTTGGCGCGTTCGTCGTCTGTCCAGTCAGTTTCCTTGGCGTCCACGATGCGGAATTGAGCAACACGAGCCGGCCGAACGAGCCCCAGTGAGCAGCGCGTTTCCTGCTGCTGCCGCCGAAGATCCTCGATGGACGGCGAGCGAAGCGGCAAGATGATGTCGCGGCGTGCCTTCCACGCCTTCGCTGTGCCGACCTCGTTCTCGATCTCGATGCTTTCCTCATCCACCGAGTAGCTCTCCGGGCGGGAATCCGCGGACCGTTTCTGCACCTTGAGGCGGACCCACTGATACTTCTTGTATCGCCGCGGAGACTGGAGCATGCGATAGGGAATCGGATAGAGCCGAATGAAACGTCCGTCATCCGTGATACCGGCGGTGCATACCGTCTCAATGTATTTTGCGCTCGGCGTGGGGTAAGTCTTCACGGTAATCAGCACCCGCACATCAGCATACGGCGAGCTACCGAAGACGCGAGGTGCTGCCATCTGGCTTCATTCACTCCAAGCTGGGCTAGGATAAGACTGGTGATCTTCCGCCACGCGGGCCCTATTCGGTGGTGATCGAACGCGGCGTTCAGCAAATGGTCAACGGACAGGAGTATAGTACAGGTGGACGAACGGAGATGTGCCAGAGTTTCGCGGCGTTGGCAAGGTCAGCGCTCAATTGATGCCCCAATCGACGAGCTAGCGACGTGGCAGACACTATTCAATCCATGGGGTATACTAGAACTTACGTTCTATCTTTTGGCCCGGAGCCAATTCCGCCGGGGCCTACGCGGCGTGGATACCTATCCTATGGCTTGAGGTGGAAAATGGAAAGGACAACAGGTGGTTGGCAACAGAGGGCGTCGCAGGGGGACAGGCGGAGGTCAACCGCCCGACGACATAACTACGCGACAAGTTCATTTTTATCGTTGGCGAACAGTCCGCCCAGAGGATGCAGGAAAGTTCAATCTGCAGCAAGCGGCTAGCCTTATCGGACAACTGCAGTTTGGAACGGGTGACCGATACCAGGAGATTGAACGAGGTCACGATTTTTGTGTTTGGTTGCCTCCGACAAGCGGACATTCGTTGCCGTTACGCATGCAACTCGGTGTATCGCGCCGGTCGGGACTACCCATGCTTGAGGAGGCAGGCAACATATCTCCTCTATCGATTTTTGAGCGCCAGGGTCTGCTCGAGGTTTCCCACGTGGTGTTCTTTGCCGGAAATGTAGTCGGTATCGAACTCAACTCGTATGGTCCCCGAATCACCCGCCTGCCCAGGTATTTCCGGACCAAGTTCCCAAACGAACTGCCAGCAATTGTATTCGAGGTACTTTTACGCGCGGACGTGCAGGAGCAACTTATGCGCCTTCGCGAAATAAACCTTATCAACCTACGTCTGAACCGATCGCGCGTGGATCTAGATCAGGAACGTGACGAGAGCATGTTCGGGACATTCCGGGCGTTAATGGACAACCTAGACGCGCCGGTTGTTCAGATTATGGCACGATCGCAGCCTCGAAGCGGACGTTCACTCCCCGAACGCGCATTAGACCAGGTAAGGGGTATCGCTCGACACCCCGACGTTATGTCCGCGGCAGATACTTTCAAGATTCAAGGTCGCGAGGAGGTCGGAGACGCTTTTGAGGAGCTCGATCTACTGCGGAATCAGCTCATCGCGTCCCGGGAGGTAGCACGGGTGCAAGGGCGCCACCGGGCCATTGATCCAGATGCCATGTTCTTAGCCATAGAAAACGCACATGGCGACATGGCGGAAGAGATAGCGAGGGCAACCGCACTCGGGAGGTGAAACGGATGCGAAGGCACTATGAACAGAATTTTCAGATTTACGATGTACTCTTATCACTGCTGTTTACGGTTGTGATAGCGATCTTCCTCGAAAAACACTGGGGGCGAGAGCGGATATTGGAACTGATAGCAAGTAACAGGACCGGAATATACACATCCATCGCTCAGATTAGCGGCTCCCTTCTCGGCTTTATTATCGCGACAGTTACCATTATCCTTGGAATTGGCGAAATACCTGGCATGGAAATACTTCGAACAAGCAAACATTTTGGGACGCTTTTCTCGGTTTACTTCAACGCGATTCGTGTACTCGCGCTCACGACGGTTTGGGCGTTGGTATCCCTGGTACTTGACACGCAGAGCGATCCGAAGCCTCTTATGACATGTGTCGTTTTATGGACCGTCATCCTGTCGATTAAGTATGTTCAGCGATGTGTCTGGATACTGAAGCAGCTAATTATGCTTGCTGTTAAAACTCCTTCAGGCAAGGCGACACACGGCGTTCAATAATAGGCTTTCACATCGACCGTTCACTGCGATGTCGCTGCCAAGGTGTTAAACTGCTTCCGCCCGAATCCGTGCCCGCCCCGCCAGGAGGTCTGCCATTAACCCTCGCTTCAGTCTATGGAGTTTATCGCGATACGCGGCTTCAGCTTCAATCCGGACATCTTGCGCGTCAATCAAGTCGGCAATCTTGTTCTGTTCGGGTAATGATGGCAGCGCAATCAGAAGCCTACGGACCGTGGGCAGGTTCAGCCCTGCCTTTGCTCCGGCATCATTTAGCCGCTCGAATTGCTTACGACCAGGCTCGCCTGCCAAATAGTTCGCGACCCAGGGCGACTGAGCGCTCGCCGGGTCAACGCGCGCAAGAGCTATGTGCTGATTCACGTAGGCTTCACCAAGGCCAACTGGCGCAACGCCTATGATCCCAAGATCAGCCGTTATGGAAATTAGCACGTCACCCGATTCCAGCGCTGTTCTCCTACCTTCGCTACCCTCGGGTGGTCGAACTCGAATCACATCCTTCAACCTCAGGTTTACGTGCTCGCGTGTCAGGTTGCCGATGCGAAGAAATACGGCACCATCCTCGGCATAATACGCGGCCCAGCCACGCGGCCCACTTGTCACGAGGGTAGAGAGATCGCCGAGTTGCCAGACCTGCCATTCCTTGGGAACCCGTCCGACCACCGTATCTCTAAACTCCTCCGGCCGCGCCCCCGCATCCCGCAGCCGTCCCTCCCCATCCAACCCGCGCATGAGCAAGTCGTGCAGCAGGCCGGCCTTCATCACCTTCAACTTGGCGATCAGCGCCTCGGTCTGCTGAATGGCTGCGTCGACGGTGTCGAGAATTGCCGCAATCTTGCTCTGGACTGTTCGAGGCGGGAAAGGCACGCAAAGGGCTTTGACGTCAGCCTTGCTTACCGCGTCGAACGTGGATCCCTGAGCGACGCCTTTGAGCCTTGGAGTCGCCTGTTTGACGGCATGCCAGGCATACGCGGCATCAAGTTCCCGAATTCGGATCGCAGCCAGCCCGCGTCCGATGATGTAACGCTGGTCAGCCCTGTTCAGCGCTCCAACTGGTGCGCGCACGCTGATGAGGATATCACCCGGCTCGCACACCCTGATGGCGCGGGAGCAAAACAGCTTAGGTTCAGGGTACATGGCGCCAAAATCGGCATTTCCTTGGAGAAACGGCAAGCCTACCCTGGACTCGGACACAAATGTCGTAGACGGGGCTTGCCCCATTAGGACAGTCGCAACGCTTCCTAGCGGAACAGTAGGCGTACTATTGTCCATAGCCAAGTCCAGCAATGTACCTCGCGAGCTGCCCTTCCGTTCGCTCCCGCTCCGCCTCAATATCCCGCAGCGTCACCCGGTACTTGTCCCACCAGTTCTCGAACGCTTCCATCACCTGCTGGCGATGCGCGCTGACGTAGCGATCCAGGTATCCGGTCAGGTCTTCGCGGGCTAGGTCCAGCACCAGGCGCTGGCAATCGTCGGCGCTGAGGGCGGCGCGGGCTGCGTCCAGGCGGCGCAAGAGGTCGGCTTTCAGGCGCTGCAAGGTCTTGCGGGCGGCGGTGATCTCGCGCTTGAGGGTTTTGATAGCCTCGGGGCTGAGGGTTTCTTCGTCGCTGTCGGTCTCGGCATCCTCGTCCTCGGCGTCGGCTTTGGTGGCGGCGGTGAGGCGGCTTTCTAACTCCAGGCGCTGCGCTTCGGCATTCGTCAGTTCATCCAGGTAGCCGGGCAGCAGCCTGGTCACTAGCTTGTGACCGGTGGGGTCGAAGCGGGCGCCGGTGTTGTCGCCATCGGTGGGGTCCATTGCCGTGCGCAAGGTGGCGACCCAGCCATCGACGAGGTCGGCGAAGCCTTGCTCGGCCAGCGTCTTGAGGTCGTACTGGGCGGCGTTCCACCAGATGGCGATGACGCCGCTGACCTTGAAGCGGTCCAGCAGGCCGACCGGGGCCAGCGCGGCGACGAAGGACTCCAGGAGGTTGGCGCGCAGTAGCATCGGGTTGCGCGTCTCGGGTAGCTGGATCAGCAGGGCTTCCTGCTCGCGCCACCAGGCGGCAAAGGCGTCGCGCAGCGTGCCTTCCCGGCCTCGCAGCCCGGCGTTTGCCTCGATGGCGGCCGCAACCTGGCTGCGTTTCATCAGCGATGGCGCAAAGTCGAAGTAGGCGGCGTCGCGCTCGACGAAGAGGTCATGCGGGTTGAGGCCGTGCGCGGCGAACAGGCCGGCCCTGGCTGCAACTTCCGCTTTGGGAACGCCGCCTAGCAGGTGCGCTCGTACATCCTGCGGCTCCGGCGGCGGGGCGTTGTCGGCGTAGCGCCGGATGTTGAGGTTCCAGTCGTTAGCGGCCAGGTCGGCATGGCTCACCACCGCCGCGTAGCCGGGACGTCGGCGAAAGCGGCAAAGGTGGAGACGATCTTCTCGACGTGCTCCGGTCGCAGCTCGTTCTGCGCGCGGCCGGCGTAGTACTCGGCGTCGGCGTTGATGAAGAGCACCTTGCCGCGCCGGATCTCCTTCTCCGCTCCACTGCGGAAGAGCACGCCGTGCGGCATGACGGTCGCCAGCATGCCGTTGCTGCGCAGCACCGCCAGCATATGCTGGGCGAACATGAGGTCGCCCTTCTTGCCGCTCTCCGGACAGTAGCCGTAGCGGAAGCGCTCGGGGAACTGCAACTCCTGGCGGCTGTAGTTCTGGCTGAAGGGCGGATTGCTGATCACGCGGTCGAAGCGCATCAGCTCGCCGCCTTCCAGATGCTGCGGGTTGCTCAGCGAGTCCTCGTTCTGGATGTCGGCGTCGGGGATGCCGTGCAGCAGCATGTTCATTTTGCAGATGGCCCAGACGCCGCCGTTGTTGTCCTGCCCGAAGAGGCTCAGGTTGCGCCCCTCGCCGCCGTGCTCCTCCACGTACTGCTTGGAGAGGATCAGCATCCCGCCGGAGCCGGCGCAGGGGTCGTAGATGCGCATGCCGGCGGCCGGCTGCAGCAGTCGCACCATCAGGCGCACCACATCGCGCGGCGTGTAGAACTCGCCGCCCTT
>DHIZ01000268.1:0-7427 GCA_002404055.1 Chloroflexi bacterium UBA4733
TATGATTTCTGAAAGCCCTCTCAGTGCGACGTGCCGGTCAGCGGGGCAAGCCGCAGCGGGTTGCGCGACCAGTGCTGCCACGGCACGACTATCGGCCATGGTTCCCCGATGTCAGCCGGTGTGCGCTCCAGGAAGGGCCGTACTTCCTCTGCCAGAAGCATGTCGACGACGTGGCTGGCCCGCGTCGTGCCGACCAGATTGGTCACCTCGTCGGGGTCCGCCTCAAGGTCCCACAAGGCCAACGGGGCCAGCGTCGCTGCCTGGAGCACCAGCTTGTATTGCCCATTCCGCACCATCAGGCGGCGGTCGATCTCACTGAAGACGGCCGAGCGATGGCGCTCGGGTAGCACCTCGTCCCGGATCAAGGGCAGGAGACTGCGCCCCTGGCCGCCCTCCATCGGTGCGCCCGCCAGGTCCAGGAGGGTGGCCGGCACGTCCAGCAGCTCGACCAGGGCATTGCTGACGACGCCACGCGGCGCGGCGCGCAGCCGGTCTGGTGGGCGGATGAGCAGCGGGACGGTCACGGAGCTCTCGTAGAACTGCCCTTTCCAGAGCAGCCCGTGGTCGCCAAGCATCTCGCCGTGGTCTGACGTGTAGATCACCCAGGTATCTTCCAGCCGGCCACGCTGCGCCAACACCGCCAGGATGCGGCCGACGCGATCGTCAATCAGGCTGACATTGCCATAGTACTGCGCCCGCATCGCTTGCACCAGCGAACGGTCGGCGCCGCTCAGCCCGAATCGCGCGAGCTGCTGGGCAGCGGTGGGATCGGTCGCCGGCGCGGTGATGCCGCCGCGCAGCGCTTCGGGTCGGTACATGGAGGCGTACGGTTCGGGCGGATCGAAGGGGTTGTGCGGTCCGGGCGGGCCGACCCAGAGGAAGAACGGGCTCCCATCGTGAGCGGAGAGCCAGGCTGCCGCCTGGTCGCCAACCCAGGCGTCGATGTGGGCCTCCTCGGGCAGGATCGATGCCCCGTGCTCAGCGGTGGGACCCGCCGCGATGCGCCGCCGCAGATCGGCAAGAAATGGGTAGAGCAGGTCGCGGCGGCGCAAGTACTCGCTGTACTCGCTGGCACGCAGATTGGCCATGCTCATCTTGCCGGTGGTCTCGTGCGCGTCGTCAAAGCCCAACTGCCAGAGCAGCGGGTGACTCGCCAGCATGTCGAGGTCGTGCCGCCAGGTGAAGTGGAGCTTGCCAATGACGGCGGTCTGCCAGCCGGCCTCCCGCAGCGCGCGCACAAAGCAGGGACCGTCCGGCCAGACGGTTGCCCCATTGTTCAGGACGTGGTGCTGATGGGGATAGCGGCCGGTGAACAGCGAGGTGCGCGACGGCATGCAGACGGGACTCTGGCAATACGTGTGCTGGAAACGGATTCCCTCGGCGGCCAGCCGGTCGAGGTGCGGCGTTGCCAGCGCCGGCTCGACCGCGCCGATGGCGTCGGCGCGGTGCTGGTCAGTCAGAATCAGTACCACATTGTCGCGGCCGGTACGCGCCATGCGCTGCTCCTTCACCACAACCGCCTGCCGGGAAAGGTCGCTCTTACTCTTCAGACCTATGATCATTGAGATCATAGGATGCAACCGCTTGTACCGCAAGTATATCGGAGTATAGCGCAAGCCGAAAGGGCTATGGCTCCTGCTACCATCTTCTGCTAATATGAGGAGATTCCCGTCCCGTCTTACGTCGCCATCCGTGGCGGCACGCGGCGAGGGCGGTTATGGGCGATTGCGGAGCCGGGCAGGCCCACGCAGCGTCCTCTGGGAGATAGCCGGTGGCGTGGCCTCAGGCAGCAAGCGGGCTATCCCGTGCGGTTGTCCGGCTACAGCAAACCGTACGGAACCTCCAGGGGCAGGTCCCACGCTGGCGGCCGGAGCGCCAGGTGACCTCGACAGCGGTCCTCGCCATCTCGGCGGAGACGAGTGCGCGCATGGCAGCGACGATGGGCGTCGAGGAGACGCTCCAGGCACTGCTCGTCGGTGTTCACCAACTGACCGGTGCGCCTGCCGGCGGCGTGCGCCTCCTCGCCACGCCCGGTGTCGCGGTGGTCGGCCAGCCCTATCGGATCTACCGCTGGCTGGGTGGGACGCGCTCTCTCTGGGAGGACGGGACCGTTGGCGCCGGGAGCTACATGGCCGAGGTGCTGAGCAGCGGTCAGGGGGTGTACACCCCCAACCACCTGGTGACGGCGGCAAGCGGCCACCGCTACGCAGCGATCGCGGTGGCCGAACACCACGTCCAGAGCAGTCTCATCGTGCCGCTGCGGGCGCAGGGCAAGCTGCTCGGTACCTTGCACGCCAACGCGCCGGTTCCGCATGCCTTTGTGCCGGCCCAACTGCTGCCCTTACAACTCCTTGCGGACCATGCCGCCGCTGCCATCGAACGGGTGCAACTGACAGCAGCTCTGGCGCGATCTGTGCAAGAAACGCGGGCTATCTTTGACGCGACGACTGAGGCCATGGCGCTTTTCGCCCCCGATGGGCGCCTCCTCAGCGTCAACCAGCGCTTCGAAGCGGTATTTGAACTGCGGGAAACGGCGCTACGGGGACGAACCATCGCTGAGTTCCAGGAGGCATTCATGCACATCTTCGCCGGCCCTGCGGTCTACCAGTTACTGGTCGAGCAACTCACGGATCCGACGGGACGCCGGGCGCTTGATGTGCGGCAACACTGGCCGGAGCAGCGGGAGCTGGCTCTTGAATCGTTCCCAGTCTACCGACTAGATGCGGAGTTGGTGGGTCGGCTCTTCGCCTTCCGCGATGTGACCGCGGAGCGGGCTGCCGACCGCATGAAGGACGAGTTTGTGTCGCTCGTTTCCCACGAGTTGCGCACGCCACTCACCTCCATTAAAGGCTACGTGGACCTGCTGCTGGATGGCGCGGTGGGCCCCATCCCAGCCGACCAGCGGGAGTTCCTGGAAATCATCCAACGCAACGCCGATCGCGAGGTCACCCTCGTCAACGACCTTCTGGACCTCGCTCGCATCGAAGCGGGACAGGTCGAACTCGCCCTCACGCGGCTGAACCTTGGCCCGATCCTGGAGCACGTTGTGACGTCGCTCCAACTGCAATGCACGGCCAAAAAGCAGCAGGTGACGCTCGACCGAGGCGCGCCGCTACCCGCCGTCATGGGCGATGCTACGCGGCTCACGCAGGTCTTCACGAATCTGCTCTCCAACGCCCATAAGTACACGCCCTCAGGCGGCCAGATCGCCGTCATCGCCACGGCAGACGATGCCCATGTACACGTCGATGTCCGAGACAGCGGGATCGGGCTCTCGCCGGAGGAGCAAACCAAGCTCTTTACCAAGTTCTTCCGCGCCAAGCACCACATCACCCAGGAGTCGGGCGGGACAGGCCTCGGGCTCGCCATCACCCGGACTTTGGTGGAGCGCCATGGTGGCACGATCACGGTCACCAGCGCCCCGGACGCGGGGTCCACCTTCCGCGTCACGCTGCCGCGCGCCGCCGATCCCACCGGCGAGGGCGCTACCGATTGATGCGCCAGGCGTTGCCCGGGGAGGCCGGCCGTCGACGGGCAGCAACCGCGAGCGATTCTGCTGCGGTATCGCCTGGTCGATAGTCATGCGCTGCAGGTGCGGCACGATCTGACCCAGCCCGCCGATGGCGATGACGGCCATGAGCACCACGAGCAGACAGTACGGCCAGTAGGGCAAGAAATAGCGGACGAGCCGTCCCACGCTGGCGAGACCCCTGCGCGGCGGGCGAAGGTCGGTTCGCCCCGTCTTTACCACCGCGTGAACAGCCCAGGCTATGCAGCAAAGTGTAGTTGGTAACCCCACTGGTATGTGCCACCGGGGGTGAGATCGCGCGCAGGGTGAGGATGCACCAGCACGCGCAGCCAACCGCGTGTCCGCTGCCAGTGCAGGCGGATGGCGGCAACGTGCTCCAATCCGTCGATGGCGAGTGTCTCCCCGGCGTCCGAGCCACGGATCATGAGATTACCAGACGCCAGCGCCGGCCCAGCAAGCCGCAACGGCACGTCGTCTTCCAGCGCATAAGCGGTATCAGCCTGCACCGAACATGCCCGTTGTGCCGGCCAGCAGAAGACGCTGCGACTGGTCGTCGCCAGACGTACGCCCAGTGCATGGGAGCGGCTGTCGCCAGTCGGCAGGAGGGTCGTGCCTCCCTGGTTGATCAAGCTCGAGCGCAGCTCCAGCGTCCGCGCAGCGTGCGGCAAGAAGTACCCCTTGCGCAGCACCAAGCGGCCATACTCCGCCATCACGAGTTCGCCCGTGAGGATGAGCCGCGTCCCGGTGGTCTCCGGCAGGAGCTTGGCGGCATAGCTTTGGCCCCACCAGGCCATACCATCGTAGTATTCGGCCCCGGCGCCGCTTTCCCAGGCCCAGGCCATGATGCGGTCGGGATTCTGCTCGACCACATCGTCGTCGGCGTAGGCGTAGGCGTGGCCGGAGCGGCGGTCGGTTACGCTGAGCACCTTGCCCAGGACGCCGGGCACGATACGGACCTGGAGGAACTCGTTCTCCAGGGTCACCAGAGGATGGATACACGACAGATGCTCGATCGCGGGCCACAACTCCTCGACCTTGCGCGCGATGCGGATGCCGGTCACGCCGCGGCAGCGCAGCCGGCTGACCAGTTGCGCCGCTGCGACTGATCGGTCCTCCGGTACTGCCGGTTCCAGACGGTTGGCGCGCACCACGTAAGGGGGGCTCTGGACCAGCCGGGCGTACTCCAGGCTATCCAGGAGCCAGGCGACGTGCTCCCGGCTGACCGCGCTGTCGGCAGCCTCACGCGCCGGCGCCAGCGCTGCGGCAAGGCACTCCAAGGCGGCGGGTGTGAGATGGCTCAACGCCTGGGGCACGGGAAAGCAAGGGATGTGCTCCGGCGCTGCGCTGGTCAGCCGCTCCAGGAGGTCGATATAGGCAAGGACGGCAGGCGCGGCCCCACCGTAGACGGCCTCCACGAACTCGCGGATGAGTGCATCCACGTCCCGCTCGGTTTCCCAGAGGAGCTTGGCGTAGACCCAGGCGTGCAACTCCGCCAGCGGGGAGGCATCCGGCTCGCCTTCCTGGCCTTGGACAAAGATGCCGGTCACCCCGTGGCGGGCAAAGTACTGCAGGTCGCGCGCCGTCCGGCGCAGGTTGCCGAGCGGCAGCAGGTAGTGACTGAAGACGCCGGCATAGTGCCAGACGTAGAGGTACGGAGCGACCGCGCTCCAGCCCTGGAGCGCCGCGCGGATGGAGGCCGCGCGCTCCGTCTCCTCGAGGCTGTGGCAGTAGCAGGCCTCGATGAAAGCGCAGCGGATGACCACGTTGGCGCGGGGACGCAGGTAGCGGGGCGGGGTGATGGTGTACTGGTAGGCGAGCGTCTCGATGCGCTTGCCGGGGTAGCGCTGCTCCACCGCTTCGGCGACGCGGTTGACGAACGAAAGGACGCTGCCCGCCGGGCTGCCTTCCCGCGCATCGACGGCAGCGCAGGTGGGACAGGTGCAGTAGCGTTGGTTATCGTTCTGGGAAACCGAGAAGATGTCCGCCTCCAGATGTTTCGCGATCCAGTGGAACACCCGGTCCAGGGCGATGCTGAAGACAGCGGGCTGACTCAAGCACAACTGGCTCGGCTGCCGGCGCCCGTCGACCAGCGCGTAGTACTCGGGGTGAGACGCGAAGTGCTCCGCTGCAGGGACGAGGGCGTCAAAGCTATGCACGAACGGGAAGATGACGCGTGACCCACCCAGGTCCACCGGCAGGGCGTGTCCCTCGCCGTTGAGGTGGTTGCGCAGGGCGAAGCGTTGCGCAAAGGCGCAGGCGTAGAAGACGGCCCGGTACTCCAGGGATGGGCGGCCATAGCGGCGCAATGGTGGGACCGTGAGCACCGGTCGCTGCGGGATGTACTGGACGGTCTGCGTATACCAGCGGCAGCCAAGCACGTCCTCAAGGAGGACGAAGACCGCCGCCAGGAGGCCCGGTGCGTCGCTGCCGGCGAGCACGAGGTCGCGTCCCATCGTGGCGAGGACGTATTCCTCTCCTCCCGCCTGCTCCGGCGCCGGATGGCCGCCGCGCCGGAGCGCGTCCTTGCCGATGCCGAGCAGGACGCGCACACCGTCGCCCTCAGCCTCATCTTCCTGGCTCGCAAATGACGCCCCGCTCATCGCCTGGAAGTGCTCGGCCAACTCCTTGGCCGCAAACCGCTCCACCGGACTCGCCCCTGCCGGCAGCACGATGCGGGCCTGCGCTCGCCCGTCTGCCGCCAGCACCAAGCCCCCTGCCGTCCCGACCGCTTCCGGCATGGATCGGACCTCCTTCCCTTTAGCTTTCCGTAACAGTACCAGCCGTGGCACCGGCGCCGCGGCGGCTGCTTTGGAGGACGGCCGGATTGACGACGTCTGGGGGCGTCTCGCCGCGCAAGACGGTCAGGACGTGACCAATTGCTGGCCGGCCAGCAGGCGCGGCGGCACGGCAGCGTCGGACCACCCGCCGGAGCGGACGCGAACGGTGCCGGCAAGGATGCCCCGGTTGAGCAGCAGCAAGGCTAGGGCGTGGGTACTCACCTCGTCGAGACAGTAGCGCGCGGTGTTGCAGACGACAATGCCGTGCTCGGTGGCAGCCTGGAGATCGACCGTGTCGACACCGATGCCGTAGCGCACGATCACCCGGCACTGTGTCAACTGGGCGATCACCTGGCACGGGAGGAGTGCCTCGGCGAGCACGGTAGCGGAATTCCCGGGCGGCAGCGCCGCTCTGCGTAAAGATCGAGGCGGCATTACCGTACGGACTGCGCTCGATGATGGTGATTGCCTCGTCCAAGTTCTTCGCCTGCACGATGCCGACGAGGGGACCGAAGATCTCGTCGCGGGCAATCGCCATGTCCGGCGTCACGTTATCGAAGATGGTCGGACCGAGAAAGCAGCCGGTACCAACCGAGAGCGCGGTATCGCGTCCGTCGAGTACCAGCGTCGCACCGGATTGCACACCGCGCTCAATATAGCCGACAACGCGATCGCGAGCCCGCTCCGAAATGACGGGTCCCATGTCCACGCCCGGGTCGGCCCCGTTGCCAACTCGCATCTTCGTTGCCGCCTCCCGTAAGGCAGCCAGGAAGCGATCGTGCATGTCGCCAACCGTGATGATGAGGGAGCCGGCCAGGCAGCGCTGCCCGGCGGAACCGAAGCAGGATCCGATCACATTGGCGACCGTTGGCTCCAACACGGCATCCGGCATCACCACCAGCACGTTCTTGGCGCCGCCCTGCGCCTGCACACGCTTGCCGTTGGCGGCTGCACGAGCGTAGATCGCTCGCGCGACCGGTGTCGAACCGACCAAGGAAATGCCGCACAGCAAGGGATGATCGATCAGCGCCTCGACGGCGTCCCGGCTGCCGTGGACCAGGTTGATGACGCCCGGTGGAAAGCCAACGTCGGCAATTAACTGAGGCCTGGTCATAAATCAT
>DHIZ01000268.1:7599-10113 GCA_002404055.1 Chloroflexi bacterium UBA4733
TGGGGATTTATGACCAGGCCTCAATTAACTCGAAGACCCGGGTCATCGCCATCAGCACTTGCTCCGACGGCTTCAGGATGAAGGTATTGCCCGTGGCGATGGCGTAGGGCCAGAACCAGAACGGCACCATGAGCGGAAAGTTGAAAGGGCAGACGGCGGCGAACACACCGAGCGGCTGGCGGATGACCTCCTCGTCAATGTTGCGGGCAGCGCCGTCCTCGAGTCCGTAGCCCATCATCAGCGAAGGGATGCCGGCGGCCACTTCCACGTTCTCGATCGCCCGGCGCACGGAGCCACGGGCGTCGTCCAGCGTCTTGCCGTGCTCTCGGGTGACGATGCTCGCCAGTTCCTCGAAGTGCTCTTCCAGACGTGTTTTGACGGCGAACATGACGCGAGCCCGTTCCATCGGCGGGGTGCGCCGCCAGGCTGGGAAGGCGGCGTGCGCCCGCTGCACAGCGCAGTCGATATCCGTCGCATTGGAAAGCGGCACCATGGCCAATACGGCGCCCGTCGCGGGATTGGTCACCTCCAGCCGCTCACGGCTTTCGGGCGTCACCCAGGCGCCATCAACGTAGTTGCGCAGCGCGGCACTACCGACCACGCTGCTCGTCCATGCGTGATCTGCTGAAGACATTGGCGTTCCTCCCGAATACCGATTTTTGTCCTGCCCCCAATACCGTTCCGTCTTATAGTGGGTGGCGCCCACGAATTCTGCGAACTGCGCGTTCGTCACGGCACGGCGATCCATCTGGAACGCCGCAACCTTCATGCTGCGGATCGGCCCTTCACCGTCCTGATTGTAGCTGGTGAGCGCCAGGGCCAGTGTGCGCGTAGACGTGGTTGCTGCCATTTGCTACCCTCCTCGTCGGTCCCGCGCTTTGCCAGGAAGACGGAGCGCCGGAGAAAACGAGGAGGAGCTGTTCTATGATGTATTACGTGAACTTTGGCGCGACACGCATCCCCGTGTCGGCCGTTTCGCTGGGTTGCAACCGACTCGGTGATGAGGGTGTCGACCCAGCAGTGTGGCCGCCGATTGTGCAGCGCGCGCTGGAGCTCGGCGTGCGCCTGTTCGACACGAGTTCCAGCTACAACCAGGGACGCAGCGAGGCCATCCTCGGCGAGGTGACGGCCCGGTGGCCCGAACGCACCTACATCGCCACGAAGGTCGACGTGCCGGTGCTGTCCGACGACTATCCCAACCGAGCGTTCACGTCGGCAACCATCTTGCGCGATGCAGAGGGCAGCCTCCAGCGCATGCAGCGCGACGCCTTCGATCTCTACATGCTGCACAGCCCGACGGTACAGCAGTTAGAGACGCAGGACTGGCAGAGCGCCATTAATAGCCTGCGGGCGGCCGGCAAGCTGCGCCATTTCGGCATCTCCACCAGCGACCACGCCTCCGGCCTGTGGGCAATCCAGCACGGCGCGGAGTTCCTGCAGATCGAGTACAGCATCCTCGATCCAACTGCCGAGGACGAACTGTTACCGCTGGCGCAGCAGCGTAATACCGGCATCATGGTGCGCATGCCGCTGGCCAGAGGGCTGCTGACCGGCAAGTTTCCCGTCGGCCAGCCGTTGCCGGACGACCAGCAGTGGCGGCGTCCACGCGGCGACGCATTGCAGATGCGCTTGCAACGCGTCGAGCAACTTCGCTTCCTGGAGCGCCCCGGCCAGACGCTGGGGCAAGCAGCGATCCGCTACGTCCTGCGGCACCCGGCCGTCCATTGTGCCATCCCCGGCGCCCGCACGCTGGAACAGTTGCAAGCCAACGTTTCTGCCGTCGACGCAGAAATGACGGGCGAGGAGTACGAACGCATTCGCGCCTTGCAGGCACAGTGGCGGGACGAGGGGAGCTGGTAGGCGGAGTGGGTTCGGTCGGTATGCTTTGCAGAGGGCGGGTAGGCACGGCTGGTGACTCTGCCTGGCATCCACCGAGGAATGGTTTCTGATGGCGGCTCACGGTCTCACGGTACGCCTCTTCGAGGACGACACGGAACTTTCGCTGCTCCGTCTGGCGCTTGCCCTGGGGGCTGAAGGCACCGGCGGGCCAATGTCCGTAGCGGAACGCCAACTCATTGTGCTGCTGTAGCCACGCCAGGCCGCTGAAGCCGCGGTGCAGACCATTCGGCACCTGATTGGGCGTGTCGCAGTAGAACTGGGTCGTATAGCCGGCACGGGACATCGTCGCGGCGAGGCACTGCACGTCCGGCGGTAAGGGCGACGACCCTAACCTGACGCCGGAGCAGATCGGCCAGACCTGGCTGAACTACCTGATCGATCAGAAGACGGTGCTCTGGTGGGGCGGCCTCGGCAATTCCACGGAACACACGGCCTATCTCCGCCTCAAGCGCGGTATTCCTGCTCCCCGCAGCGGAGCGATCGCCACCCTGATTGACGACGTTCGTTCCTGGAAGCGCCAGGACGGGGATTGGCGCCGCACGCGCGAACGGATTAAGGAACGCTATGGCTACCATCGCTATGGCGGAAACTGCCACGCGGGGGCTGGCCTGCCAG
>DHIZ01000243.1:0-9277 GCA_002404055.1 Chloroflexi bacterium UBA4733
GCGATGGCCGCGAATCTCCGCCTCATCGCGCACGCCGCCCAGGGAGATGCGCACGCTCTGGCGACCGAGCGCCCGCGCGATGGATCGCCCCAGGCTGGTCTTGCCGACGCCGGGCGGACCGACAAAGCACAGGATGGGACTGCGCATCCGGTCGCCGGCAAGTTTACGCACGGCAATGTACTCCAGGATGCGCTCCTTGACCTTCTCCAGCCCGTAATGGTCCTCGTCCAGGATCGTAGCGGCCCGATCCAGGTCAAGGTTGTCCTCCGTGCTGATACCCCATGGTAGCTCTACCAGCCAATCGAGGTAGGCGCGAATCATGCCGGACTCGGGAGAATGGGGGCCCTGCAGTTGCAGCCGTTCGACCTCGTGCAAGGCTTTCGCCTTCACCGTGTCGGGCATGCGCCCCTGTTCGATCTTCTCCCGAAACTCATCGATCAGGGCAGTCTCCGGGTCATTTTCCCCCAACTCCTTGCGGAGCACCTTAATCTGTTCACGCAGGAAAAAGTCACGCTGGCTCTTTTCAACGCCCGCGTGTACTTCCTCCTGGATCTTCTGTCGAATCGACGCCAGTTCGATCAGGCGCGACATGAAGCCACTCACTTTGGTGAGCCGCTCCGTCACGTCTTGTATCTCCAGGAGTTGTTGTCGTTCCTCGAAGGTATAGTCTGGCGAGTAGGCGCTCATGTCAGCCAGGCGGCTCGGATCGTCGATGCCACGCACGAAGTTACCCACTTCGTTGGGGATGCCGGGCACCAGGCTGACATAGGTATCGATCTGGGAGACAACACGCGCCATGAGTTCGCGCATCGTGACATCTTCGCGGGCCTTGTCGGGCAAGTCAATGGCGTCGATGCGGAAATATGGGTCTTCCTGAGTTACCTTGCGCAGGCGAACTCGCTTGATCCCCTGGATCGAGACGCGCTGACCGCCGCCGGGAAGTGCCTGAACCTCCTGCACCAGCGCCAGGCAACCGACGGATACCAGGCCTTCGACGCTCTCGCCGTCCTCTTCTTCCACGTGACGCGCCGCCAGAACAACCCGTCGCTTGTCGCGCAAGGCAGCGTCGAGTGCCCGCAGCGAGCGCGGAGAATTGATCTGGATCGTCAGTTCCATCGTGGGAAAGACGACAGCCTCACCCATCGGCACCAGGGGCAAGTTCTGGGTCCGCGAACGGCGCACCACGCGCCGCACCGGTGCGGCTGGCGCCGCCGAATCGTCGGTACGTATCTCTTTAACCATAGCCATGCATGCTACGAGCAAGGGGGCATGACCGTCAAACGGCGGGTGAGGCGCGGCGCCCACACCTACCGGTCGCCCAACTCGATCATAATGTGGCCACCGGCGGCGCTGCTGGCGGCACTGCTGCTCGGCGAATAGACAGCCGCTACGACGCGGGGCAACTCCTGTAAAATTGGGATGAGCGGCACCGGTCGATCCACGAGCAAAGGGACGATCAGCGTCTGATTGCGACGGATTGGCGCCCGCACGGTGATTCCAGGCTGTTCACGGAGCACGGCGATCATCACCTCGACGGTCATGCGATCGGCCTGCTCGGGCAAGACGAGGTCCACCTCGCCGGTTGCCGTACCATTGCGCGCCGCGGGAGGCGCCGGTCTCATCTCCGGTTCCCGCATGGGCTGTGCTACTTGTACCGGTTCGGCCCTGCTTGGTGGGATCGGGCTTCCACTACTCGGGGGCTGGACACGAGGGGGCGGGGCGACGGGTGGCGCAGTCGGCGCGATGGCTGCCGCCGCAGTTCTGGTTGTGGTATCTACTGCTGCACCGGCGGCCACCAGGCGAGCCGGCGCAGCAGACGCGGGCCGAGACGCTGCGACCGCAGGCCCCATCGTGGGAGCCAGCAGCGACCGAGCCCGATCCAGGTGTACCACCAGCGTTGCACCGAGCTCCCGCAGCGCCGCTAACTCTTCCCAGGCTAGCTGCAACTCCTGAGCGGCCTGCCGGCGCTCATTGCTCGCCTGCGTGCGTGCTGCTTCCACTACCTGGGTCGCTTCCCGTTCAGCGCGCGCGCGAGCCTCGCTCAACATGGCTTCCGCTCGGGCCTCGGCATTGGCGCGGACGAGGTCAGCCTCGGCGGTGGCTGCTGCCAGAACGCGACCAGGAGCATCCCAACTGACCTGTTGGACGGCCTGGCGGCTCGTAGCTTCCTCGGTCACCCGCTCAACCTCGGCACGCGCCGCCCGCAGCATCGCCTCAGCCTGACGCGCGGCCTGCTCGTGCAGTTCTTCAGCACTACGGCGCGCCGCCTCGACCAGCCGTTGCGCCGACGCCAGCGCGGCGGCACGCACACGGGCAGCATCAGCAGTCATTCGGGCGTTGCTCATGCCACCGGAGTAGTCTCCGGCCGAACTATCAGGCGGTGATGCTGCCATGAGACCTAGTGCTTCGCCTTGAATCGTTCGCGGTGCCGTCGCTTCTTCAGCTTGTGTTTGGTAATCGCCTTCCGGCGCTTTTTGACCACGGAACTCATACCGAGATCGTACTCCCTAACCGAGATGCGCTAACGACACATGCCCAGCACACCACGGCGGGCGCGCCACATGCTCCGCTTGCACTATAGCCGCCCCAAGGATGCTCTGGCAAGCGCAACGGCCAACTGGCACCCTGGCCAGCCAACTGTCGGTGCTAGACTACTTCCGAAAACTTGGCTGGCGGAACCGCCGGGTACCTTGGAGGCATCGGGCACGGGTGGACGAGTTTGCCGACTATCACGCCGCCGTCAACTGGCTCAAGAGCAACATCCGTGGCCCCGCCGATCTTCCGGAACACCGGCCAGTTCATACCCTGGAGGAACGCCACCAGCGTCGCTTCCTGCGCATGCGCGGTTTCCTGGAGCAGATCGGTCACCCCGAACGCGCGTTTGCTGCCATCCATGTTGCCGGCACTTCCGGCAAGGGGTCAACCTGCGCGATGCTGGCCGCCATCGGTCACGCCGCCGGCCTGCGCACCGGTTTGCACGTCTCGCCCTACCTGCAGACGGCGCTGGAAAAGCTGATCGTCAATGGCCGGTGTATGAACGTCGGCCGCTTTGTGGACCTGGTGAACCAGTTTCGGCACGATGTCGCTCAGTTCAATGCCAACAGTCCGCAAGGTTCCCTTCGCTACGGCGAGATCTGGGTCTCCTTGACGTTCGCCGCCTACGCCGCGGAACGCGTCGACCTCGGCATCGTCGAGGTGGGAAGTGGTGGCCGTTGGGACTACACAAACGTCCTTCTGCCGAAAGTCGCCGTGATTAACCGGATCGGCATGGATCACGTGCGAACGCTCGGTCCGACGATCGCCGACATCGCCGACCATAAAGCCGGCATCATCAAACCCGGCGTCCCCGTTGTTGTAGCCGAGCAGCACCCGGAGGCACTGGCGGTCGTAGAAGAGGAGGCAACGGCGCAGGCGGCGCCGCTACGGCTGGCAGGTCGCGACTTCGTCTGGCATATTGATGGGCGGGAAGCCACCGGCAGTCGCTTCACTTTCGAGGATCGTGCCACGCGCTGGACCAACCTGTTCGTGCCCATGCTGGGCGACCACCAGGTTGCCAACGCTGCCCTTGCCATCGCCGCCGCGCGCGCGCTCCCCGGCGTGCCGTCCATCGGCGAACATGCAGTGCGGCAAGGCCTGGCAGGCGTTGCCTTTGCCGGCCGGCTGGAGCGGATGCAGCACAACCCCGAAGTCGTGCTCGATGGCGCGCACAACGCCCAGAAGGCCGAAGCGCTAGCCACTGCACTGCGCCAGATACGCCAGGGTCGCCGCCTTGTCCTGGTGCTCGGCGTCCTGGCCAGCCACGTTCCGCAAGGGATGATCGAGCTGCTCGCCCCCCTGGCCGACGCCATCGTCTGTACCGCGCCGAAGGTGATTGGCAAGCCCGCTCGACCTCCGGAGGAGCTAGCCGACCTTTGTCGACCGCTGTGTCCCCAGGTCGAAACCCGCCCCGGTCCGGTTGGCGCCACGCGGCGCGCCATTGCACTGGCCGGAGCGGACGGGCTGGTCTGCGTAACGGGTTCGCTCTACCTTGTCGGCGCGGCCCGCGGCCTCTGGTACACGGAGTCCACGCTCCTCCGCTCCGCCTGGCAGGGCAGTGAAGATCCGCTGCCGGCTCGGTTGGCGGTGGTATGACCGAGCGTTGGTTGGGCGTTACACTTCCCCGCGAGGCCAAGGCGAACGGCCCCCAAATGGCATGCGAAAGGCGACGGCGAGCATGAAGCTTTCCGTTCTCATCCCGGCCTACAACGAGGAACGGACGATTGAACAGATCATCCGGCGCGTCACCGCCGTGCCGTTGCCGGTCGACGTGGAGATTCTGGTCCACGACGACGCCTCCACCGATCGCACACCAACGATCCTGGCGGCCTTGCAACAAGAGATGCCCCACCTCCGCGTCGTCCGCCGCGAGCACAACGGCGGCAAAGGCGTAGGTATTCGCACTCTGATTCGCGAGGCAGGCGGCGACGTGTGCATCTTTCAGGATGCCGACGAGGAGTACGACCCGCAAGACTATCGCCGCCTGATCGACAGGTACCGAAACGGTGGCTGGCCGGCGGTGTACGGCTATCGCAATCTCGCGGGTCAGCCACTGATCGGGCAGGTAGGCAACCACGGGCTGACCGTCCTCACCGATCTGCTCTACGGCTGCTGGCTCAAGGACATGGAAACCTGCTACAAGCTGCTGGACGCCCGGTTGCTGCGTAGCTTTGCCATGCACGCCAACGGCTACGACATTGAGCCGGAAATCACCATCAACCTGCGTAAGCGAGGCTATCGCATCGCTCAGGTGGCGATCAGCTACCACCCGCGGCCGACGCCGAGCAAGAAGCTGCGCCGCCTGACGGACGGTTGGCTGGCGCTGCGCATGATTCTGCGCCACCGGCTGCCCTTCGCCCCGCAAATGCCGCGACTGCCCCTCGCGCCGTTGCGGGACTGAGGCAGCCTACGGCGCAGCAAGCGATCATTGCGATGCGGCTAGAATTCAAAGGCCGCGACTGCGGTCTGCGGCCCTGCTCTCTTGGAAACAAATGTAATTAGCTTGCTGCACAAGACTCTTCGCCACACCCGTCCTGTGGGTGACGCTCGTTCAATGGTACGATGCTGCCCGCTGGGATACGCTGCCCGACGAGGCGCGCCGGCCGGACGACGGCGCTCGGTGGCCAGCAACGAAACGAGAAGAGAGGATAGCAAGCGACAATGCGAATCGCCAGAGTATCAGTCAACGGCTCGCCGCAATGGGCGACGATCGACGGGGACCAACTGTTCGAACTGGATGACGTGTATGGGACGCAACGGCGCGGCGCGGCACTGGGGCCACTGGCGGGCGCCAGGTTGCTGGCACCGGCGGAACCGAAGAAGATCGTCTGCATTGGGCGGAACTACGCGGCGCACGCCGCCGAGAGCGGCAACCCGGTCCCGGACCCGCCGATGATGTTTTTCAAGCCGCCGACCGCCCTCAACAACCCGGGCGACGACATCACCTGGCCGATTGGTGGCACGCGCATCGAGTCGGAAGCCGAACTCTGCGTGGTGATGCGCCGCCAGGCCAAACTGATCCGCCCAGAAAGCTGGCGCGACTACGTGCTCGGTTTCACCTGCGGCAACGACGTCAGCGAACGCGACTGGCAGGACAACGACAACCAGTGGAGCCGGGCCAAGGGCTTCGATACGTCCGGGCCACTCGGTCCCTGGTTGGAGACTGACGTCGATCCCGACCACCTCCAGATTCGCGGCTGGCTGGACGGCAAACTCCAGCAGGACAGCAACACTGCGGACCTCTTCCACAAAACCGGCAAGCTGGTCTGGTTCATCTCCCAGTTCATCACCCTCGAACCTGGCGACGTGATCATGACAGGCACGCCCGCTCACCCCGGTCCTATGCAAGACGGCACGGAGTACACAGTAGAAATCGAAGGTATCGGCCGCCTGACCAACCGCATCCGCAAGCCGGCAAGCTACTGACACAGCGCGCCTGGCCGGAAAGACCGTTGCCGACCGGAAGCCATCTCCATCGCGGCCTGCCCGTCCCTTCAGTTGTATACTGGAACAATCAACGCTGGTCGCACGTCGGAAGGGAATAGCATGGCGGCAACGCTTACCAAGAGGCCGATCCACGTTTATCTTCGGCCCGAACAACTGGAGTCGTTACGCTGCCAGGCGCGGCAGCGCAACGTAAGCGTCGCTGAGCTTGTTCGGCAAGGGGTGGATCGCATCCTTGAGGAGGCGCCCTGGGACGAGGATCCCCTGTTGGAAATTATAGGGCTGGTGAAGGGCGGACCGGGAGATGTCGCTGAGAAGCACGACGATTACCTGGCGCAGATGGTCCAAGACGAGAACCGATGATGGTCCCAGAGGTCTTTGTCGACTCGGGTGCTTGGATCGCCCTGAGCATCGACCATGATGCCCATCATGGCGCAGCCATCAGCGAGTATCATCGGCTTGTTGACCACCCCGTCTTACTGGTTACGACCAATCTGGTGATCGGCGAGTCCTATGCCTTGATTCATCGTTTTGGTGGCCACCAACGCGCCGTTCGCTTCCTGGCGATAGTTCGACGGAGTCCGAGCCTGAACAAAGTGTACTCCGACGCAGCCCTTGAGGACGAGGCCGAGGCGCTGTTAGTCAAATATGCCGATCAAGACTTCAGTTTTGTCGACGCCGTTAGCTTTGTAGTGATGCACAGTCGAGGTATTGCCGAGGCATTCGCTTTTGACCACCACTTTCAAACTGCCGGCTACACGCTGGTTCCCAACCTGAGGTGAAGGCACGCTAAATACGTCCACGGTGATCCTGCGTGCGTTGCAACAGCCGCCGCCCGCTGGCTATTACGCCCGTGGCAAGCGCAATTTTCACGGCTTCTCCTGGCAAGAAAGGCAGGACTCCACCAGTCCAGGCATGGCTGTAGCCGATGAAGTGCGCTAACCAGAACGTGCCGACAGCAAAGAGGATCACGTCGCCAAGAAGGAAAGTGCCGATTGCCATGGGCACAACCACGCGCTCGCCTCGCTCCAGCAGCCAGCCGATGACGAACGCCGCCAGCGCAAAGCCGAAAATGTAGCCGCCGGTAGGACCGAAGAGCACGGCCGGTCCGCTCAAACCCTGGGCGAACACAGGCAGGCCCGCCAGCCCTTCCGCCATGTAGCCGAGCACAGTTGCCAACCCCAACCGTGAGCCGAAGAGCGCACCTATAAGCAGCACGGCCAGGGTCTGCCCTGTGATCGGCACCGGCGTGAAGGGCAAGGGCGCCGCGATGCGCGCCGAAGCGGCCAGGAAGGCGGTTCCCGCTACCACCAGGCCGAGCTGCGTCATCCACGATGACCGCATCCAACCAACGCTGCCGATCCGTCGACGCATCACACGCTCAGCGAGCACGTTGACCTCCTTTCACTACAGACCCGCGGCCTTATGTTCGCCTATCTGAACCGCACTGGCCCTGTCGCCGCACCATGATAGGGCGTAGCCCGCCCTCAGTTCAACCGCACCGCTATTGCCGCCAGTTCGTCTATTAGCGCCTGCGCCGCGCGCGGCACGTAGCGGTCGCGCAGCCGCGCCCAGCCAATGCTCCGGCGTAACGACGGCTGCGTGATCGAAAGGAGGTGTAGTCCTGGGCGCGAACGCTGGACGCACAGGCGGGGAGCAAAAGTTATGCCGGCTCCTTCCTCCACGAGGCGGATCAGCGCCTCGTGGAGGAAGGAGCCGGCCCGGCGACATGCAGTGTCGATGACGGCGCGCAAGCCGGTACCAGGAGCACGATGTCTTCGGAATACAGCGGCTCAACGGTGAGTCCCGGGTTGCCCAACGGCAGGGTGACTATGGCGATGTCGATTTGGCGGTCCAGCAGGAGCGCGACAGCGTCGTCGGTGCCGAGCATTTCGGCTTCGTTATCGAAGAGATGCCTGACCTATCTTAGACAATGGGGCCGCTGCTGGGTAGTCTTATTGTCGAAAGGAGTCGCAATGCCTGGTAAGACGATGTTCGAGAAGATCTGGGACGCGCACGTTGTGCGCGAGGTCGCCAATGAACCGGCGATCCTCTACATTGACCTGCATCTCGTCCACGAGGTGACGTCGCCGCAAGCCTTCGACGGCTTGCGCCTGGCGGGCCGCCGGGTACGCCGGCCCAACCTCACGCTGTCAACGCTGGACCACAATGTGCCGACTCGCGACCGGCTGCTGCCGATCGCCGATGCCATTTCCCGGCAACAGGTGGAAGCGCTGGAGCGCAACTGTCAGGAGTTTGGCCTGGAGTTGTTCGATCTACGCAGCCGCTATCAAGGGATCGTGCATGTCATCGGGCCGGAATTGGGCGCCACCCAACCGGGCATGACCATCGTCTGCGGCGATAGCCACACCTCCACGCACGGCGCTTTTGGCGCGCTGGCCTTCGGCATCGGCACCTCCGAAGTCGAACACGTGCTGGCCACCCAGTGCCTGCAACAGTCCCGCCCGAAGACCATGGAAATCCGCGTGGACGGCGAATTGCGTCCCGGCGTGACGGCAAAGGACGTAATTCTTGCCATCATTGGCAAGATTGGTATCGATGGCGCGACCGGCTACGTCATCGAGTACACCGGCGAAGCGATCCGCTCCCTCTCGATGGAGGGCCGCATGACCGTCTGCAATATGTCCATCGAAGCCGGAGGTCGAGCCGGGATGGTGGCGCCGGACGAGAAAACGTTCGCCTACCTACGCGGCCGGCCGCGCTCGCCCCAGGGGGCCGACTGGGACGCCGCCGTTCGGTATTGGGAGACGCTCCCGACAGATACCGACGCCGTCTACGACCGCGTCGTGACGCTGGATGCCGACGACCTTGTGCCCTACGTCACCTGGGGAACGAACCCCGGCCAGGTGGTGCCGATTACCGGCACGGTGCCGGACCCCGCGCAGTTTGCGCTGGAGGCTGATCGTCGCTCCGCAGAGGGTGCGCTGGAGTATATGGCGCTGCAACCTGGGACCCGCATGGAGGACGTGAAGCTGGATCGCGTCTTCATTGGCTCCTGCACCAATGCCCGCATCGAAGACCTGCGGGCGGCGGCCAAGGTGATCAACGGCAAACGGGTCCATCAGGACATCTACGCCATGGTGGTGCCCGGCTCGATGCCGGTGAAGCTGCAAGCCGAGCAGGAAGGCCTGGACCGCATCTTCAAAGCGGCGGGCTTCGATTGGCGTGATGCAGGCTGCTCCATGTGTCTGGGCATGAACCCGGACATTCTGGCGCCGGGCGAGCGGTGCGCTTCGACCTCCAACCGCAACTTCGAGGGCCGCCAGGGCCGCGGCGG
>DHIZ01000243.1:9508-9640 GCA_002404055.1 Chloroflexi bacterium UBA4733
GGCTGCCGCCATCACCGGCCACCTCACCGACGTGCGCAACTGGCAGATTGAGGAGTAGCACCAACATGGAAGCATTCGTCTGTCATACCGGCCCGGTATTGCCGCTGGACCGGGTCAACGTCGATACTGACC
>DHIZ01000283.1:0-3194 GCA_002404055.1 Chloroflexi bacterium UBA4733
CGGCGCGGCGGATGGCGGGTGGGATCGCCGGGAGGCGGCAAGGGCTGGGCCGTGCTGGCCTTGGGTGGGATGTGGGGGACGTACCCGCGACTGGTCGCCGCCTCGCGACAGGCGTCGTAGTCGTAGCCACGGTCCAGACACAATTGGGGCCGCTCGTCCGGCGGGGCATCGGCGGGGATGGGCGGCGGCTCGATGACGGTGGCGTCCAGCAACTCCCCCAGCTTCTTCATGTCGTGCCGGTTGGCCTCGGAAACGATGACGGCGATCAGCACGCCCCGCCCCTCGGTCAGCAGATGACGCTTGGTCCCACTTTTCCCACGGTCGGTGGGGTTCCGCCCCGTTGCCTGCTCCTCGCCGGGCCCCCTTTTTTCCCGAGGGGCGCCTTCACCAGACAACCATCCCCGGCCTGCCAGTGCCACTCGAGGCCGACCAAGTCATCGTACTCCCGCAGCAGCAGCCCCCACGCCTGCTCGAGCGCCCCGCTCCCCACCCATTCGCTAAAGCGGTCGTAGAGCGCGGGTACCCTCCGGGTGTTCGGGCCAAACTCCACCGGCAGCGCCGACCACTGGCTGCCCGTCCGCAGCAGCCAGATCAGCCCGTCCAACAGCACCCGGTCATCCCGCCGGGGCCGCCGCCAGCGCCAGTCCATCTGATGCAGGTAGCGGCGCACCGTCGAGCAGGAGAGCACTACCCCGAACCGGACGGCCAAGAACGCGGCGAGGAGGCCAACCGTCCAGCACGACTGGACGTGGCCCGAGGCCCGCGGCGACCCGCTCGCCTGGGTGTCCACGATCTCCCGCGCCAGCGGATCGTTGGGCGGCCGCCCGCTGCGCGCCTCGTCCGCCAAACCCGCCACCCCCGCCTGCTCGTAGCGATGCAGCCAGAGCCGCACCACATCCTCGCCGCAGTCGTGGATCGCCGCGATCACCGGCACCCGATACCGCCGGTCATTCAGCAGCACCATGTGCGCCCGCAAGGCCACGCGCCCCACCGCCTGCCGGCTCACACGCTCCAACTCCGCCCGTTGCTCCTCCGTCAGTTCTACCATCAACACGCCGGTTACCTCCCATTCCCTCAACCGGCAAAATCCGTGCCACACATGTGGTCACATGCTTAGCAGGAGGCACAGCCGCTGCGGCCTGCGTCACACGCCGGAGGGTCGCGCCGCCACCCAGGATCAGCAGCGCGGCCAGGGCTGCGACGGCCAGCGCGCTGAGCGGCCGTTCGTCACGCCAGCGTGCCGCGCGCTGCCGCCAGCCGGGACGCACCGGCGCCAGATGCCGCTCGACTTGCGCCAGCAGCGTGGCAGCGGCCACACCACCGGCCGCGTAGCCCGGCCGCCGGGCAACCACCGCCTGTAGCAACTCGCGCGCCGCCGGCCAGTCGGCCCTTGCTATTGCGGCTTGCCCCGCCGCGAACCAGCGGGATACTGCCAGTTCCTCCGGGTCTACGGGTTGCGTCACGTCACCCGGCTGCAATGCCCGGACGCGCCGCGCCGCCTCCTCCGCCAGCACCGAGCCTGCCGGCGCTAGGGAAACTGCCCGCTGGTAACACGCCAACGCCGCCGAAAGGTCGCCGGCGCGCTCCAGTTCCTCCCCGGCGGCCAGCAGATTCTGCACAGCACTCGGCGGTTGAGGCGACGCTGATCCGGCGGGCGCAACCGACTCCGGCAAGGAGACCAGCCACTCGCCGAAGGTGGGACAGTCGGCCAGCGTCTCGCTGTCCCAGGCTCGCTGGAACAGCGCGGCAACGGCGCTACCCCAGCGCCGGTCCAGTGCCGCTGCCAGCGTCCGGCGGTGCTCCCCGTTGCCTTGCAGCTCGTCCGGCGCGAAGTAGCTCTCGCCCCAGGCGGCTTCTCGCACTGGTTCGTCGCACCAGCCCAGCAGTTCGGCCAGCAGCACCGCCCCGGCGAAGCGATCCCCTTCCGGCTGCCAAAGGCCCGCCGCCGCCGTCCGGTGGGCGTAGCCCGGTGATCCCGCCGGCAGCGCCAGCGGTCGCGCCACTCCCGGCGCACAGAGCTGCTCCACGTCGACCAGCTCGATGGGCGAGGCGGACGGTTCCGCCTCCGTGTTGGGGCCGCTTAGGACCCGCGAATAAATAACTGATGCAATTGTCGATGTGAATGCCCCTGGTAGACAGCCCAAAGAATGCATCGGTAGTTATTTCGGGGCTACTTAGCCCGTGCTGCTCGCCGGCCATCGTGACGGTCACGGCGTTGTGCGGGGCCGCTGGTAACGTGAGGCCGGGCAGCAGCAGGTTGGGGCCGGAGAGGTCGCCGTGGGCGACGCCCTGTTGCTCCAGCTTCGCCAGCGCGCCGGCCAGATGGCGCGCCAGATGCAGGCTCTGCGCTGGCGCGAGCGGCCGCCGCCCCGCCAGCACGTCGAACCAGGTGGCTCCCGTAATCCAGGGCATCAGCACGGCGTAGATGAGGTCGGGTTGCGTTTGCAGCAGCGCGCCGTGGCACTGCGGCGTCAGCACCAGCCGCCGGCAAACGGTGAGGGCGGGGAGATCGGCCAGGGCAGCCAACCGGTCGCTGAGCAGGACCAGTCCCGGATCGCGGTAGCGCGGCTTGAACACCTTGAGGGCGCGGGAGGTGGTGACCGGCTGGCCGGCAGCGCCGTCGCGTTCGATCGGCGCCTCGGTCAGGAGCCGGTAGACGGTGGCCTGCCGTCCCTCTTGCCCTTAGATCATCCCCGGTATCACGGGATGCGCGGCGAGCTGGTAGGTGACGCCGGCGATCAGGAGCGTCTGCCCCGGGCGGTCGAGTGCAGCCATCGCTGCGGTGACTCCTCTCCTCACCTGCTTGCAACACCGCACGGGTCGGGCCAGCAAGCGAGTCTGCCGGGATTGTACGCTGTCGTGCCCGACGCGAGCAAGGGGGAGCCAAAGTCAGGGTATCGCAGCATCGTGCATCATAGGTCGTTTGCTCTGGCAGTCCGTGCCGTTCACCAGTCGGGTGAGGAGGCAGGCCCAATCCAGGGGAACGCAACCGTCCCCTGCCCCCCAGTATCGGTGCCCCCGCGCATGTGACTGCCGGCGAACCTCCTCTCGTCCGCCGGTCACCCTACGCTAAAGCGTAGGGCTACGATCGACAAGCCTGCTGAAGCAGGCTAAGCGGCGTCCAAAGTCGTGTCCAGCCTGCTTCAGCAGGCTTGTCGATCGTAGCCCGCCCGTTCAGGGGCGGGGGGGCGGGG
>DHIZ01000283.1:3333-5492 GCA_002404055.1 Chloroflexi bacterium UBA4733
GCGCACGGGGGAACCTGGCGAGCGCTGCGAGCCGGAGGGGGCCCCCTCCGCGCCTGCCCGTACATGCAGTTGGTGGTCCAGCACCCCCCATTTACCCGCTCCTGCCCTCCACTGCAACCGGATGCTAACCTCGGTACCCGATGGTTGCGCAAACGAGGAATACGAAGCAATGCACGTGACTTTCCCCCGCCATGCAGCCCGCCTGGCGCTACCGGCCATCGCCGCCGTTGCCTTTGTGCTGGCTGGGTGCGGCGCCGCCGTCACCGTGACCGGCAATGGCCCCGCCACCAGCCAGAGCGCAGCCGATGTACCGGCAGCGACACCGACGGCCGCTCAGGTGGCCTACGTGCCGCCGTCTGCTGCCAGGACGGTCGAGGCGCAGTTTGCACTCACGCCGCACCCGACGCCGACGGCAACCGTCGTGCCGACGGTGACACCCGTCGGCGCCAGGGTGAGCTTCGCTGCCGTGCAGCAACTCCTCACCGGCAACTGCGCCGGCTGCCACCCGCCGAACCAGGGCATGAACCTCACCAGCGGCCAGGTCTACGCCAACATCGTCAACGTCAAGAGCCACGAAGTGCCCAGCCTCATGCGCGTCAAACCGGGCGATCCGGCCAACAGTTACCTCTACCAGAAAGTGACACAACCCCGGCCGATGGTCGGCGTCCGAATGCCGAAGGACGGTCAACCACTCACCGTAGACGAGATCACGACATTGCGAGTCTGGATCGAACAGGGCGCAAGTGGGCAGTAGTCGCGGCAGGGCAGCCCCATGCCTAACTATCCCGCAGTGTCTCCCGCACGAACACCACGATCGTCCCAGCCGACAGCGCGCCGATGGCGGCCAGGGTCACGGCGGCGCTGCTGAGGCCGACAGCGTGCGCCACCGAGCCGACGATGATCGGTCCGGCGGAGGTGCCTGCATCGCCGATCAATCGCCAGAGGCCCAGAAACTCGCCGAGCAGTTCTTTCGGCGCCAGGTCAGTGCCGAGCGTCATCATCGAGCCCGAGCCGAGGCCGTTGCCGAAGCCCATCAAGGTCGTGGCAGCGATTAGCTCCGGCGCGTTGTGGACGAACGGTATGGCGAGCATGCCCAGGGCGAGCAGGATGAAGGAGGGGACTGAGGCGAACTTGCGTCCGAAGCGGTCCATCAGCACGCCCGCCGGGAAGAACATCACCATGTCGATGCCGGCGGAGATGGTGCCGATGACGCCGATGATCGCCACGCCGAGGCCCAGCGTCGTGGAAGCGTAGAGCGGTACGATCAACTGGCGACCGGCGCGGATGATCTGCCCGAAAAATTGCGCCGACCCGGCGCTGGCGAGGTCGCGCGACTGCGTGCGAAGCACGGCGCCAACGCGGTTCCAGCGCATCTGGCGGCCCTTCGGCGCGCCCGTGGCCGGCTTTGCGACGGCTACGCGCAGCGACATCAGCGCCGCCGCCAGGGCCGCCACGCCTGCTATGAGAAAGGGCGAGGCCAGGCCAAAACGGGCGGCGACAAGGCCGCCGATAGCCGGCCCGGCAAAAGAGCCGGCGCGGTTGACCCCGCCAAAGGTGGAGAGGATGCGACCGCGTTGGGCCGGCAGGGTGACATTGACCACATAGGCCATGCGCGACAGCGACCAGAGCGAGCTACCGGCGCCCGAAAGCACCCGCAGCACCACCAGCGCCGGCATGGAGTGCATGAGGCCGATCAGTAGGGCGGCAAGACCGGCGGCGGCGGTGCCGATCAGCATGAGCCGAGCCCCACCGAATCGCCCCAACAACATACCGGCCGGCAGGTCGGTCAGAAAGGTGCCGATACCGGCAGCCGCCACGGCCAGACCGATCACGGTCAGGTTGCCACCGAGCGAACGGGCATAGAGCGGCAGTGTATAGACCGTCAGCCCCTGCCCGAACGCCAGCAGCAGGGTCGGCACGTAGACGGGCAGCAACATGGAGCGCTGGGCCGACACCTGCTTTGCCACCGCGACCACTCCCCGCCTCTCCGAACGCCCGAGAGGCAAGTCGCTTAGCCGCTCTCAGCACCTACTCGCGCCCTACCCTCCGCGCAGTCTGCGGGGCAGCATACACTACAGGGCGTCCCGGCGACTAATGAAGTTTGACAAACAGATCCGGGATTCGGATAGAGCTGTAGGGGCAGGCCCCCGTGCCTGCCC
>DHIZ01000283.1:5626-10278 GCA_002404055.1 Chloroflexi bacterium UBA4733
AGGCCCCCGTGCCTGCCCTGGCCCGGTTGCAAACAACGATCGCTTGTAGCCAGGCGAGCAGGGCAGGCACGGGGGCCTGCCCCTACGGAGGCGCCTACCATCCCCGTTCTATTCGTCAAACTTCATTAGTTGCCGGGACGCAGCTGTGCTCGGTCAGGCTCGCGCGGAACGTCACTCGACCCAGCCCTGCTGTTGGGCCAGTTCCTGCAAGGCGCGGCCGGCGAACTGCAGTTGCTTGAGGGCTAGACTCAGGCGGACGGGCGCCTCGTCGTCGCCCTTGGCTACTCGCATCAAGTCGCCGTCCTGAAGGCACCGCGCGAGCCGGTCCACTTCGTCACAGAAGGAGGCCACGGAGCGAATGCGAAAGACGCGATTGCCGTCGGCGGTGTTTTGGGATACGGCGGACGACTTGCCGCTCGGCGCCGCCTCGGCTTCGCCATCGGTCGCCTGCTCGCTGGGCGTGAAGTAATCGTCCACGCCGGCGCTGTCCTCCTCGCGGGAAGGTCGCGTCGGCAGCCGGGCAGGCGCTGGTGGGGTCGCTACCGGCAAAGAGCCGAGCGCTGTCTTGGACTGCGCGGCCTCGGCCGCTGCTTCCGGCGTCAGTTGGGGCTGCCGAGCCAGCACCGAACAGAGGCGGCTGAGTTGTGCCGCCGAGAGGTGCTCCCGAATGGCGTAGGCTGCCACCTCCTCCTGCTTGCGCGCGTCCTTGACCGCCCGGAGGTGTTGGGCGTGGGTCACACTCAGCGAGCCATCGGCCAGGGCCGACTGGACGCCGGGCGCCAGTTCCAGCAGCGACAGGTACCGTTGCACCGTGGATTGCGAGAGTCCAACCAGACGACCGACATGATCGTACAAGGTACCGTCGCCGGCATCCGGTTGCTGTCGGCGGGCGTCATCCAGCAGCCGTCGGAAGGCGCGTGCCTGGTCGAGGTCGTTGAGCTGCTGGCGCTGCACGTTCTCCAGCAGTTGACGCACCGCGCCGTCACCATCGCCGCTGTCTTCCACGAGCAGGCAGGGCACCTCCTGCAACCCTGCCAGCAGCGCGGCCTCGCGCCGGCGGTTGCCGTAGATGACGGTGAAACCCTTGCCATCACGGCGCACGCCAAGCGGCTGCAACACGCCGAAGCGCTGCATCGTCTGCGCCATGCCATTCACGTCGCCGGTATCCCGCCGCACATTCTCGCCGTCAGCCCGCAGCGCCTTCGGATCCAACCAGAGCAACGTCCCCGCCACCGCCACCTCCCCTGCGTGATTGCCTCTGGGCTGGAGTATAGGTCGGTGGGCAGCCGCGGTACGCCGATGGTCCGGTGGGTGTTGCGAGCAAAGGTGGGTGGCTTATCGGTTCCCGGCGACTGAAGTCGCGGGCTATGTATTGCAAAGTCCGCCTGCGCGGACTGATTCAGCCGCCGAAGGGCGGCTTCGTAGGGTTAGCCCGCGACTTCAGTCGCCGGGAACTTGAACGCCCAATTGACGCCCCTTAACGCCCGCCGCGCGCCAGTTCCCCGGTCAGATCATCGATAAACTGCCGCGCGCTGCGGCCGCTGCGGCCGTTGTGCCGGGAGGCCCACTGCAGGGCACGGCGACGTAGGTCGTCATCCGTTATGGCAAGTTGCTGCCGTTGCGCCAGACCGCGCACGATCTCCAGGTAGTGCTCTTGATCGGGGGTGACGAAGGTGAGCGTGATGCCGAAGCGGTCGGCCAGCGACAGCTTCTCCTGCACGGTGTCAAAGCCGTGCAGTTCATCGTCGCCCGGCTGAGTACGGTCGGACTGTCGCTCCATCACCAGGTGGCGGCGGTTGGAGGTGGCATAGACCAGCACGTTGGCCGGGCGTACCTCCAGTCCGCCTTCCAGCACTGCCTTGAGGTCTTTATAGCCGGTCTCCTGCTCGTCGAAGCTGAGGTCGTCGACGAAGAGGATGAAGTGCTCCGGCTGCTCGCTCAGCAGTTCGACTATCGCCGGGAAGTCGGTGAGTTTGCTGCGACCGACTTCCAGCAGGCGCAGACCACGCTCGCTATAGGCATTGAGCAACGCCTTCACCGTGGACGATTTGCCGGTGCCGCGGTCGCCGTACAGGAGGACGTTATTAGCAGGCAACCCGGCCAGGAACTGTTCGGTATTGCGCACAATGAGCTCGCGCTGGCGCCGGTCGCCGATCAGGTCGTCGAGCCGAATCGGGTCAGGATGGCGCACGCCGCGCAGGGGCGGCGTCAGCTCCGCCCCCAACCAGTGAAACGCCTGGTAGCCGGCGAAGAGTCCCGTACCTGCTGCACGATAGTGACTCGCCAGCGCGCCGAGTAGTGCCGCCCAGTCGCTCTGTTCGTGGAACTGCCGGCGCAGCGCGAGATCGGGGATCGGCGGGAGGTCGGATGGCTGCAGTGCGTCGAGCCAGGGCAAATCGGTGGCATCCGTCGCCAGCCGGTGCAACGTGGCGTCACCGCGGTGATAGAGGTCGCTGAGCGCCTGCAAGTCATGCGCGACCGCCGTGCGCAGGCCGGCGCCGATGCGATCAAGGCCGACGTGCCGAACTGCTGCGGCGAAAACGTTGTCGTCGCTGAGCAGCCGCGTCAGCAGGTGTTGCTGCCAGGCGTCGCCCGGGGAAGAATGCTCCTGGAGCGCAGCCTCCGCCGCCAGCGCCCTGAACAATTGCACGTAGGTCTGCGCCGCCGCCGCCGGTTCGGCGTCCTGTGTCAACAGTTCCAGCGCCAGCCGTGCCGCCGGAGAGTGCAAGACGCCGTGGAGGATGAGGAGCGACGGGGAGGAGGCAATGAGGGGATGAGGCGATGAGGCGAGACGATGCGCCGGCAGAGGCAGTTCATCGTTGCGCGGCTCATATCCAATGCGCATGGTGTCGCCCGCATTACTCACGTTCACGCTTCCCCGTTACTCCTCATCACCCCATCCCCTCATCGCCTCGGGCACAAGCTATCATCAAGCCGCTGAGTATAGCCGCTCCCGTGCGGGCGGCAGTGGAAGGAAGAGCGCGTGGTAACGTCGGCACTGACGCATCTGGAGTGTTCGAACTGTGGCCGGCAGGCCGACGCCGACGTGCTGCAAACCGTCTGTTCATCTTGCGGCAAGGTGCTCTTTGCTCGCTACGACCTGGCGAAGGCCGCGCAAACGCTCACCAAGGCGGCATTGGCACAACGCAGCGGGGGCATGTGGCGCTGGCAGGAACTGATGCCGGTACGCGACCCCGCCAACATCACGACACTGGGCGAGGGCAGCATGCCCTTGCTCCCGGCGCCACGCCTGGCGGCGGCAACTGGCCTGCCGGACCTCTGGATCAAAGAGGAGGGGTTAAACCCGACCGCCAGCTTCAAAGCACGTGGCCTCTCGGCGGCGATCTCGCGCGCGCGGGAGCTGGGGGCACGCGCCATTGCCCTCCCCTCCGCCGGCAACGCCGCCGCCGCCGCCGCCGCCTACGCTGCCCGCGCCGGGCTGCCCTGCTGGGTCTTTATGCCGGAGGACACGCCAGCGACGAACAAGGTGGAAGTACTGCAGTACGGCGCGCACCTGGTTCTGGTGCGCGGGCTGATTGATGACTGTGGCCGCATGGTACGCGCGCAAGCCGAAAAGCGCGGCTGGTTTGACGTCTCCACGCTAAAAGAGCCGTACCGCGCCGAGGGCAAAAAGACGATGGGCCTGGAGCTGGCGGAGCAGTTCGCCTGGACGCTGCCCGACGCCCTCCTCTACCCAACCGGCGGCGGCACGGGCATCGTCGGCATGTGGAAAGCGTTCGATGAGTTAGAGCAGATGGGCTGGATCGGCCCCAAACGACCCAAGATGATCAGTATTCAGGCAGCCGGTTGCGCCCCGATCGTCCGCGCCTTCGACGCCGGCACGCGCTCAGCGCCGCGCTGGGAGCAGGCCGCGACCGTCGCCAGCGGCTTAAGAGTGCCTGCCGCCATCGGCGACTACCTTATTCTCGATGCCATCCGGCAGAGCGGCGGCGCCGCGCTCACGGTCACAGACGAAGAGCTTCTCGCCGCCACCGGCCTGCTGGCGCGCCTGGAAGGCATCTACGCCGCGCCGGAGGGGGCAGCGACCGTAGCCGCCTTGCACCACCTCACGACGACCGGCCTGCTTACCCCCCAGGATCGCATTGTGCTCTTCAACACTGGCTCCGGCCTCAAGTACCAGGAACTCGCCCCCGCCCCGGTTGCGCCGATCATCGAACCGGACGATCCAGGGCTGGACGCGCTGCTGGACGCGGCATCTTGAACAAGGCGAGAGCGGCGGCACTGTAAGGGAGCGAGGTGGCGACTGCCGTCGCCCATTGGATTTGGCGGCGCACCTCAGCCGCCGTACTGCTCCCTCAGAGCGCTACTACCCGTGTCCGCCAATCCTGCAACACATCGTGCAGGCTCTGCTCCAGGGAAATGGTGGGCGCCCAACCCGTGGCATTGCGAAAGCGTGTAGCATCGCACACCATCCGCGGCACATCGGCCGGACGTAGACGCGCCGGATCCTGCCGTACCTCGACTGGAACGCGGCTCTGAGCGATCAGCATCCGCAGCAGGTCACCGATGCGCCTACCCACGCCAGATCCCACGTTATAGGCTTCGCCCGGCCGGCAACGGTCGGCGGCCAGGGCATAGGCGCGAACGATGTCACGCACATCGGTGAAATCGCGCTCCGCCGAAAGGTCGCC
>DHIZ01000274.1 GCA_002404055.1 Chloroflexi bacterium UBA4733
GCCGTCGTAGAACGGCGAGTTGTTGGGCGTGATCAGGAACGTCTGCGATCCGTTCGTGTCGTTCACTGCCGGTTCGATGGTGGCGCCGTTGCTGACCGCTCGCATCCCGGTCTGCCAGGGCAAGTTGACCGACGCGCTGGCGATCGTTGGTGTCGAAGCAATGCCTAGCGCCGCAGCCAGCGAAACAAATAGGACAAGCTTACGCAGCTTCATGGTTGGCCCCCCAGACCTTGTTGGTTCAGGCGCGATCATGGCAGGGGTCGATCCAACAACGCAAGGGGCAGACAACAAGCCTACTGTCGCCCCGGTGATCTTCGGCAGCGCAGGAGGCCAGAGCCATGGCAGCGAGGCAGGAACCGGCCGGCTACGCATTGCAGCTCTCCGAGCAGGAGAAGGGGCGCTTCCGGCGCATGGCCGAGCGGGCGATGGAGCGTGATGAGGGGGACCTCATGCGCGAAGCCGGCATCGTCCCCGGCGCCCGAGTCGTCGACATGGGATGCGGCCCCGGCGCGATGCTGGTCGAGCTGGCACGCATCGCCGGCGAGGGCGGCGAGGGTGTGGGTGTCGAGCCTGAGCCGACAGCCCGTGCCGCGGCGGCCCAAGCCATCGCCGTCGCCGGTCTGACCAACGCGCGGGTCGTCGAAGGGACCGGGACTGCGAGCGGTCTGGAGGAGGGCGCGTGGGATGCGGTGATGATTCGCCACGTCCTGTTCCACGTGGGCGCGCAGGCGTCGGACCTCGTCGCGCACGCTGCTGCTCTTGTCCGCCCCGGCGGTCATGTGTATCTCGTCGACACCGACCTAGGGGCTGCGCGGCTCGAGCCCGACGAAGCCGGTGCCTTTGAGATATTTCGGCGCTACGCCGCCTTCCAGCGCGCCCGTGGAAATGATCCGGGGATCGGCCCTCGGCTTCATGTCCTCCTTGGCGGCGCGGGGCTCGAGGTGACGGCAGTCGATGCGTCCTACGCGGTCATACCCGCGCAGGTCCTTGCAGCGAGCGGCGGTGGTGCAGCAACTGCGGCGCAGCACGCCATGATGGCGGGGGAGAGTTGACCGAGGACGAGGTGCAGCATTTTGCGCGGGCGCGGGAGCTGGCGTTTGCCAACCCGCTCGCTCGTGCGTTCCTGCCGCAGTTCGTCGCTGTCGGGCGTCGTCCAGAGTGAACGTCAAGCACGCCGTGGAATGATTGCGCGTGTCTGGCCGGCTGTTTCGAGATGCGGCATTTGCGGATGAACGCTCCCCGGACCCACGCCTGGGGTGAGCGTCCTCGTTGACAGCAACCAGGTGGTCTGGATTCGCCCGAGCGACGCCGAGGAGGAGATCGGACCCGCCGTCGAGATCGTGCACCCTGCAGAAGCGGGGTGGGTGTGCTCGACGTAACCCGACTGCTTCCTCCTTCTCAGCCAGTTGTTGGACACTGCCTCGCCATCGTTGGGCAGCCTTCACTGGCTGATGCGGTCCCGGTGGACCACCGACCGGTCGACCGCGAGCGCAGCCGCGTCCCGCCGGCCGCGTGACCACTGGGGTGCGACCAGGCCGAGCACGATCAGGGCACCGCGCAGACCGAGACGGGCGACGACGAACGGAGTGGGCGCCGGCAGCCTTGAAGCCCGCGGTTACCTACGAGGGCGAAGGCGCCGGCGCGCGTTGACTCCGGTGCCAGCCGACACGAGTACCACGGTGATCCCGAATAGAACCAGGACGCTGCTACCGGGCAGGGAGTCAATGCCTGCTCCAGTGGACGGGACCGATGGTGTCGAACCGGAACCGGAACCGGAACCGGAACCGGAACCGGAACCGGAACCGGAACCGGAGATGGTGGTGGCCTTGCAGGCGGTCGGAACCGTGATCCGATTGTTGATCAGGGTGACCGTGCCGTTTCGGGCGAGCGCGCGGCCCGTGATGCTCGCTGCGTTGTTGAGGTGGATATCGGTCAGAGCCATGATGGTTCCGACAAACGTTGTCGTGGTATCGAGCCTGGCCGAACTGCTGACCTGCCAGAACACATTGCAAGGCTGGGCCCCATTGATGAGGCGCACGGTGGCACCAGGAGCCGTGACGAGAGTGCTTCCCGCCTGAAAGATGAACACCCCATTGCCGCTGAGGGTCAGGGTGCCGGTCAGCGTCGGAGCTGTGGTCTGACAATACGTGCCGGGGGTGAGAACTTGGCCCCCAAGATTCTTCCCCGTCTTATTGAAATTGCAGGGCGATGACTTGGCCACACCGTACGCCGTGGTCAGGTCGGACTGAGCCGTGCCGGCGGCGGCGGTGCCAGGCTGAAGTGTCCCGTTGGTCACGGTTCCATTTGGAGCTCCGCCAAACCCGATGATCGAGGCGGCCGGCGATATTCCGACGCTGCCACTGATGACGCTGGGGCCGGTGTTCGTGATCGAAGGGGTGCCTGCCAGCACCGCAAAGCTTTTTGCAGTGCCAAGTCCAGGAGCTGTCGACGCCAGAACCGCGGTTGGCAGTGCGATGAGCGTCGCAACCGCGGCAACAACGGCGACGGCGGCGGCGCTCGAAATACGATTGCGTCCGCGTTCTGTCCGTGCCCTGGTCACTTCAGTACCTCAACTCTGGGTGGGTTCCCGCGATTCGCGGCGGCTCGAGCCATTGGGAACTGCAAAGAGTATTGGGCCCTCCGGTCGAGCCGTCGGAACGCCAAACAGCCGAGTCGACGGGGCGTCTTACGGACCCTCAGTAACGAATCTACCGCGGATTCGGCGACTATACCGCGCATTCGGCGAAATGGGGTTGCGGCCCCGGCTACGTCCCAGGCGACGGACCGGCCATCGCTGAGCTACCCGGTGGGCGGCGATTGGGCGTAAAGGTGGTGAGTCGTTCGTCGAGCAGGCTCTCGGCGCCGCGTCGGCTCGCCGAGTAGCCACCGACCGCGTGCAGGAAATCTGCGCGGCTGAGCATGTACAGCTGGAGTGGTGTTCGTGCGCGCACTGCATAGCAGCGATTGGGCCATGGCCGACGAGCACGGCGGCCGCCACGGCGGTCGCTGCTGCACGGCCGTAGCCCGACCAGATCAACACGTGTTCGCGGCAGGAAGCGGTCCGCCAGCGTGCTGGTGAAGGGCGCGATCAGAGCCGGAGGTGCCAATCGCAGAAAGGTGACCAGCCCCACGGCCGAGGCGCCGCCCTGGCGGAACGCGACGACACCCAACGCGACTGTGAACGTCCACTCCGCTGTCCAGGCGGCTCCGAAGGACAGCTGCAGGCGTAGCAGGTTGCGGTTGTGCGCAACCGCGATGAAGGCACGGCCGGAGGCTCGGAGGCGCGGTGGGATCGGGGTCAACAGGCGCGATTTGAGCACACGCCGCTAGGCTGGTCCCGCGCCGTGCAGCGCGCACCGGACAAGAGCTTCATTGGAGGACCGGCGTGCCCCAATCCGTGGGACGGGTGGTGATCGAGGACGTCCGGCCGGTGGTCAACTGCCGCGAGCTTGCGCCCAAGGCGGCGACCGGCCTGCCGCTCCTGATCAGCGCCACCGTCATCGCCGACGGCCCCGACCGGCTGCTGGCGTGGGTGCGCCACGGGCCACAGCGCGCGACGGCCACCGCCGCGGCGAGCCGGCCCCCCGCGGGCTGGCGTGAGCTAGCCATGGAGGAGGCCGGCAACGACCTCTTCACCGCCCGCCTCCTCCTCGCCCGGATCGGACACTGCAGCTTCGAGGTGCTGGCCGTGCCCGACGACTACGGCAGCTGGCAGCGCGACCTGCGCCTGCGGTTGGAGGCCGGCCAGGAGGTGGCCCTCGAGCTCGAGGAGGGGGCGCTCATGGCGGAGCACCGGGCCGCCGGCGGCGCGATCAGCGCCGCCGACCGCCGCTCCCTGACCGCGCTCGCCGAGTCGCTGCGGGCCAAGCGGGAGCCGGGGACGCTGGTCACCGCGGCGGGCCGGCCGGCGGCGGTGGCGCTGATGCAGCGCACCGTGGACCGCGCCGCGGCCACCCTGGTGGGGCCGTTCCCGCTCTGGGTCGACAGGGAGCTGGGCGCCTTTTCCGCCTGGTACGAGTTCTTCCCGCGCTCCGAGGGCGCAGCCCCGAAGCGCTCCGGGACTCTGCGCAGCGCCCGGGCGCGGCTGCCGGGCATCGCCCAGATGGGCTTCGATGTCGTCTACCTGCCCCCCATCCACCCCATCGGCACGACCCATCGCAAGGGCTCGAACAACAGCCTCACCGCCACCGCGGAGGACCCCGGCAGCCCCTGGGCGATCGGCGCCGCGACGGGCGGCCACACGGCTGTCCACCCCGAGCTGGGCACGCTCGCCGACTTCGACGCGTTCCTGGCCGCCGCCCGCACCGCCGGCCTCGAGGTGGCCCTCGACTACGCGCTGCAGTGCAGCCCCGACCACCCCTGGGTGACCGAGCACCCCGAATGGTTCCGGCACCGGCCCGACGGCAGCATCCGCTACGCGGAGAATCCCCCCAAGCGCTACCAGGACATCTTTCCCATCAACTTCGACACCGAGAACCGCGCCGAGCTGTGGGAGGCGCTGCGCAAGGTCATGGACTTCTGGATCGCGCGCGGGGTGCGCATCTTCCGCGTCGACAACCCGCAC
>DHIZ01000255.1:0-3892 GCA_002404055.1 Chloroflexi bacterium UBA4733
TCGCCCCAAATGTCAGTTCGGCCAGTAGCACTTGAGTGCCCACTGCCGTGTTCGCGTTGACCGCCTGGGCGCCGTCGTAGATGCGCAGCAGTCCGCTGTTCAGCAACGCGGTTATGGCGTTACAAGCCGCATTCGCGGCAGCGTCACTCGCCTGTGTGTTCTTAGCCATTCCTCTACTCCTTTATGGTTTGGTGGATACTTATGCTGGCCAGCCAGCGCGAAGCAGGCTCATGTCGTAATTTTCGTTTTGTGGTCCGTGGTCGGTGTACTGGGTGCCGACGATCAGGTTCCAGTCGAAGTCGGCCGGTAGGTTCGGCGCGTCGGGTCTGCATGCCTCCGAACACAGGTGTGCCACGCTGGTATAGTGGGCGCTCACTAGGGAACACGGCCCACAGGCCGCTACGACGGCTCCTAGGCGGCTCAGCGAGGCATACACCGCCCCTTGCGGGATGCCGGCCGCTGCCTGCTGCGAACGCCATCGTGCCGCCCCCTGCTCGTCCATGTCGCCCCACTCCACGTCGGCGAGGTTGGCCAACACGGTCTGCCCCGTCGCGGTAATATGAACCTTCACGGCGTTGGGAAAACGGGCCCACGCAGACGCCGGCCACGTGTACAGCACTCCATCGTCATAGCCCGCCACGACCTCTGCGCTCACTGGGATATCCTGTGGAGTTACGGAGTCGAACATCCGCCGCGGGGCTGGCGGCGCCGCCCCCGTAGGGGCTAGACAAAAGGGAAGCCGGCGCCCTCCAGGGCACCCAGCAAGCGCTGCCGGCCAGGGTCGAGACCAAAGCCGGCCACCATGGCATCCGAGAAGCAGAACCAGGCGTGGCCCACGGTGTCGCGCTTGAGCATGGCGGCGAAGGCCGGCACCTCGGCCGCTGGCCGGTTCCACTCCGTGACCCAGACTGGCAGGTCGGGTGTGATGGCTGCGTAGGCGCTGAGCAACTGGTGCGTTTCGCTGGCCGTTTTGGCGTAGGGATGCACATCGAAGCCGGAGAAACCCGGTAGACCGCCGGCCGCCTGGATGGCCTGCCAGTAGTCGGGCTGGCCTGAAACCAGGCCGGCCGCAATCCAGTTCAGCTGCGGATACGTGCGCTGGTAAAAGGTCGCCTGCTGCTGATACTCGGCTGCCGGGACGCCGCCGGGCCCATCGGGCTCGTTACCAAATTGATGGACGTCCGGGCCACCGTAGACGTAGCCCTCGCTTTGGTCGGTAACAACGGCCATGACCATCAGGCCCGCCGCCTGAGCGCGGCTGACGTAGTCCTCGACGCCATGACGGCACACCAGCCGTAGCCAGCGGACATTGGTCGCCACGAGCTCAGCCGGGTCGGGTGCGCCAGCCGGATTGAGAGGATCCACGTTTACGCCGTAGCCCATACCTCTACGGTAGGCAGCGGCTGCACCAGACGGCCATAGTCTCGGCTGGCCTGAGAAACTCGCCCTGCCTAAGAAGCGGGAGGTGTTACCCTTGGAACTCAACAAGCGTCCCAGGAAGGCAACGTCATGATGCGCGCCGCCCTTCGCTCGCGCTGGCTGCCGGCGCTGCTGACCTTCATACTGCCGTTGGTCCTACTACTGCCGCAACTCGGCCATATCGCACCATTCTTCGATGAGGACCAGTACGGCTGGAGCGCGGCCTACTTTGGTGGCCGGCTGGCGCATCTGGACTTCTCGCCCGGTGACGGCTCCTACGGCGACCCTGGTTGGTCGCCCACCAGCTACTGGGCACTGACGCAGCCTATGGGCACGCGCTTCGTGTACGCCATCGCGCTGGCCAGCAGCGGCAACTCTGGACCGGCGCAGGCGCTGGACGAAACCGGTCGCGGTTTCGATCCAGACGTGAGCACACTGCCCGCGGATGCGACGCTGACACCGGCGGCCCGCCAGGCCATGCGGACAGCCGCGGTGCTGTGCACTGCCATGGGCCTGGCCTGTGTGGCCTGGCGCCTGCGTTGGGCCGGCATGCTGGCGTCAGCGCTCTTCCTGGCACTGCCAGTCGCGGCTCGGAACTGCACCTTAGGCTATGCCGAGGCGCCACTGCTGCTGGGCATTGGGCTTGTGGTGCTGACCTACGGGACGCGCTGGCTGCCGCTGGCGCTGGGACTGGTCGCATCCTTCAAGTTGACCGGGCTGGGCCTGTGGCCGCTGGTGCTCATACCCGGCGCGCTGGGCGCCCGCGGCTGGCGGCCGGTCGTCCTCGGTATGCTCGCTACGCTGGCGGTGTGGACGCTGCTTGAGCCGGTGTCCTGGTTCGCGGGCGGCCCGCTGTACCTGCTGCCCATGCTCGGCGACCGGGTGCATGAATACCTCTGGCAAAGTAGGATGGCGCATGCCCAGGGTGGCACCTTCTTACCGGTTCGCTATGTGCTGCCGTTCTGGTTCGGGCTCCTGCTGCTGACAGTCCAGCGGGCTACGGCCACGATCCGTCACATCGCCACGACGGCGAAAGCAATGCCTGCTGAGGTAGGCGGCGACGATGTTGGGGGCACGCTCGTATCGACAATGACACCCAGGTCGTAGACCTGAGCCCGCCGATTGGTACTGAACTCAACACTGTCTAAGCGCCTGACCAAGATAAAACAGTGCCGCTGACAAGGTTATCGGCGTCAAGACCAAAGCCGACGTTGTCGGGGGCGGTGGTGAAGAATGCCGCTTGTGCTTCGCTCCATATTTTGACGAAGACACGACCATCAGTAGAAGCGCGGAATATAAGATTCGTGCCATCGTTAGATATCTGCAACCAAACAGGGTTACCAACAGCGCCGGTTCCTTGGTTAGCGTTAAAACTCGTTGGGCTGTTGAAACGAGTTATCATCACAGTGCCGGGCGATGTCCCTCGAGGAACTAAGAAACCTTCACATTTGGTGGTTGCTGACTCGTAGAGAACTAAGCCAAAACCGGGGAACCCGGTTAATGCTGCAGTAATGGCGCACAAAGCAGTTACCGTCCAGGGTGTTGCAGGAGCCGCTCGAAGGCGCATTTGCAGGCTGTCAACACCGGCGTTTACGGTAGTGCCCATCGTTATAGAGCCGTCACTGTTTGTAGTGACAGTAGAGCTTACTTGATTGACCCAACTCCAACCGGTTGAAGGTGGCGTGGTGAGGCCGACTCCGAGGTAATTAGCCGATCCGCCTGCTGCTGCCGCCCACTTCATACCATCGGCTTGCGTCGAATCGGCCGTTAAGACTTGAGTATCCGTCCCGACTGGCAGCCTGGTTGTGCTGGTGCCGTGAACAATCAGGTCGCCCTTGGTCGTCGTCGGATCAGCGAAGCCGCTGGCTGACGTGGCCCAGAGCAGCAGATGGGTGGTCGGGTCCACCGTCAGGACCTGCCCATCAGCGCCCTTCGCCAACCGTGCAGGCGTCCCACCAGTGCCGCCCACGATCAAGTCCGCCGCGGTCGTCATGGGGTTGGTCATGCCAGCCGGCGAGGTGGCCCAACCCGGCACCCGCGAGCCGGCCGAATTGACCGCGGGCGCCAGGGCGCCGCCAGAGCTCGGTGGCGCGCTAAGCGTCAGGTTAGTCCCTAGCGCGGTTGGCGAGCCGGCGGTCTGCTGACGCGTGTAGGTCGCGCCACCGGACTGCGTGACGTAGCCATACCAGAAGCCGGCCCTCTCGGAGTCAGTGCCGGCCGCTGCCGGGCTGGTGATGGTGATGGTCGACGTCGTGCCGGTGGTCGTGACCGACGTCGATCCGGAGACTGTCGTCTCGCCCTGGACGTTGACGTAGGTCACCTCGACCTGGTACGTGCCGGCCGCAATCGTGCCGCCCGTGCCGGCCGTGCTTACCGTCGGTGCGACCGGCGGCGATAGGAACGGCGCCCCATCGCCCACCGTCAGCACCTGGTTGATGGCCCCAACGCCCAACCGCGCCTGCGCGCCGGCCGT
>DHIZ01000255.1:3999-25739 GCA_002404055.1 Chloroflexi bacterium UBA4733
GGGTCGGTCAGGCTGGGGCCGATGGCGGTGACCGTGCCGGCGCTGCTCTCGTAGTAAGCGCCGCCGGACTTGAAGTACAACTTCCAGCCGCCTGAGCTGGGCGCCGCCGGGTCACCGGCCTGCTGCGTGAAGCGCACGGCGTTGATGACAGCGGAGTCAGCGTCGATAGTTGCCATAGGAATTCCTTAAGACGCCTACTGGATCGTGACGGTGAAGATCGAACCAACCGTCACGGCCTCCGCGCCGGCCAGAATGAGAGACACGACAGAAGCGGTCGCGGCGGTAAGGGTGCCAGTCGAAGCCCCGCCAGGTACGGGCGTGAGGACTGCCGAAGTGCTTGTTATGTTGCCGCTCGTATCAACGTTCTGTTGACAGGCGGTAACTCGAAACTGTTGGACAAAAAGGGCCATTGTCGTCTCCTCCTACGTATCGGTCTAACTGAACTCCCAGATGAGCATGAGGCCGTTGCCGCCACTGCCGCCAGCGGCAGCAGCAGATCCATTTTGTGATGTGCCGCCACTAGCACCGCCGCCATAATTAGCAGCATTGTTCCCTGCAGCGGGGCTACCTTGGGCAACGCCCGCTGCTCCGCCATAGGGACCGCAACCGGCTCCACCTGCACCGCCAATCGCTCCGCCGCTTCCTGCCGAGCCGCTGAAAACTACGCCATCATCACCAGCGTTACCGTGCACTGCAACATCACCAGTGCCTACAGCACCACCTGAGCCGCCAGCAGACACGACAAGGGGTCCTGCAGTGGTGCCAGCGTAAGCTCCACCACTACCGCCGTTAGCAACTACTGTCGTGGTGTTAAAGGTTGTGTTTCCTCCGGCGGTTCCATTATTAGCCCCGGCAGCGCCGCCTGCTCCTCCACCTCCAACAGCGACCGTTACTGGAGATGCAGGCAGGCTAGTGATGAAGGATTCGCTGTAGGCACCTCCGCCTCCGCCACCGCCAGCACATGCGGTTCCGGATGCGCCAGCAGTCCCAGAGGCACCACCTCCTCCACCACCTCCTAAGCATTGGACGAGGAGTGCCGTTACGCCACTTGGGATTGTGTAGCTTGTGGTACCTGATGTAATGATCGTCCGCGACTTCAGGCTGTGTCCCGGAAGGTCGGTGCCGACCAGCGCGCGGTAGCCGGGCATGGCTGCGGCCCCCGAGGCTGGCCCGGCCAGCACGAGGTTGGGGCTCTGCGTCGCGCGCGTAGCCGTGAGCGTCCCGCTGCCGGTTACCGGCGAGCCCGTCACGGCGAAGTCGGCCGGCAGGCTCAGCCCGACCGAAGTCACCGTACCACTGCCACCACCACCGCCAGGGCTGGAGTCATCGAACAGGCTGGCACCGCCGTCGTCCGTCAGCCCGATCGCCGCGTCGTCAGAGAGCGGCCCGCTGGCCACGGCGGCCGGCGATATCCACTTGAGCCCGCTCGCCTGGCTCGAGTCCGCAGCCAGCAACGTCCCGTCTGTCCCGACCGGCAGTCTGCTGGGCGCTGTCGCGACGGTTAGCAGGTCGCCTTTGCTCGTCAGGACGCCAGCCAGGTCTGCCCCGGCCAGGGCGCGGAAGGTCGGGTCCGCGGCGGCGCCACTGATTGGGCCAGCCAATACCGTATTGGCCGGCTCAGGCGACGTGCCGGGGACACCTCCGCTGACCTGGCTGGCGTTCACGGCAAAGCCGGGACCGGCTGAGCCCGACAGGCTGCCGGCATTGATTTGTGTATCGGCGATGCCGGCGCGGTTCAGGCGTTGCGTGATGGCCAGGTTGACGGCATCCAGGATGGACTGCGCGAACTGCGCAATCTGTGGCTGGACCTTGCCTCGCGGCATTAGCCGAACACCGCCCACTGGGCCGAGATGCCCGCCCAAAAGGACCCTTGCCAGATCTTCATCTTAAAGGCGATGATGTTGTTGCCAGTCACCAGGAAGGACGGGTCAATCTGCCACACCGGCAGGCTGCCAGGCTGAAAGAGAGGCTGAGGATTGAAGACCCCGTTGTTGCCAACCGAGGTAGCCGGCGTCATGGGCTGGTCGAGCTTATTCCCGTTCACCCAGCATTCCGCCACAGACTCAATGGTGATCAGGTTCCAGGTCACGCTGGCGTTGGAGATGGCACCAGCCGGCAGGCTGAACTTGTGGCGGATGTACCAGTTTTCTCCCAGTGGTCCCGGATTATAGAACGCACCGCTCTCCCCCAGGAAATAGGCGCTGGGGCCGGCCTGGTAGGGCGTATACACCTCGCCGAAATCACCCGTCTCCACACCCGAGCCATTGATGGACATGTGGCCCGGCGTGTTGGCCAGGAACCAGCCTGAGTCGTCATAGGTGTAGGCGTACCAGTTCGCAGCGGGCACACCGTGGTTATCGTCCCAGACCTTGTCATTGATTGCCAGCCACATGACCGTCGGTGCGATGGGCGCGGCGGCCACCGGCGTCGAGAAGGCGTAGCCGGCCATCTGGCCCGTGCCAGGCGTGCTGCCACCCACGGCAAAGTTCAGCATCTGCTGCCACGACAGCCCATCGTCGGCCGTCTTGTAGAAACCAGCGGCCGCTGTGGCGTACAGGATGGTCAACAGGTTGCCGTCACGCACCAGGTGCTGCGCCGCGCCCGAGCCGGCCGGTAGACTGGCTGTCTCGCTGAACGTCAGCGCTGATGAAGCCGCCGCGAAGCCGCGCGCCTGGTCATCCAACGCATAGAGTGTGTCGACCCGCGGGTTGTGGGTCAGGCCACGGACGTTCGCCGGCGCCGGCGTCAGCGTCGGGAACGCGATCACGACGCCATCCTGCCGTTTGACCAGATTGCCGCCATCACCTGACACAAAGTTGCCGAAGCCCGAAAGCGAGATGCGCATGGCCGTCCCGCCCGTGCCCAGGTTGGTCAGCTCGGTCCAGGTGCCAGGGACGTTGGTGTAGCCGTACAGCAGTTGGTTACTCATGGCCACCAGCAGCAGGCCCCAGGTGCCGCCTGGCTGGCTGCCGTCTGAGGCCACCACCCAGTTGACAGCGGCGCCAAACGTGAACAGCGGGCCAGCGGTCGCGCCGCCCGGCACGCTCGGCCAGGTCGTGCCGCCGTCCTGGCTCTGCCACAGCTGGCCGTTAGCCAGCCCAACCGTGATCTCCTCGGCGTTGCCCTCATTGATCCAGATGCACTTGACAGCGCTGCCAAAGCTGTGCAGCAGCGTCGGCGCGGTGGCCAGGAAGTCGGCCGCGGCGATGGCCGCGTCGGGCGAGCGATACAGGTCGCCATTGTCCAGCCCGAACAGGCTGTAACCCAGTGACGCAATCTCAGGCGTGGAGATGATGCTTGTCGTCGCTGGCGCGGCCCAGCTGTTCCAGTGCGCGCCACCGTCGCCGGTCGCGTACGCATGACTACCAGCGGCCACGTACAGCGCCGGCACAACGGGCACATTCTCGGGCAGGTTAATGCTGGCGATATGACTGGCAGACGCACCGCTGGGGTCGCTGACCGTCAGGGTAATGCTCGGGCCAGCCGCCATCTGGGCCTGCGTAAAGGCCACACCGTAGGGCGTGCCATACGGGCCCGTGAGCGTGGTGCCCGTGGTGTTATTGGACCAGTGGAAGGTCAGCGCCGTCTGGGGGGAGACGGGCGACCACGAGGCCGAGCCGTCGCACAGCACGTCGTACATGAGCGTCGGCACGCCGCCTACCAGGTCCGTCTCCTCGACGATCTGGTAGGTGAAGCTGGCGTGCGGCACTATCGGGCCGGGCGTCCCCCGGCCGCCCGTTGCAATAACGCGCGTGATGAAACTGTTGGCCGTCAGCAGGTGCGTCAGGTGCTTGATGAACACCGGCGTGGGCGCGTCGTAGCCGTTCAGCGAGTCCTGAATGGTGATGGTCATGCCCGGCTGCAGGTAGGGATTGCCGGGGCACTCGAAGGTCACGTCCTCGACGATGCGGTTGTACACACGCATAAGCGGCTCGACGACGTGGTTGATGGCCACATCCTCGCTCTGGATGAGTGCGGAGGAAAGCTCGAATGGCACGTAGGTCGGCGGCGTCGGAATCCAGGGGCTCGATACCTGGGAGGTCACCGGCCACCGCGGATAGCCGGTCTGCGGCGTACCATCAGTGTTGGTCTTGACGCCGTAGCCGGTGACGTTGACCTGGTTGTGAACGGTCGAGATCGACCGCGGCCGCTCCAGGTTGAACAGCAAAAAGCTGGGGTCGCCGGTGGCATAGGCAAAGGCGCCGCTGCCCGCCGGGATATCGAGGACCTGCTCGCGTGTGACCACCCCGCCGACCGTGTCATAGGTCTTGTACGAGAAGCACTGATCGATCTGGTTGATGAGGTCCCACGGCGTCGTGCCGGCCTTCAGTGTGATACTGCCGCCGTTGTCGAAGCTCGGGTTCTGGGCGCCAATGGGCAGCGGCTGGGCCAGCACCACGCCCTCGTCGGCGATCTGCGTACGGCCGCTCACAATACCGCATTTGGTCAAGAGGTCCCGGACGATGGCGCCGTCCGTCCAGGAGTGTGTGCCGCCGATAATGGCGTCCGACAGGTACTCGATGTCGTTCGGGTACTGGTACTGCGTCAGGCGCAGCGGCCCGGCAGCGTGGATCTCGTTCTCGAACGGGAACCAGCGGCGATAGTCGTCCTCGCCGAAGCCCTTGAAGATTGTGGCGCTGAAGCCGTCAAAGCCGGCCAGCACTTCCACGTCCTGCCGGAAGCTCAGCCACGACGGCACCTTCGCCAGCTTGATTACCGCGCGCGACGACACGATGTCGATGCCCAGGTCGACCTGGGCTTCCACGATATTGCCGGCGTCCGCTCCGGCAATGCGCACGCTGGCGGTGACCCGATGGGAATGGGCGGTGATCCGGTCTATGAGCGCGATGGGACGAGCCTCACAACAGATTCATGAAGCTGACCGGCGCTTCCCACAGGCTGCCGGCGGTCGAGGTGTAGCGCAGCGGCTGGCCAACCTCCGTCAACACGGCCGAGGCAATGGTGCCCGGTGGAATGGTCAAGGGCAGCACCAACGTGCCAGGTACGCCAATAGCCGCCCTCAGCGTGAAGATGGCGGTGTCGTTAGTCAGCCAGATTTTCAGGCCGGTGAGCGTCGGGTTGGCCTGGCCGCCGAACTGGATGTCGTCGCGGTTGGCACCCACGACGTGGCGCACGCTCACATTGGATTTGACCTCCCACTGCGGGACCAGGCTGTCGGCATTGTCCACGATGACGTCGAACGTGACGGTGGCGAAGCTGCACAGCCCAGGCGCGGGCATTAGGCTGCTGCCTTGTGGCCGACAGGCACGCGCTGTCCGGTCGCCAGCGCATCGGCGATGGCGCCCACGCCCTGAATGCCGACCTCATTCAGGAACTTCTCGATATCGGCCTGGCTGGCGGCGCTGGTGACCAGGTTCTCGATGCGTATCATGCCAGGACTCATGGTGATGCTAACCGGCGCTTTTGTGCCACCGGCCCGCGCAGCGTCGACGGCCGATTGGGCCGCTTTGGTGGCGTCGGCGAGCAGTTGCTTGCCGTACTGCAGCAGGCCGTCGGCGATACTCTCGGTCAGCTTCGCCTGCTGCTCCTTGGGAAAGTTCAGCGTGATCACCGCATGCTGCTTAGCAATGCCGGCCAGGATGCTCGGCCCGGTCATCTCGGCCGGCTGCGTGGCGACCTGCGCCGCGCGCTGGATACGGTACTGCTCCGGGCCCAACTGCACGGCCTGGGTGTCCTCGATGATCTTCTTGCGATCCTGCAGCTGCTTGAGTTGGCGGCCCAGCCCAGCCGGCGCGGCGCCGCCGGACAGGGTCGAGCGATCCGTCTGCAGCTGCACGCGGTTGATCTGTTCCTGTACGGCCTCGGCCTGGTCGCTGAATGACTGCGTACCCTTCAGGTTGGTCTGAGCCAACTGCTCGATGGCTGTCTTTGCGGCATCCACGGTGGTCTTGTAGGCGCTAAGGGCATCCTTGGCGGTGTTGACGGCGTCCTGCTGCTGCTGCAGCACCTCCTTGTAGATGTCGCTGGCGCTCTTGGCCGCGGCCGCGGCCTGGCCGTAGGCACTGACGGCGCCAGTGGTGTCCACGGTGGTCGAGCGGACCTGGGCCATGGCGCTGTTGACGGCCTCCAGCTTCGACTGCTCATCCTCCATATGGCCGTTCAGGCCGACGATCTGGTCGCTGAGCGCCTTAGCGTTGACATCGTCCCCAGCCGTCTTGGCGGCGTCCATCTGACTGCGCAATGCCGCCATGGCCGAGCGCTGCTGGTCGAGGTTGGCGGTAATCGCTTGCTGCTGCGACTGGAGGTGTTTCAGGCTCTGGCCAGCGTAGGAGTCGGTAAGTGCCTTGGTGTCAGCCAGCGCCTTGTTATACGCATTCTGGGCGTCCACCTTGGCCTGAGCGGCAATCTGGTCTGCTGTGGGCATTGGGGGACCAAACCGTACGTCTGTGGGCATTGGGGGACCAAACTGTACGCCAGAAGCCGCCGGCGCCGGCGGCGGACCCGAGATGTCGATCCCGGTCGTGAACTTAGCAAGCCATATAAAGGCGTCGCCGAGGGCATGCACCTGCTTGATGTCGGCGGCGATGCCGTTGGCGATGACTTCCGTCGCGAAGCTCACCGCGGGCAGTAGGACGCCTCCAGCCTCCGTGGCTACCTGGCCAAGCTCGGCCTTTAGTCGACCGGCTTGCGTGGTGGTTTCCTTCAGCGTGCTCTGCCAGTGGACTGTAAACTCGTCAGTTGCCTGGGTCGTATTGCCGATGGTCTTGATCATCTCGTTGGCTTCGGGCAGGTTGTTTATGACCGCCAGCAGGCCTTGCCAGCCACGAGTGCCGCCGAAAATGGCCTTCTCAATCCGAATCTGCTCGGCTTCGGAAACGCCCAGTTCGTCCATGCGCTGCTTGATTAGTTCCAGTACGGGCACTGGTCCCTGGGTCAACATCTGCTGGGCTACCTGGTTGCTCGTGAGCCCCAATTCGGCCAGCGCCTTGGTGCCTTTCGGCGTTTCGGAAGCGAGTGCCGCGAGTCCAAAGCGCAAGCCGGTCGTCGCCATCGCCGCATCAAGCGAGTATTTGGTGTCGATGTCGATCATCGCGCCCAGTTGCTCAAAGGGCACGTGCAACGTTGCCGCCGTGACGCCGATGTTGCCGAAGGCAGCGGAGAACGTTTCCAGGGTAGTTTTCCCGAGCCCAACAATCTGAATGAGCTGTCCTGCACGAGCCGCGGCCAGCTCATTGCTGTCGCCATAGATGTGCATCACGGTGGTAAGCGCCTGGGCGACGGTAGACACGTCGGCCATGTCGATCCGCGCGGCCTTGGCGGAAACGGACAGCACCTTCAGCGCATCTGCTCCGTGAAGGCCCGCACTTTCGATGAAGTACGTCGCGTCGCTCAGCTTGCCGATGCTGATGCCCACATCGGTGGACACTTGCAGGACGCCCTGGCGGATCATTTCCAGATTCGCTGAAGACTCCTGAGCTCCGTTAACGAGACGCTGCGTCCATTGCTCAAAGCTCGCCGCCGCCGATACCGATGCTGCTCCGAATGCCCCAAGTACGGCTACGCCGGCGCCAATACCCAGCAGTGCTGGCCCGACCGCCGCGGCCACGGACGTGATGCCGCCCAGGCCCATGCTGGCCTGCCCAAGGCCGCCGGTCATGCCGGGCAACGCTTGCGAGAGCCCTTGCATGGCCGTGGTCAGCTTGCCGAAGCTGCTCGTGGTCCCATCGACAGCCGCGGCCGTCGCCGACCATGCGATGGTGCCATCTTTCACGACGCGCTGACTGGCCGTGACCTTCGTGGCCCAGTTCTGGGTGGCCGAACCGTTGGCAGCGATGGCCGCATCCATCTTCTGCGTGGCCGCGGTCACCGCTTCCTGCATGGTGGTGAAGTTGCGGCCGGCGTTCACGGTGAAGCGCGTCAGGCCGCCATTGGCCGCCCCCGCGGCCGCTGCATCGAGCGAGCCCAGCGCACCGCTGACACCTTGCAGGCTGGTGACGGCGCCACTGGAATCGAGGCTGATGCGGATCTGAAGGTCGCTAGCGCTCAGTGACATCCTTTACCCCCGCTTCGGCTTCGGCGGCCTCGGACATGAGCGCCCAGTCCCGCCAGACAATCGGCTGGCGCAGCAGGTCCCACGGCGCCACGCGCAGGTAGCGCGCCGCTCGCAGCAGCGGATACCAGTCCGGCATCGCGCCTAATCCTGGCCGGCCGGAGTGTTTTAACCAGCGGGCGAGTTGGATGCGCTCGCCCCGTTGGAGTTTGGGTAGAGGTCATCCTGTATCGCCTTCTCTACCGCTAGCAGGAAGCCATTGGAATCCACGCTGCGCAGCGCCTCAAAGGTTGTCGGGTAGGGCTGTTCGTCATCACCGACCACGTCCCACGACACCAGGATGTCGGCCAGCCGCCGGGCCCGGTCCTCGGCGCCGTACAGGCTGTCCGGCCGGGTCTTGTAGTCCTCCAGTCGGCGGCGTAGCTCCTCCTCGCGTTCAACCGTGTAGAAGGCCGGCGAGTAGGTGATAGACACGTCCTCGCTGTGGTCAACGGCATTGCCACGACTACCGCTGGCCGGCCCGTTGATTTCGAACGAGAAGGTGATGGTGCGCTTGCGGTTGGCAATGTCGCTTAGCCGAATCGGCACGCGGCGCCTCTTAGGCGTACATCGCGGTGCGACCGTTGATGGCGGTCACGCGGCATCCGAACGCGTTTGTGGGATCGTAAATGTAGTCGGCTTCGAACTTGTAGACCTTGGTCTGAGCATCTTCGGGGGTCAGGTCAGCCGCCGTCCAGCCTGCCGGGATATCGATCTGGATCAGTTTCTTGGCCGGACCTGCGCCGATGACCTCATTGTTGCCCAGCTCGAGCCGGATGAGCCGGTGTTCGTTGGCCTCCCAGTGGGCGTACTCAGCCGCGGCGTATGAGCTGGCAGCCTCCATCGTGATCGTGGCGTGCAGTCCCATCGTGCCCACGACCACCTCGCCGAGTTGAATCGTATTGTCGGCGAAATACTTACGGCCGAGGTTATTTTTGAACGTGAGCGAGTAGGCCGTGACCGTGCTGGGCGCCTCGGTCGTGCCGGGTGTGGCGCCGATGGCGTCGATGTAGACCTTTGCTTCCCACCCTTCGAGGAAGTCGGGCAGCCGTTCCGCAGGCGCTGGTGTAGTGGCGGCGTTCAGGATCATCTCGCGACCGAACAGTTTGGCGGTCAGCGCCGTGTCGGTAGCGACCGTGCCGCTCATGTCGAGCTGGTCGACCATGGCCCCCGCGATCTGCCAGTTGCGGGCCGCGTCGTACCACTCCCACGTCTGTGAATCGACGGGACTGGATGATGTGCTGTTGGGCGTGAAAACCCACTGGTGGCCGGTTATGCCCGAGATGGTTGGCACGACGCCCGAGCTGAAGGTAGCGGCGAAAATCTCCAGGTTCTCGTCGGGCGAGATGGGCTGGTCGAAGGTGCCGTCGATCTGGACGGCCCGCAGCTTGATGTCCCGCTGGTTATCGCGGGTGCCGGTCATGACGTCCATCAGGTGCGGCGGTCGCACGCGAGTGAAGCCGGCCTTCTTGGCCACGTCGCCGTACATGCGATGGGTGGTCGGCACGGCCGTGCCGGCGACGGTCTCCAGGCCAATGGTCAGGTCCTGCCGCCACAGTTCGCCGGCGCCACCGGCCATGCGCGGCAGCAGCAATCGCAGGTCCGCCTCGGTCGCTACACCTTGACGGTGCAGCCGCCGGACGAGCTCCAGCATTTCTCGCGGATGTCGGCGCATAATATTCCTCCTTCTAGGCCGTGGCTGGTGGCTCGGGCTCGGGCTCCGGGGTAGGCTCGGGCTCGGGCTCGGGCTCGGGAATCAGCTCGGGGGTTGGGGTTTCATCGGGTGCCATCGTTGGTTCTCCTCCAGGCGCTATTTCGTACAAACCGCTGGCGGTAAGGCGCTCGCGGAGCTCGTCGGACAGCGCCGCGTACTCCTCGTCTGTCAAATCGCGCGCGGGCACGCCGCTCACATACGCGCCAGCGCCCTGGTACCGCACAGTCATTACCGTTCCAACCGTAAATGCACGCTACACCAGACGCTAGCCCGGCACGGCCACAAAGGTATCGTCCTGCATGCAGGTCACGAGCAGCGGGTAGACCCGGAACTCCTGGGATGCCAGCAGGTGATATTGCGGCTGGCGTGACAGCGCCAGGTCGAGTTCGGCCGCCTTGACTGTCCCGCCCAGCGTCAGGTCGGCATAGATGACGCGCAGGAAGGCGTCAAGCAGCGTGCACACCGTAGCCTCGGCCTCGTCCGGAGCACCTTCCACGCGGTAGGCAAATCCGACGAAATAGGAGGCCTCCCGCCTGACCGACCCGCCGGCGGTCCGCAACTGGAGTGTCTGCGGCCCCAGGCCGACATAGGCCGCCACCTTGTTGCCGATACTGGCCGGCGCACCCTTGAAGACCATCTGGATGCCGGACAGGCCCTGCAGCACGCCGTACAGGTAGGTCAGCGGGCCGGTCGAGTCGAAGGCCGCGACTACACCGTGCCCTTCGTCGGCTCGCCGGTAAACATCGTGCGCGCATCCTTCTCTGTGCCGCGCTCATGGATGACGTAGGGGTTGCGGCCGGGTCCGTGATTGGGTGCAAAGGGTCGATGTTTGTCGACCTTGAAGAACTCCATGACCTCGTGCGTCTCGACCAGCACCAACTGATCGAAGACCCAGCGCTGCCATGACCGCTCGTCATAGGTCGCAGCCGGCACGATGAAGTAATGGTTCACGCGGTATGTCTCACCGTCTGCCGACTTGTAGCTGTTGTAGCCGCGAGTCTGCACGACAAACGTGAGCCCACGCCCGACGATGTGCCCGGACTCGTCCTTATCCCGATCAGCATCGGTTAGCCAGAATCTCCAGCCCGGACGATACGTTAACCGCTCGACGAGCGAGGCCAGCGCTGTCGGATACGGAGCCTCCTGATGCATCATCTCCATCAGCGGGGCGCCGTTTCGGTATGGATAGACTGCCGCAGGTTACCGCTCAGCACCGGCGCCCGCGCCTGGGCCTCGACAGCCAACTCCTTGCCCTTGGCCAGCAGCGTTCGCTCGACGGCCTCCGGGCCCTGAAAGATGACGGCGTTGATCGCCGGCGCAATGGTTGGCCCTACGATGCTCAGCGCGCCCTGCATAAAGAATGCGCCGCCGGCCCGCCGGGCCAGCCTCCCGCTACGATAGAACCCGGTCTCCTGGCCCCGCGCGTACACCATGTCAGTACCCACCAGCACATCGTTACGGCTCAAGCGTGCCATCGTGGCCTCGAGTTGCGCCACTTTTGCGAGCAGGGCTGGCAGGCCGGTTACCGTCAAGCTCATGCAGATTCCCATCGCCCTTCACGGATGAAGCCATGCGCACCGCAACCCATGGGGCAAAGCAATGAGCCCTCTACCGTTAGGTGCTGGGCGTCGGCTGAGCCACCGGCTATCAAGCGATGCCCAGTCGAACGCTTGTCAGGCATGAACCTCAACGATGCCCACGCACGACAAGCAGGATGCTTCCAGAGGAACCCGCAGCCGTCGCCATACCACTGAATCTGGACGTCTGAGCCAATATCCACGGTCGCGCTCATAGCGCCCGCGTCGTCCCGCAGCGTGCGCAGACTTCAGTGGGGCCGGCGCCGCTGGCCACATGCCAGGCCAGGCGCCACTCATGGCCAATCAGACGGCACCACCAGGCATTCATGCGTCCACCAACTGCCCAGCGCGCAGCCAGCCGTGGTAGTAGCCAGGAATGTTGATTGACGGGGAAACCGTCACGTTGGGTGGCTCGCCTTCGCGCGTCCAATAGGACGCGTTTCCGCCGGACTCAGGATGATCGATCTGCCAATTATTCCCGCCAGGTATTTTCACCACCAGGCAACCACCGCGCTCCGCGCCCTTGCATGTCTTGTTCTGACAATGCGCGTTGATCCACATGGCGCCAGGGTCCGCGTCGCGCAGCCGCAAGACAGTGCCGTCCGTTTTGCGCACCAGCGACCACTTGACACCCTCATCGCTTGGGTCCTGGCTCAGTCCCGCATCCTCGACAAAGTACACAGGCCAGGTCATACGATCTCCGAGTGCCAAGCCCACCTCAGCGTACCCGTGCTCATGTTTGTACACGGTCCACGCCGCAGAAGTGGTAGCCCAGGCTGCCACCAATCATGGTCACCGCCCGAAAGGTGCCGACGATGGGATTCCAGCGCTGTCCCTCAACCTCGACCTGGGCACGCTCAGGAAGGTCATAGTCCGGTCCCCACAGGAGTGCCAGTTCATTAGCCAACTCAGACCGGTCGTAGGTCAGGCCAGCGCTTGGCAAGACACGCGCGAAGCGGCCCAGGCGGCACGGCAGTGCGGCATTGGCTACGACGGTGAACGCGCCCGTGGTTGGATTCTCGGTGTACACCGTGGCCGTCTCGTCCAGGCCGGCGGCGAGGCGGAATGACCGTACGTGGTTCATGACTCTGAGGCTAGCCGGCGGCGTTGAACGCGGCGACCAGCCGCTGCTCGGTGGTTGGCTGGCCGGTGCAATAACCCTGACAGTAGCGGCAGAGGGGCAACATCAGGTCGAGGCCTGCACGCCCGCCTCGCCGGTCGTGGCGGGCTGTGGCGGCGCAGAGCTCACTTTCGCAGCGGGCACCGGTGCGTGCCCTTGCCAGTCCGTGGTGTCAGCCCAGTGCGGGATGACCGGACTCACCGGTGGCCATGTCGGGATGACCGGACTCACCGGTGGCCATGTCGACACTGCCGGCGGTTGGTCAGGTTCCGACATCGGGACCATGTGCATGATCACCACCCCGAGCATGACCATGACGGCGGTTAGTCCCATGATGCCCAGCGGCGGCACACCCAGGTCCGCTGGCTTGGCGTTGGCGAAGATGGCCAGGCCCGAGTTCAGGCACAGGACCAGCAACGCCAGCGGCGCACGGACGCGTACAGTGAAATTTCCCATGCGGCTAGCTGGCCTTGAAGGTGATGCCTGAAACCATGTGTCCAAGCGTCAGGAACAGCAGGCCAACGGCGATGGCCTTACCCGAGAATGGCGGCCAGTCCACGCATGCGATGAAAAAGCAGACCGCCGCGATGATGTACAGGATCAGAGAGATGTTCACGATGATTTCTCCTTATTTATTGCAATGTCGTTTCGATATCGTTTCGATGTCATTTCCCGTGACCTAGCACCACAGTGACAAGCGTGTAGATGACGCCCAGCATGCCAGTGCCCAACAAGCCAAGAACCCACCACAGCATCTTTTCGAGCCTGGCAAAGCGGTCATCGTCGGATGCCAGGTGGTCTTTCAGCGCCTCTGCTAACTCAGCAGCATCGCGCTCCCGATTAGAAGCCAGCCCAGCGGCATCACGTTCCAGGCTCCCCGCCAGCCCAGCAGCATCCGCATTCGTATCCTGTTTCAGTTCCTTCATCGACTGAAGTAAATCAACCTTCGTAGCGTAGTTTTTGGCGATGTCTATGCGCAGTTCGGTGACGACACCGGTAAGCGTCTGCACTGACGCCAGCGTCTCGTGGACATCCAGCGTGAGCCGGCTGATGTCCGAGTGACGGATGAGTCCTACGGCGTCGTCGGCGGGCATCAGGCCGGCACCTTGGCCACGTCCAGGCGCTTCAGAATCTCCAGTTGCTCGGTCTGGATCGCCAGCAATAGTCGGGTAGGCTCGTGGAGCTCGGCGCGGGTGGTGGTCATGCCGTCAGGCCTGGTGTTCCGCGAGGATGCGCTCACGCAGTGCGTCCACCACCATCACCATGTGGACCAGGTACTGTTCCTGCGCATCCTTGGCGGCCGGCGAATCCGGCCGCTGCTCCAGTGCCAGGTCGATGTCGCGCCGAGCTGTCAGCAATCGCTGCGTCAGTTCGCTTAGCGTCAGTCGCGACACGCCGGTCGGGCCTTGCACCATCACGCGACCACGCCTGCCACCGGCCCGGCAAGCATGCTGACGAGCGTGGCCTCAATCTGAGGGTTGCCAGCAATCGTTCTGGTGCCACTATCGAACCAGACCACGGCGTGGATCAGTGGATAGCTGCCGCCGTTGATGCCCGCCGCCATCGACTGCAACCAGGCGACCTGGCTATCAGTACCGGCTACCTCGCTCAGCACCATGGGTTTCGAGGATACGCTGGCTACCTGCGCGTAATTGGCGGCCGTGTTGTAGGCGTAGTCGTCCCAGCCGGTAAAGTCCACGTAGCCGTCGCCCGGGTAGTACGGGCCGATATTGGTAATGCTGCTGGTCCCATCTGGCCCCCAGATGAACTTGACGTTCGTTGCGCCGTCCGCCTGGAAGCGGTTGTAGACGTGCTGCCAGGCTGCTATCCATGTTGAGGTTGACCAGTAACAGCTATCCCACGGGTAGCCTCCCGTCTGGCAGTCGTTGAACTCATGGAACAGCCGCAGCCAGATTTCCTTGTGCGTCGCCGCTGCGCCGATGGCCACGCTGTCGATATCGCTGTCGTACGCGCCGGCGGCAATCTGATCGAGGGGCCGGTTCCAAGCCTCATACGTGACAAGGGGGACGATCCCATGCGCGAGTGAGTAGTCGGCGCCCCAGCTAGCGACGTTATTCCAATCCGCCGTCCAATCCACAAAGATGTTAAAAGCCTGCACCGGATGACTCAGCTCAGTCTGGTACTGAGTGATCGCCGCGTCTATCGTGGCCGCACCAGTGTCGACCGCGTTGGAGTAAACCCCCCACAAAACGGCGTTGCCTTTCGCCGTTGGCGTCGGCGTGAAGGTAGGGGGCGCCGGGGTATTGGTAGGCGTGGCTGTCGCTGTTGCTGGAATTCTAGTGGCCGTGGCCGTGGCCGTGGCCGGAGCGCTGGTTGGCGTGGCTGTCGCCACTGATGTATTAGTTGCTGTTGCTGTAGTCGTCGGTGGAACAGTCGTAGCCGTAGGCGTGGCTGTCGGAGTGCTGTTCGGGGGCGCTGTAGCCGCCGGTACTTCGGCCTGCTCGTTGCTGATGACTGTAGCAATCGTGCTTTGTACCGTCTGTAAAGCGCTGATGTCCGATTGCTCGGCTGCCTGAGTGGCCGCGGGCAGCAACATGGCGCAGCTAAAGGCCAGCGGAGCCAAACATTTTGTGTATCTCATCCAGCAAGCATTCGTCTAGATGGCGTTCCGCTGCGCCTGGTCGATCACGCGCTCGTTCTCCGTCCACGAATTGTCGACTTGCTCCGCCCAATCAAATGAGCCGTCGCCAGCAAACACACGATCCCGCAAGCCCTCGGCTCGGGCGCGCAGCGCCGCGGACTGCTTGGCGCCGTCGGTGGCTACGTCCAACGCCTTCATGACTTTCTGGACCAGCACCTCGGAGGTGGCGATTATCTCCAGCAGGTCGGCGGTTGCCAGGAAGACGGACTCAATGGTCTGCTGGGCATTCGGCTGGAGCGCGGCCTCCATCACCAGTTGCGCGTCAACCTCCGCATCCTGAAAAATGACGTTGGTAGAGTCCGTGTCGGGCACCATCTGCCGCACCTGGTCGCGCGGGGACGCGCCAGGGGTATAGCTGAAACTCATCGGCGGTGTCTCGGGCGCCCCGGCTTCGCCGTCTTTGCCGGACGTGGGCGCGTTGCCGGCCGCCCGCCAGGCGAGGCCGCCGGCGCGTCCTTGCCAGCCCCAGGTGCGATCACCTCGGCCGGCTCGCGCAACTCAATCGTGCCCGCATCTGGCTCTGGCGCGGGCTGTGCCGCGGGCGCCAGAGCCGTGTGCAGCAGCCGGAGCTCCTGGTGGATGGCCAGCAGCAGCTCGTCCGTCTGGCTGATGGGCTGCGGCAGACCGTGCTCGCGGCGGTGTTGCTGGCGCTCCTCAGCAGTATTCATGCATCAGGAGTGGCGCTTAAGCGCCACTCCCATTTGAGGCAACGGCCATTCGGAAATCTTCCATGACCCCGCCAAAAACGGTTCGAACCTTGTATTGGAAGGTGTCCGTCTCGAAGTCACCGTCCTGAGCCGTGCCTGCGCCGCCGCCAACCCGCGTCATATTGGGGGACTTCATGAACACTTCCGGCGTCTCATGACCGCGCAGGAAGCCCATCTCGAACGCCGGCCGCTGCCCATTCGGGCTCGCCACCATCATCCAGGACGTGCCACCGTTGGCCGTACTCGCCACGATGGGCATGTAGGCGTTCACGTTCAGGTGGACGCGATTCCTCATCCAGTTGACGGTCACAATCTGCTGGTTGGTTCCACCGCCGGCCGCGTTCAGCCGGAGCTCCGTCGCGTGCAGGATGTTCTCGGCGATGACCATCAGGGCCTGCCCCACCACCAGTTCCACGGCGTCAATCAGGATCGGCTGGCCGTCCGCGTCGCGCTGGTTGCCCAGCACGGTGAACGCATCCTGCAGGCCCTGAATGGACAGTGCCGGGTTATTCGTGGTAGCCCCGTTGGCTATGGTCACCTGGTTCTTGTTGGCGGTGTTGAAGAACGCCGCGTTCGGGCCGTTGACGTCCATAAACAGCCCGGTCGCGAAGAACTCCTCGGATCGCCGCGCGGCGATGCCGAAGCGGGCGGGGATGTCCTGCAGCGCATGCAAGTCGTCGTCGATCAGCGTCTCCCACGACAGCGGGATGGTGCGGCCGTACTTCTGGACGCTGTACTGGTAGGCCAGGTCCGAGAGCTTGGTCTGGGGGTAAGGCGCATTCTCGTCCACCTTGGCGAGCGTTGATTCGGCGCCGTTGATCGCGAAGCGCTTGACGGTGCGGAAGTCGGCCACAGGGGAGATGCGCATGTAGTTGCGGTAGGTTGGAACCGTCTCCTTGTAGTTGGCCAGGAGCTGACGGTCGATGATGTCACCGAACAGCAGCGGGAAGTCGGAGGTAGTCAGCGCCTCTTGCAACTTCCAGGCGTTGCGCTTGGGCGATTCGGACACGCTCTTGAGCAGCATGGCGGCTTCGGCCAGCTTGCGCATGTAGCGCGGGTCCTGGTCGCGGCGATAGCCAACGCGGCGACCTTCGCCGCCCCAGATCCTCTCAAAGGATGCCTCTTCCGCGCGGAAGGTTTCAACGAGATCGAGTAGTTCCATGTTTCCTTCCTTCGCTTAGGCCGCGGCGCCCAGCGTGCCGCCAGGCACTCCGAAAAACGCGACGTCGATGTTTGCTGTGGCGCCCGAAGTGACCGCTTGCAGGGCCTGCCCGGCCAGGTAGCCGTCGCCCACGCCGGCAGCGTTCAGGTAGGTATGGTTGTCGGTGTAGTACACCCAGTCGCCGGCCGCGATGGCTGCGTTGGTCACGCCGTCCCCGAGCGAACCCTTGACGCTGACGGTGTAGACCCCGCCGAAGTCAACGGCTAGGGTGCCGTCGGCGGTGACGTTGGTGAGCGCGATGCCCACCCGCTTACCGAACCGCATCGCCTGCCCCGAGGTGGGCGCTACCGGGTTGGTCGGTACGACGGCAACATACCGCTCGGAGCCGTACTTGCCGTTCGCGGCCATTTAGGCAGCCCTCCCGATCGCGGCGACCTTGGCATTGTTAGCGCTCATGCCCAGTGAGGTAAAGGCACTCTCAAGCTGCGCCTGCGATTCCTGGATGTCAAAGGCTGGCGTAAATGCGCCGTCCGAGCCGGAGCCCATGCCGCGCACCTTGCCCGCGCCAGTGATGGTCGAGACGTAATCGATCTCAGCCTTGGCGGCCTCGTGGATGATGGCTCCGAAGGCCTCATAGTCGATGCTGCCGTCGGTCAGCGCTGGGCGCTTGCCCAGCGACTCCGTCAGCCGCTCGATGGTCACCGGGGCCATCACGTCGCCGTAGCGCTTGTTCAGCACTTCATGGACGTGGGCCTTGGCCACCGTCAGCAGTTGCCCTTCCTTGAGCCGCGCCAGCTCATCCGTCATCTGGGCGTTTGACTCCTTGAGGAGTTGGTACGCCCGCTCGTCTACTTCCACGGTTCCCTCCTGTACTTTCTTGTTTGGTTTTGCAGGCTCAGAGGGAATCCCCCTGGCGGATTCGAAAAGCTGGAGTACCTGGCCACCAGCGCCGGGCACGGTCACGAAGTCAATCGAGTGGCCGGCGGTGATGGTCTCGATGATTGGCCCTTTGCGGCCCTCGGCTTCGCCCTTCTTGGCTTTGCCCGAGGCGCGGATGCTGACGCCAATGTGCGGGGCCAGCGTCTCGATGGCATCCTTGGGTCCGAGCACCTTGGCCTCGGCATACAGCCCCGGTCCGGCTGGACCATCGCGGAACGTGGCCGGCGTAATCGTCTCGGCCCACAAGTCGCGGATGCTGCGCTCCGGCCGCTGCGCATCCTCCAACGTGGTCGGATGATCGGCGTACATCTTGGTGGCTGCCGGGAATGCCAGCGGGCCATCGCGCTCAAGAACCTCGCGGCTGTAGTAGCCACTGGAGCCCCAGCCCGGCTGAATCACCTTGAGAGCGATACGGTCGCCCTTGCCGATGGCCTTCTCCAGCAGCGGCACCAGGTCACCCGTAAGCTCGGTCGCGGTGGCTGCTTCCGTCGCCGGATCGTCCTCCGCCGAGGCCGCGCCGGTCATGGTGTCCACGTGGTCGCTCATGGTCTTGATGGCGCCGCGGAGTTTGTCCTCGTTGGCCTTGCTCAGCGTGCGCCCGGCCTCGGTCACCGCGGCGACTGGGTCGTCATGGAAGGCTTGCCAGATGTCTTTGAAGGCAGGGCGCATGGCCTCGGGAATGCCGGCCACCGCCAGCACGCCATCGTCTGCATCGCCATCGCCGTCGCCGGTCACTTCGGAGGCAGCCTTGTAGCCGGGGATAACCTCGGTCGGCTCGCCGAATGTCACATCACCGTCAGCGTCGATGGCCCACGGGAACGAGTACAGCGTGCCGTTGATGTTGATGACGGCGTATTCCTCGTAGGTGTCACAGACCCAGATATTCCAGGAGGAGCAGCAGTCCCAGGGGTAGTTGTCTGCCCCGCCGAACTCCTTGCGAGCGGCAAGGCTGATGGCGTCGTTGATTTGCTGAACCGAGCGCTCGGCCTCGGTCAGGTTCGGGTCGATGGCCGGCTTTGCGGCTTCGACCTTCTTGGCGGCCTTCTTGGTCGAGCCGGCCCAGTCGGCCGGCAGTTTGGCCGCCAGCCCGAGCGCCTTGGCTCTTTTCGAGATGTGCGCTTTGGCCGCCGCCTTGTTCTTGGCGCGGCCATACGCCGCTACGGCGTTACCAAGGTCGTCCTCATTGCGGATGGGAAAGGAACCGTCCGGCATTGCGCTGCCCTTGGCGGCGAGCGCCTTGCGCTGCTTGGCGGTGAAATCCGCCTCTTTCAGCCAGTAGAACCGCTCCAAGGAGATGGGACCCCTTCCCCGGCGGTTCAGCGGGCCACGATGCCGAAGGGGCCACGAGGGCCAGTCCTGAGACTGGCACGGCCTAGCTTGTGCTAGCCGTTTGCTGGGAGAAGCTTACCATCATAATTCGTGCGATGGCAAGCGGCAACCTCGGGGCTGGCGTTTTTGGCGTGGCAACGCTGGCATATCAGTTTCCACGGCCGCGTTACGAAGACCGCCAGCGGCTTCTCGCAGCGCCAGCATTTCGGTGAAGGATCGGTCACCGCGGCGGACTGGGATGCCGCCGCTTCCACGACCATCACGATCAGCCCCGCATCGGCTCAGTCAGTAGTTCGTCAATCGCCGCCAAGCGCGAAATGACTGCGGGGCGATCTCTCTCATGTGGGCCTGCAATCCGAAGCCAGTTTGAGAGGCTCAGGCTCTCCGACCACAGTGTCTGACGGTCCTGCATGCGCAGCTCGGGCACAGGTTCGGCCGGCACCGGCAACCTACACGTCAAGCGGTGCGCTGGAGTCAGGCGGTGCGCCGGAGTCAACCTCAGGCGGTGCGCCGGAGTCAACCTGCGCAGCCGTTGTCAGTGCTTCGGCGGCCGACTGAAAGTCCTTGACGACCTGCGCCAGCGCATCGAGGCCGGCCTGATCGGCCCAGGCCGATTGCAATGTGGCCACCTGCGCCTGTAGCTTGGTGAGTGCCTCCTGCACGGTCGCGAGCCCTGCTTGGACGGCAGTGTCTGCCGCATTCAGTGCGGCCAAAGTGTCGGTTAGTGCTGACATACACGCCAGTCTAGACAGGCGGCACACCAGACGCCACAACCTACCAGGGCAGGGAGGTCACTGCACCACCTTGTCTGTTACCAACCGCACAGCAACATCTACGTTCTTGCTGAACGCTGTGTAGCGCCTATCGCCCGTGATCCACGAGCACTCCCAAAGACCGTTATCCTCGCCCCAGTTCAGGGTCACGCTCTGGCCATGCGCGGCCATTCCTTCTAGTTCGTCCATGAGTCTCAGTGCTCTCGTGAGCCGGTCGATGGTGACGATCGGCCACTCGACCTTGGCGGGCACCTACTTTGCCGCCTTCGCCGGACCTGGCACGGCCGGCATCTTCGGAGGCTCGCCACCAGGAACAGGCGCAGGGACCGGCGGGGCTGGCGGTGGCGGCGCCTTGGCCGCTTTCTCGGCCGTCGCCTTGCCGACCTCCTCCGGCGGATACCCCAGCTTTTCGGCCGCGGTAGCCGTGCTGACGACGCCCAGGTCCTGGTCCAGCTTCAATGCCTCCCGCCGGCGGATCGGGTCCAACGGCAACGTGTCCGAGGCCTCCTCGTCGTCCGGGAACAGCACGGCCAGCGCCTTGGCCGAGTCCTCGACGCCCAGCGCCTGCAGCAGCAGTTCCGCCAGCGTCTCCGGGTCGATGGTCCCGGCCGGCGCGAAGCCGCGCAGGGTGGCCGCATCGACGATAGCCGCCACCCGCGCTACCACGTCGTGCTCCAGGATGTCCGGAAACACCACCGACACGGAGCCGTCGATGGTTGGCTGGTCCTCGCCGTCCTTGACCTTGGCGCCGTCGTCGAGCCCCCAGACCACCCGCTCGCTGCCGTCCTCGTCGTCTGTCTCCACGGTGGCCAGCGCGGCCAGCGGGCCACTGGGCGCCTTCACCGCCTGCAGGACGACGTAATCCAGGATCTCCGTGAGCACATGCGACCACAGCGTCTGACGGTCCTGCATGCGCAGCTCCGTCGGGCGGTCCAGCGTCTTGGCCGTGGCGTGGTTGCCAACGTCGGCGTCACCGAAGAAGGTCTCCGGCAGGCCGACGCCCGAGGCCGTCATCAGCCACAGCCGGCGCGAGTCGTCAGCTTTCAGGCCGGCGCCCGAAGTCTTGAAGGACTCCAGCTTCGCGCCGTCCGCGCCTGCGATGAAGGTCGACCCCACCAGCGGTGGCGGGTTGGTCTCGTTGTTCAGGCTGGAACTGTTGGCCAGGGTGGTGTTGAGCTTGCTCTTCGCCGCGGCGATGCCGGACTTTCCGCCCTTGACCGTCAAAGTCATGGCGAAGCGCGACAGGGCCCGACGCACGGTGGCGTAGTCCTCCAGGTCCTCGCCGGCCGCCCGCGCCCAGTTCAGCGCTGAGTACACCTCGGGAACGCCGAACTTCATGCGCGGCAAGCCGCCAACGGCCACGTGGTAGACGGGTGTGTCCCAGGCCACCGGGTTAGCCCCGATGGTTGTCGGTCGACGGCCGGCATCCGGCTTGTAGCGCCAGTCGGGGTAGTAGGTGATGCGCTGGTCGGCCAGGGTGCTGCCGTTGTTGAAGTCCAGCCGCTGCGCGCCCCACACGCGCTTGTAGTACCAGGGTTCCGTAGCGTCCTCGGGGTTGCAGATGATCTCGGCTATCTCGTCCACGTCGATCGAGCGCACCCGCACGCGACCGGTCGCCGTGTTGGTGAACAGCACGAAGATCAGGTTGCCGGCAGTCTCAAGTTCGACTTCCTTCATGACGCGGGCTGCGTGACTGGTCAGTTCGGT
>DHIZ01000297.1:0-182 GCA_002404055.1 Chloroflexi bacterium UBA4733
TATGACGGACGTTCCGCACGTCCCAGGTTACAATCTGACCATCGACGAGCTCTCGCCGTTTGCCGTCATCCGGGAACTCTGCCAACTCCTCGACGGTATAGCGTTTGGCCGACGCCGTCGCGATCACCATGCACTGTGCTCCTTTCCAGACCAGACCCCATGGCGGTGCGCCGCCGCCCGCG
>DHIZ01000297.1:344-10899 GCA_002404055.1 Chloroflexi bacterium UBA4733
GCGCCGCCGCCCGCGCGGATGAAAATGCTAGGATCGGGGGCGTGCGCGGTGCCTCACCGTCGGGATTCGTGTGGCGTCGTGAACCCGGAGACCAGACTGACGGGGGCGTTGGCAGGAGCCCGCGACTGTGGCCACCCGCGAGGGCGGACCACGTAGAGCAGTGTCTTGGTTGCCTCCAACGCCTGCGCCGTGCCCGCTCGGACGGAAGAAAGCGAAAGGAGCGACGATGGAGGTGCAGTATCGGGTCTGTTGTGGGTTGGACGTGCATCGGGACACGGTGGTGGCCTGTCTGCTGCGCACGGAGGGGCCGCTGGCTTTGCGCCAGCAAACCCGAACATTTGCCACGACGACGGCCGGGTTGGTGGCGCTGGGGGAGTGGCTGACGGCGGCGGGCTGCGGCGACGTGGCCATGGAGGCGACCGGCGTGTTCTGGAAACCAGTCTTCAACGTCTTGGAGAATGTGACGCACGTCGTCGTCGCCAACGCTGCGGACATCAAAGGCCGGCCGGGCCGCAAGACTGATGTCCAGGATGCGCAGTGGATCGCGGAGTTGTTCCAGCACGGGCTGATCCGCCCCAGCTTCATCCCGGAGCGCTTCCAGCGGGAGCTGCGCGACCTCACCCGCACTCGCACGACCTTGACGGACGAGCGCAGCGCGGTGGTGAATCGCCTCCATAAGGTGCTCCAAGACGCCAATCTCAAGCTCTCCAGTGTCGTCACGGACGTGTTGGGCGTGTCGGGCCGGGCCATGCTGGAGGCAATCGTCTCCGGCGCGACCGACCCCGCCGCCCTGGCGGACCTGGCGAAGGGACGCTTGCGGAACAAGGAAGCGGCGCTCAAAGACGCGCTGACCGGCAAGGTGACGGCCCATCACCAACGGCTCGTGCGCCTGCATCTGGCCCATATCGACTTCCTGAACGAGCAGATCGGCCAACTGAGTGCCCAGATTGCCGAGGTCCTGCACCCTTTTGACGCCGACCTCACCCACCTGGACACCATCCCCGGCGTCGGTCGCACGACGGCCGAGATTCTGCTCGCCGAACTGGGCACGAGCATGGACCAGTTCCCCAGCGCCGCCCACGCCGCCTCCTGGGCGGGCATGTGCCCCGGCAACCACCAGAGCGCCGGCAAGCGCAAAGGCGGCCGGCCCCGCAAAGGCAGCGTCTGGCTGCGGCGTGCCTTGGTGGAGGCCGCCTCCGCTGGCGTCCGCACGAAAGGCAGTGCCCTCGCCGCCCAATACCGGCGAACTGCCGCCCGCCACGGCCATCAAAAAGCCGTCTTCGCCGTCGGTCATACCATCCTGCGCCTCACCTACCACATGCTCAAAACCCACGAGGACTACCTGCCCCAGGACCAGACCGTCCTAGACGAGCGCCGCCGCGCCCAACTCGAACGCCAAGCCCTCGCCCAACTGGCCACCCTCGGCTACGACGTCACCCTCACCCCCAAGCACGAGTCGCCGCCACCCGACGACGACGCCAAGCAATCAGCCGCCTAACCCGCATTTTCAGAGCAGGGAATCGCGTCGTAGTGTACCTGGCGATCGCCAACCCCACCTTGTCTGCTCCCAATTTAGGACTGTGCCAGGCGCACAACGCTGCGGGTATCCGACGCCTGGTAGAGCGCCAGTGCCACATCGACCGCCGTGCGGGCCGACTTGCCGGTTATCTCCGGGTCGCGGTTCTCCTCGATCGCCTGGGTCAGGTCGCGCACGTGCTGCGCGTGGCCCTGTAACGGCGCCATCTGGCCGTCCGCCCCCACCTCGGCGGTGCCTTCCAGGTGGAGTTCCTCGCCGCGCCGCTCGATGGTGGGTTTGCGGCCGGCCAGCAGCACGTTGCCCTCCGTGCCATGGAGGCCGATGGTGCGCGGCAGACCCGTGCGCGAACTGCTGGTAGCGTAAAGGATGGCGCCGAGCGCGCCGCTGGCGAAACGCAGCGAGCCGACGATCGTGTCCTCCGCCTCGATGGTTCGGTCCAGGTGGTCCCAGAAGCCACTGACTTCCACCACCGGCTGGCCGACCAGCCAGAGGTAGAGGTCCAGCGAGTGGATACCCTGGTTCATCAGGGCGCCCCGGTCGTAGCGGATCGTGCCGCGCCAGTCCGCCGTCTGATAGTAGGCAGGGGCGCGGTAATCCTTACCGGACATGTCGGCGTAGAGCAGGCGGCCGAACTCGCCGGCGGCGACCATCTGCTTGATCTGGCGGTTAAGCGGGCTGGTGCGACTCTGGAAGACGCAGCCAAGTTTGACGCCCGCCTCGGCGACAACCGCCAATACCTCGTCCATCTTAGCGCGGGTGATGTCCAGCGGCTTTTCGCAGAGGATGTTCTTGCCGGCGCGTGCGGCGGCGATGGTGCAGTTGCCATGCTCCCCGCTCGGCGTGCAGATGCTGACGCAGTCGATGTCGGGGCGGGCCAGCAGTTCCTCCATCGACGATGTGGCAAATTCCGCGCCGTAGTCGTTCTTGAGCTGCTCCGCCTTCTCCGGGATGACATCGCAGACCCCTACCAGCCGCGTGCGCGGCGCGTTGGCCTGCACGGCCATGGCATGCGAGGGCGCAATAACGCCCGCACCGATGATCCCCCAGCCAAATGTGCGTTCCACGATCCTGATCCTTTCCGGGTCAACTTCTGTCGTCGGGCTGTCCGATGGCCCGTAGTATGGCGCTTCGCCTCCTACTGCGTTTCCGGCGCACTTGCGCGGCGACTCGCCGGAGGCTAGCATACAGACTTGGCTGTGGCAACTCAACTGGTGAAGGAGACAAGGCAGTGACAAACGAGATAGGCATCGCGGGCTGGGCCTTTCATCGCAGCATTCAGCAGGACAAAACCATGACCCTGCTCGATCTTCCGGCAGTCTGCCGCGAGCTGGGGGCCACCACCATCGAGCTGGTGTCGACCTTTTTTGAGAGCCAGCACGCTGCCTACCTCAACACGCTGCGTCAGGCGGTCGAGGCGCAGGGGCAGCAGGTGCGCAACATCGCCGTGGATATGGGCAACATTGCCAACCCGGATGCTGCCCGCCGCCAGACGGACCTGGAAGCCATCAAGCAGTGGTTCCACGTGGCGCGCGCCATCGGGGCGCAGGCCATCCGTGTCAATAGCGGCGCCGCTCGCCCCGATGACCAGGATGCGCTGGTACGCATCACCGCCGGCTACCGGGAACTGGCCGAGGAGGCCGCCCACACCGGCGTCTACCTGCTGATTGAGAACCACGGCGGCGCTTCCGCCGACCCCAGGAATATCCAGGCGTTCCTTGATGGCGTCGGCTCCCCCTGGTTTCGCACCTGTCCCGATGTCGCCAACTTCTCCAGCGATACCTGGGAAGCAGGGATGCGCTTGATGGCGCCGCACGCGCTTACCTGCCACATCAAGGCCTGGAGTGAGGACCCGAACGGCTTACAGAGCCGCGTGGACCGCGAAGGCAAGACCCAGACCTTCGACCTCCGCCGCAGCCTGCAAATCCTCCAGGAGGCCGGCTATACGGGACCACTCTGCGTCGAGTACGGCGCCTGGCAAGACGAGCGCGAAGGCGCCCGCAACCTGATGCGCTACGTGCGGGAGATTGTCGCCACGCTGTGAGGCTCGGCAGGAGCGCCGACGACCCCGACCGCGCGTTTGCGCAGCTCGTTGATGACGTGCAGATGTGCCGGCGCTGCCCCCGCATGGAAGGACGCACGCGGGTGCTGGGTCACGCCAATGGCCCGCATTCGGCGCGCCTCCTCTTCGTCGCGGAGGCTCCCGGCCGGTTGGGCGCGGATGTGTCGGGTGTGCCGCTGACGGGCGATCGTGCGGGCCGGACCTTCGAAGCACTGCTGGAAGCTGGCGGATTCGAGCGCAGCGCGGTCTTCGTCACCAACGCCGTACTGTGCAATCCGCGCGACGCTGCCGGAAGGAACGACCGGCCGACCTGTCGCGAGGTCGCGAACTGCGGACGTCACCTGGCTCGACTGATCCAGATCGTGCAGCCGGACTGGGTGGCGACGCTCGGCGCGGTCGCCCTGGATGCCGTTCGCAGGATCGCGCAGCACGACCTCGTCCTGGCGCGCGACGTCGGCCGGCCCGTCGCCTGGAACGGGAGGCGGCTCGTGCCGCTGTACCACCCGGGGCCGCGCGCCCTCATTCACCGCCCCTTGCCCGTGCAGCGCGCGGATTACCAACGACTCGCCGCGCTGGTTGCCGCTGAGGCTGACGACAACTGACGTAGCCCGGTTTGCGCCGCGCCAGGCTGGTAAGGGAGAAACGGTGCTGTCGCTTCCCCGGTCGCTCCGGAACGGTGTCGCCGTTAGCGCGATACGGATCACGACTGACGAGCGGCGGCCGGCGTCACGACGTACTGCGGCTGGCCGTCGAGGAAGGCGAGGATATTGGCGACCGGATCGTGCGCCATGCGGGCGATGCCGGCGTCGGTGACCCAGCCGACGTGCGGCGTCAGGATCACGTTGTCGAGCGTTAGGAATGGGGAGTCGGCGGGCAGCGGCTCCTGCTGGTAGACATCGAGGGCCGCGCCGGCGAGCCGATGGTCTGCCAGGGCCGCGATCAGGGCAGCCTCGTCGACCAAGGCGCCGCGCGCCGTGTTGACCAGGTAGGCCGTTGGCTTCATCAAGGCGAGTTCCCGCGCGCCGATGATCCCGGCGGTGCGGGACGAGGCGCGCAAGTGGAGCGAGACCACGTCAGACTGGCGCAGGACCTCGTCCATCGGCGCCAGTTGCACGCCGAGGCGGGCAGCGCGCGCCGGATCGTCGGTCAGGCTCCAACCCAGGAGGCGCATGCCGAAGGCGCGGAGGATCGGCGCAGCATGCGCCGCGATAAGACCGAGACCGATGAAGCCAAACGTCTTGCCGTGCAGTTCGACGCCCGGCATGTGCTGCCAGCGTCCGGCGCGCAGCGCCTGGTCCATCGGCAACAGATTGCGGACGGCGGCCAGCATCAGGGCGACGGTATGTTCGGCCACCGAGACCATCGGGGCTGTTGGCGTGTTGCTCACCGTGACGCCATGCCGGGCCGCAGCCCAGAGGTCGATATTGTCGGTGCCGGTCCCCATCACCGTCAGAAAACGGAGAGCAGGCAGCGCATCAAACACAGCGGCGTCGAAGCGCGAGTAGGCGCGCACGTTGATAGCAGCCGTCGCCCCGGCCAGGCGCGCCATGAGTTCATCTTGCGATTGGTGGCGAGTCGAGAAGAGTGCGACGTCACCGCGCTCCCGGAGCGGCTGCAACGCCGGGTGGTCGACCGTATAAACGACGGGGAAGTTGTCGGGGATAGCAAATCGCATGGATACCGCCTCCAGCGCTACGTGTCGTGCCTTCGCCACACCCGGCAGTGTACCGACGTTTTTGTCACACCGGGCACGCGGCGGCTGTCGGTGGGACGTTCAACTCCGTGATGGCCAACCAGAGCACGTCCGAGAGGGCGCTCGCTCGGTTCGGATATGCGCCTTGTGTAGCCCCTTGTAGGCCGCCGAGAGGAGCACGGTACCCAGGTGCAGATGAGGCCACGGCACAGAGTTGCGGGCGTTTGGATGCCAATGGAACATTAGGATTTCAGTCGAGAGCCTGTTGCAGCAGACCTCGAAATTCCTTTGCTGCTTGCTCCGCAGTTCTACGGGCCACTAGGGCGAAGGAGGGCGACGCGTGTCACCCTGGGTTCATCTGGGTTCGTGTCGAACTTGCCGACGTCCCACTCTTGGATAAATTGGGCGCCTGTCATTTGCAAGTAGTGCTGCGCTGCCCGGTCGAAGATTTCCCAGCGCTCTCTTGGGGATACTTCATGGATGGTCACGCCGCTTTCGCGCTCGGTTGTGGCTGCCATTCCGAACTCCCCTCGCGGCATTCGGTTGTCTGCGCAAGTTTCCGATAGCGCATTGCATTCGCGATGCCTTGCCTCAACGTTACTCTACCACAGCCACAATTGGGCGGGGCTACGTAGTCACGAGCGATGGGCCTATGCTCTTGAAGGGTAATTGAATGAATCGCGCCCTGCAAGCGCAGGCGGTCCAGGTTGTCTGCCAAGATCGCCTACACTCGTGCTTGCCGTCGGGAGTGCAACGGTAGAATGCCATCGTACCTATCAGTCCTGTGCATACACAACAAGTATGGCGGGCAGGGGGAGAACGCTATGCCCGCGCCATTCGTGCGTGCCGGTGATCCGCTGGTCGTGGTCTCCTACGACCCAGGCTGGCCGCTCCTCTTTCGCGAAGATGCGGGCATGTTGCACCGGGCACTCGGTGAGGTAGCGCTGCGCATCGACCATATCGGCTCGACCGCTGTGCCGGGCCTGGCGGCGAAGCCGATCATTGATATCCAGATTGCCGTCGCCGCCTTCGAACCGCTCGCTGCCTACCGCGATCGGCTGGAGGCGCTGGGCTATGTCTTCCGCGCCGATAATCCTGATCGCACCAAACGCTATTTCCGCGAGTCGCCTGGTACGCGACGCACCCACATCCACGTTCGTCAGCACGGCAGTTGGAGCGAACAGTTCGCCCTCCTCTTCCGCGACTTTCTGCGCTGCCATTCGCAGCAGGCAAGCGAGTATGCAGCGCTTAAGCTGGCGCTGATCCAGGAGGATACGCATGACCGTCGAGGTTACACCGAGGCGAAAGGGCCTGCCATCTGGGCGATCATGCGGCAGGCAAGCGACTGGTCGCAGGAGGTGGGCTGGGAGCCGGGGTCGACCGACGCTTGATGGAGGCACACTTGTCCCGCGAGGCAGTCCATTTTTCCGTCGAACGTCGGATCGCAGCGCGGAACGCATAGCAGACACGTGGCAGGTTTTGGCGGCAGTCTACGACCATGTTGGCGGACCTTCGCCCGCTTCTTCAGGTCAGGAGGAAGACCAGATGGACCTCGATAGGATAGATCGTGACGAGTTGCCGAACCCCACCAGGCTAAACTCGCACGGACGCATCGCCTTCATTCGGCGCATCTTTACGACCTTCCTCGAGGAGGCTCCCCGAGATATACCGATTGGCAGCATCCACCCGTATTTGATCCTGGAGGAGGCAGGGCAGCCCGACCACTATATCCAGTTCAAACTCTTCAGCGGCGAACCGGAAGGCGAGGATCTCTATGGCGAGGTCGGCTCCCGCGAGTGGATGGAGCCAACTGCGCCGAATACGCCATTGCCGTCCCTGGCGCGCGGCTTCCTCGCCGCCTACGGCTTCACCGGCGGCGGTAAGGCAGCGAACTTCAGTCGCTGGCATCTGCCTATGGACGCTCAATGGCTCGCGGGTCTCAGCGAAGCGCTGTTCAGCGTCTACGAGCCGCCCCCCTATTTCGGCGTGCTGATCAAGAGCGACGTCCCGGCAGTCACCGCGGTTGGCGCTGAAGGCCGGAGCTGAACGGCGGCCGGCACGCCGCGGCCCGGCGGTACTGTGTATACTGTATGATGGTATGCTGACTCCTGATGAGGCAGTGGCGAACGAAGCGCACGCCATCTGGTCGGACCTTGCCCCGGCAATGGGCCTGATCTACTATCGGGAGGATATGACCTGAATGGCGGTTGATATGCTTGCCGATGATCTCCGTGGCATCCCAGGTATCAGCCCAGTCTGTAGTTACTGTCGCCATCTCCGGGGCTACCGTTGCTGCACGGCATTTCCTGATGGCATTCCGTTGACCATCTGGTTAGGGAAGAACACGCATCAGCGCAGCTATCCTGGCGATCACGCCGTGCATTTCGAGGCCGTGCCAGGCGCCAAGGTGACCACGCCTCAGGTTGGAAACAGCGCCAGTGTGCTCTGGCCGCTAATTAACGAGGTACCGGCGCGCGAGCCGCAGCCGGTCTAACGTCTCCACGCCAAGGCGCTGCCATTCGATCATGACAACGGTTCTCGGCGGCTGTCGCTCCGCTGGCAGAACACACCTCGCAATCCGCCATGGCGTACCGCGCGTGGCGAGCCGATCGCCGGGATATTTGGGCCCGCACGCCTCCATTATTGCCTTGCCTGCGGCGGGGCAGCCTGCGCCAGGCGGAACGGGCTCGTGTCGAAGAGCAACTGGTTCGCCTGAATCTTGCCGTCCTTGATCGTGAAGCGATCGCAGCAGCGCACCAGACCGACTGAGCTGGTGGGAAGGTCGTAGAGCATCAGGACCTGCTCGTCGTCGGCGAACTCGGCGATGATCTCCGTAGGTCCCGTGACCTGCCGGCCGAACCTGGTCAGCGCCGCGATGAACGCCTCGGATGAGCGCAGGTGTTGGTTCGGGCTGTCGAAGGTGACTTCCTCGGCCAGGTAGCTGGCGGCGGCCGCCATGTCGCCGCCGATCCAGGCATCGTTGTAGGCGTGGACGAGGGTCAGGTTGGGGTGCTCGCTCATGAGGTTCTCCTTTTCCGTTCATGGATGCTCCGTTTGTGGTTAGACGAGGCCGCCCTGGCAAACGCGCCGGGGCGGCACGGAGGCAGGATCGATGAATTCAGCGCTGGGGTGCTCCTCTCGTGTTCGCTTCGCTGGTCGCCGGACCAGGCCGGCGACGGTCTCAAGGCTGGAGAGCAACTGCTACGGTTGTCTCGGGCCGTACCTTGGCGGTGGCGCCTGCCGGCACGGTTGCCGGTAGCGGTCGCCGCGTGCCAACTGCCAGGGCGCTGACCGCGCCAAGCAGGGCCAAGCCGGCGGCCAGCAACAGCGCGGGGTGGAACCCGGCGTCAAAACTGGCGGGCGTACCCAGGTGGCCGTTGGCGGAAAAGACGGCGGTGGCCATGGCGATGCCGAAGACGCCGTCGAAGCGTTGCAGGGTGTTGGTCACCCCCGACGCTTTGCCCATATCAGCCGGCGCGACCGCGCTCATCACCGCGGTCGGCGTTGTGGCGAACGCCATGGAAACACCGACGCCAGAGGTAAGCAGCGGCAGCACCAGGTGTACATAGCCGACGCCGTCCGAAGCGATCGCCGAGCGCCGCCGCCGTGATGATGCCGGCGGCCGAAGCCAGACTGTAGGCGTTGACCGTCCACTCCAGGGCCGACATGGCGGCGTGCAGGTCGCGCTGCATGACGGGCAGCGCAGTGATGACGACCAGCAAGTCCAGGGATACCATAAAGAACGCCATGGCGGTGAGCGCCAGAACCCAACCGCGCGAGGACCGAGGGAGGACCAGGTGCTGAGGGATCATAGGGTGACTCCTTCGTATATGTTCCAATCGCCAGGGATGCGCTGTACAGGTGACGCGGCCGTCGTCACTTGCATCGTGCAAGACACAGTGTACCGGGTATACTAGCATCATGCAAGTGACTGGAGGAAAGTAGCCATGCGTCGCAAGAGTTTTTCGGGGATGCTCTGCCCCATCGCTCGTTCGCTGAATGTCGTGGGGGAGTGGTGGACCTTGCTGATCGTCCGCGACGCCCTGGACGGCGCCCGTCGCTTCGAGGATTTCCGCGCCACCGGCATCGCCGACAACATCCTGAGCACGCGCCTGGAGTTACTGGTACGGGAGGGCATCTTCGAGCGCCAGGCCTACCAGGAGCATCCCCCCCGCCACGAGTACCTACTCACCGACAAGGGCCGCGACCTCCTGCCCATCGTCACCGCCCTGGGCGTCTGGGGCCTGCGCTGGACCGATGGACCGCAAACTCCGCCAACGGGGACGCGCAAAGTCACCAGTACGGCAATTCTGGCGGCCCTGCGCTCCTCACCCGGCGGCGACCCGATGGGGTTGACACCATAGGTCGGGGAACGCCAACTGCCATTCAGACGGCCGAGCAGGCTATCGGGCGTCAGCGCAGCGACGCGCTACGCGCGCGGTGGAGGACGAGATTCGACTATTGCGCCACGAGGTTCTCGTCGGGTTCGACAGCGAAGGGCAAAAGATTCTCAGGAGCGTTGGTCGGGAGGGGGAACACGAAGTGCCGGTCGCTCCCCAGGATGCTGATCGCGTCCGGGATACAGTACTTACCCACAACCACATCCGCGGCTGGCAATACCCACCGAGCGATCCTCGACGTGCCGGCAATGCCCCGAGTCCGAGCGATGCTGTCAACGCTGCCCGACTGAACCTGCGCGAACTGCGCGTGGTGACGCCGGGATATCGTTACGCGTTGCGCCCCGGTCCAGACGGCTGGCCGGTGCCGGACAGAATCTCCGGGGTCGTGGCGGCATCGCTTGATCGTGTCTACAGGCAGCTTCAGGCCGACGTGGATACGGGTAAGATACGTCCGGAAGATGCGAGCGCGCGAACGTGGCATGCCGTGTGGCGCGATGCAGCGCCGCGCCCAGCGCATCCCACTGCCCTTGAGTCTGGCCTCGACTAGCAGTTTGCCGGCGCTCTCCACGCTGCCGCTGCCGATGGGATAGCCCTTGGCCTGCAAGATGTGGTACTGCGCCTGGGGCAGCCGGGCTTCGAGGTAGGCGATGGTCTCATCGCGCAGCCTGGCGGCGGTCGTGCGATCGCCCGCGGATGCGCCCGCCGCCACGAAGCCACCTCCTGCGCCACCGCCCGCCCCGCCAGATCCCACCCATCCTGCGTCGTCTCGTCCATCACGCTGCCTCCTCTCTCCATGCTCGTCAACCATCGGCAGCGTTAGTCTAAACTATCCTTCCTCCTCCCCTCACCGCCCCCTCGCTACGCAA